>JBAXOU010000059.1:0-16050 GCA_037133115.1 Planctomycetota bacterium | reverse complement strand
ACGCGGGCGACGCAGGAGAGGATCTTCTGCGCCGTCACGGTCGCGTCGGGCAGGCTGTCGGTCTCGCCGAGGCAGACGTCGCAGGCACCGCAGGCCGCGGCCGGGTAAGACTGCCCGAAATACTCCGAGAGGGCGGCATGGCGGCAGCGGGCGGCCTGGGCGTAGCGCCGCATCGAGAGCAGATGCTCCATCTGCGACGCGATCAGCCGCTCCTGCTCCTCGGGCTCCAGTTCCGACTCCGCCGCGCTCTTGCGGACGAGCGACTCCCAACTGAACACGTCGGCCGACGAGTACAGCAGCACGCACTCCGCCGCGAGGCCGTCGCGGCCGGCACGGCCGGTCTCCTGCTGGTAGGCCTCGAGGCTCTTGGGGAGCGAGGTGTGGAGCACCAACCGAACGTCGGAGCGGTCGATTCCCATGCCAAATGCAACCGTCGCAACGACGATGTCGATCGTCTCGCGGGTGAAGGCCTCCTGGGTCCGGTGCCGCTGTTTGGCGTCGAGTCCGGCGTGGTACGGGCAGGCGAGCAGTCCCTCGGCGGCGAGCCGGGCGGCCAGCCGCTCGGTCTCCTTTCGCGAGATGCAGTAGACGATGGAGGCCTCGCCCCGATGGCGGCCGAGAATGGCGAGCGTCTGGGCGATCCGGTCAGTCCGCGGCACGACACGGTAGACGAGGTTGGGGCGGTCGAACGTGCCGACCAACTGCACTGGATCTCGGAGGTTGAGCTGCCGAGCGATGTCGGAGCGAACCTGCGGGGTGGCGGTGGCGGTGAAGGCGTGGATGCTCGCGGAGGGGAAGCGGTCTCGGAGGAGGGCAAGCTGCCGGTATTCGGGGCGGAAGTCGTGGCCCCATTGGCTGATGCAGTGAGCCTCGTCGACGGCGAACCGCTTCACGCCGACGCGGGCGAGCACGTCGAGGAGGCCGGTGTTGACCAGCCGCTCCGGGGCGGTGAACAAGAGACGTAGTTCGCCCGCCGCCAGCCGGTCTCGGACGCCTGCCCGCTCTTCCTGGGACATGCCACCGTGGATCGCCGCTGCGGGATAGCCGATCGCCTCCAGGGCATCGACCTGGTCCTTCATCAGGGCCACGAGTGGTGAGATCACCACGTCGGTCGTCTCGCCGACGAGCGGCGGCAATTGGTAGCAGAGGCTCTTGCCGCCGCCGGTGGGCATCACCACCAGTGAGTCGCGGCCGGCGAGAGCCGCGGCGATCGCTTCCGCCTGCAGCGGCCGCAGTCGGTCGAAGCCCCACCACCGCGTGAGGACGTCCGCGATCTGCGCGTCGCCGAGCGGTAGTGTGTCGTCGGTCTCGACCTGCTTGGTCACGGCGGATCCTTCCTTGGGGACGGCCTCAGGTTAGCAGACCGCCCGCAGCCCTTCGCGGCCGCCCCGTAGCACAGGTTGTCAACCTGTGTCTTTGCCTCAATTTGCATCGGGCTCGGGGTTGCCCGTGCCCCGTCGCCGGACGTTCGCGGATGCCCTCGTGGCATCCGCTCACTCGGATGCCGCCGGCGCTTCGCCATCCTGGCTACGCTTGTCGGCATACGCCGGCTCCCGGGACACGGGCAACCCCTCGCATCCCCCCGTAGCACAGGTTTTCAACCTGTGTGTCTTCCCGGCTCGCAGTGGGCTCAGTGCTCCCTCCGTAGCACAGGTTGTCAACCTGTGTGTCTTCCGGGTTTGCAGTGGGCTCGGGCCCGCCCACGTAGGTGCAGGTTGTCTACCTGCACAAGGGAATCCCGCGGCGGCTACCCCGCGATGCACTTTTCGACCGCCGTTCACATCTGTTGACGTGGCCGTCAAAACATTGGCCGTTTTGGGGAACGTGGGCAGGTCGGCGAGCCCCAGCCTGCCCGCTCGAGATCTTCGATCCCCTCCCCCATTTCTCGAGCCCCCCCATCCTGGCGTGGCTCTCGCTCGGTTTCGTTGAGCCGTGGGAGTTTCGGGAAAACCGGCTTGCCCCCGGGGTGCGCTGCTGGGAGAGTCCGCGGCATCCATGGCTTTTTCACGGAATCTGCCACCCGCCGTGCCGGCAATCCGAAACCCGCCCCGGTTCATCTGGACCTGCGTGGCGGTCGCAACGGTTGCGTTTACTGTCTGCCATGCGAGTGATGAAGGTGTCCACCTGTCATCATCGAACGGCGCGGATCTCTGGCGGCGGACGGTGGCGAGCGTGGCTGCTGACTGGCCGATCGCGCGGGCCGTTGAGCCTGACTTCGCGTCTGGCCGCGAGGGAGTAATCGAATCAGCCTGGGTCGAGCCATCCGGCAACGCCCTCGCGTCGTGGCCGCCGCAGCGACAGCGGGCCGTTGTCCGGGTGGCGCCCGCGGTGGGCGGTGTCTGGGTCACTGCGGTCGTGCAGACGCAGGCGCTCTCCGGGCAGGCTGCCGGCGGTGGGGGCATCGAACTCGTCGGTGACTGGCAGACGGAGCCCCAGACCGAAGACGTCAGTCTGCGGCTCGCCGCCCAACTCGTGCCGGTGGCCGATTCGGCCGATCCGATCTATTCGCTGCCGCCGCTCGAGCGGCAGGAGATACTGGCTCCGTCGCCCCCCGAACTTCCCTGGACCCGCAGCACCTCTCCGCGGCTCTCCCGGGCGGGCCACAAGGTCTGGAATGACTACCGCAACTTCTACGACTGCAATGGCCTCGTCTGCCTGTCGGCGGCGTTCGGCGCGGGCGCCCTGATGGCCAACACCGGCTTCGATCAAACCATGCAGAATGCCTGGCAGACGGGCGTGGAGCCGACGGGCCTCGGCACCTTCTTCTCGGGCTGCAAGGACATGGGCGAGGGCCGGTATGCCCTGCCGATCTTCGGTGCGGCCGCCGCCACGGGTCTTGTTTTCGAAGGAAATCCGTTTGGCGACGTGGTCGGTGAGTGGGGATCTCGGTCGCTGCGAATGTTCGTCGTGGGAGCCCCACCCCTCTACGTCTTGCAGATGGCTACGGGTGGTGGGCGGCCATCCGACGGCAATGGCAGCGACTGGCAGTTCTTCAACGACAACAATGGCGTCAGCGGCCACGCCTTCATCGGCGCGATCCCGTTTTTGGCTGCCGCCGACATGGTCGAGAGCCCGCTGCTCAAGGGCACGCTCTATGTCTGTTCCACGTTCGTCGGCTTTTCGCGGATGACCGACAACGCCCACTATCCGTCACAGATTTTTCTCGGCTGGTATCTCGCCTGGGCGAGTTCGCGGGCCGTGAGCATGACCGAGACGCACTTCGCCGGGATGGAAGTCCGCGTCGTGCCGCTGCCGATGGCCGACCTCGGCGGCATCGCCGTCGAGGGCCGCTGGTGAAGCCGGGGCCGTATCGGATCACACGTGATGCTCGTGCTCGAGTGCTCGGCACGTGAAAGCCGACCGGCCGTGAGGCCGCGGGCGAATCACGCTGGACGCCGCATCTTGTGGCGGTACGCCCCACGCCTCACGGCGTTGGGCTTGGACAGCGGTCGCGCAAGAATCACATGCGAGCCCAAAGTGAACCGTGAAGACACACAGGTTGAAAACCTGTGCTACGGGAGGCAGCGAGGGGCTGCCCGTGCCCGAGAGCCGGCGTTGCTGGCCGAGCGTAGCCAGGATGGCGAAGTGAGGGCAGCATCGAGCGAGCGAAGGCAGGATGCCGCAGCGAGCGTCCGGCGACGGGCATGGGCAGCCCCGAGCCTCGTCAACGCGCGAGAACCTTGTCTGAACCCAGTGAGCCGGGCCTCATCAGGATCGTCCGTCGCGATCCTGCGCTACGTGCACTCGAGCAAACGCAGTTGCTCAGGGCCGCGTGCCCTGCGATGACCACCGCTGCCGGGTCCGGAGCGGCCGCTGCCGCGAAGTCTTGGGACGCGTCGCCGGGGCAGACTCGACTCGCCGCTGCCGTTGCCCGGATGGCTTCGTGATGTCGAACTCGATGGCCCCGAAGTACGGATCGGGAAACTGCCAATCGTTTTGGGCAAATGCCGAATCCGCGGCCATCACGCATGCGGCCAGCATCGCCAACGCGACCAACCGTCGCATGGAGCAGTTCCTTTTGAACGCCTGCCGCGTGTCCGGCCTGCGAAGGTGCTGAGGGTGGCGGGCGTTCTCAGCCGATCATCAACACGGCGATCGCAATCACGGCCGCCCCGATGCCCACCGGCAGCGTGACGAAGGGCCTCAGGCCGTTCGAGCCAAACTCGCGGGCCCGCTCCTCGGAGGGCATTCCGAGCAGACGCTCGAGGTCGGCCAGGCTGATCGGGTGCGAGAGGGTGACGTCGGCGCCGGCCTCGGTTGCTGCCACGGTGTCGACTGCATTCCGACGGCCGCGGGCGGCGTCGACCACCATCGCGACGGGAGCCTCGCTGGCATCACCCTTGAGCAGTTCCACCAGATCGTGCCCCGACATGTCGTCGAGTTCCGCCGCCACGATCCAGGCATCGACATCAATCCGACGGCTGAGCCGGATGGCATCGGCGCCGGACGACCTGAGGTGGAGTTGCAGATTGCCGAGCCGGGCGCTGGCAGCGAGCGTGGCGTAGGAGTTGAACTGCGGGTCCACGACCACAACGCTCGGGACGTGGCCGGCATGGGCGTCGAAGGGGGCTGCAGGGCTCATGAACGCGACTCCGTGCGTAACGAATCAAGGACGGGTGTTTTCAGATCAACTTGAAGAACGTGAACAACTCAGCAGACGCTGGCGTCTGTAGCGATTTCGATCGGCATCCGCGAGGCGCGGATCACGTCGAGTGTGATCGGTCGGACGAGGTAGCCGGCCACGCCGGACGCCAGGGCCCGCTGCTCGTCCTCGAGGCGATAGGTATCGGACACGATGAAGATGCCGGACCGCATGCCGTGGCCAACGCGGTCGAGCGAGATCCTCGAGCCAGAGAGGAGCGGGTCGACGTCGCCCTGCATGACGTGGGGCGACAGCATGTCGAGGAGGTCGAAACCCGACATGTCGGGCAGCTCCGAAGCCACCAGCCACGCATCGGCACGGAACCGGCGAGAGAGCCGAACCGCCGAGCGGCCGTCGACGCAGAAGTGGACACCGACCTCGCCAGACTGAGCCGCCAGGACGAAGTCGCCGTAGCGCTCGCAGGTGGCGTCAACGATCACGATTTCGTTGATGCCGGCAGAACGGAGCGATTCGAAGGCTTTGTGGAGTTCCATGATCGATTGCCCTTTTGATTGGTCGGTTGTGCTGAACGATGACCAGGACTGGAAGTGACGCAGAATGATCGGAAGTGACTACCGGGCGGTCTGCATTGACAGCGGCAGACGATTGAGGGGGAGCGACGGGCGAGCACCAACGAGCCGGCCCGACATCGGACGAGTCACCGGGCTGACAGCCGGCCCCATGTCGCCCACGAGGAGCGGGAGCACCGCAGCCGAGTTGGCAAACACATCGCCGCCCACGAAGAGCGACTGCGAACGGTTGGTTGCTGGCACCGAAGCTCGGAGGTGCGTGTCAGCGGAGGCAGTTGAAGCACTTGAAGACCTGCCGTCGGTTGGGATTGCCGACTCGTGCCGCTGCATGGCAGCGATCTCAGCCAAGGGTTCGAGGTCATTCATTCTGGCCAGATCGCCGACGACGCTGTCGCCCGTGAACGCCGGCGACAGATCAACCGCACTCGCACTGCCTGCGGCGACGCCGAGGACGGTCACTGCCGAGCACGAGTTGTAGAAGAGGGACTTCAAGAACGACCGCATGACTTCACCTGAAAAAGTTACGAGCAAAGGACTGTGTGAGGGGACACCAGATTCAAAACGACCAAGAACGTGCCGCCGCTATCGGTCGGGGTCAGCCGGCCACGACCGCGATCACCGCGATCGCCGCCATCACGCAACTCGCGAGAAGCGAGGACATGACGCGGGCTGTACGAGAACCGGACGACGACAGGGAGGAGATCATTGGATGCTTCTTTTTTTGGTGGGGATTCGAACTGGAAGAGATGAGGTGTTGAGGTCACACCAACGACACGATCGACAAAAACAAGGCGATGGGGAGCGCACACAGCAGGACATCTGCTTGCGTGAGTGCCCAGCACGCACCGACCGATCGGGATGGCCCGACCACATGGACATGGTTCACGAGCTGTCTCCTTCAAATGGAGTGCACCGACTTCAAACGCTCGGCGAGAACCTCCTCACGACCCTGCCGGATGCCGGTTGGCAGCCTTGGTCGTCGTGGAGCGATTCACGCCACTGAAAGAAAAGACATGCACGTGTCGTGCCAATCGCAACGCTTCTTCTCGAAAAAAACGAAAAACCTTGTTTCTCGGCCAGAAACGTTGTTTTTCACTGATGCGACCAGCTTCCTCGCGACCCTTGAGGCAAGGGGGGGTGGAGCGAATCGCTCCAGGCGCTGGAGCGATTCGCCCCAGGGGGTGGGGCAAATCGCTCCACCCCCCTCGGGAAGTATTTTTTGCGAGAATGAGCCAGAGAGAGGGTCTGGCTGGAGTGCGCAAGGTGCAGCGGGCAGAGGGTTTACGGAGCCTGGGGGCTACGTTTCCAGCACCGCCCGGACGAGGTTTTCGTCGATGCCCTCGACGAGATCGACCTGGCCGACCCTCGACGGCAGCACAAACCGCAGCCGTCCGTTGACGGTCTTCTTGTCGCGGGCCATGACCGCCATCAGCGGGGACGCCTCCCGGAGCGCCCCGGTGGGCTCGACCGGCAGGCCCATCGCCTTCAGGAGTTGGTCCTGGCGGGCGACGATCTCGCTCGAAACTCGACCGATTCGAGCCGCGAGGCGGGCGGCCTGGGCCATGCCGATCGCCACCGCCTCCCCGTGCAGCAGAGTGCCGTAGCCGGCAACTGTTTCATAGGCGTGGGCAAACGTGTGCCCATAGTTGAGGGCCGCCCGTAGGCCCGTCGTCTCTTGCTCGTCCTGCTCGACCACCAGGGCCTTGATCGCGGCCGATCGGGATACGGCATGGGCCAGGGCCTGCGGCTCCCGCTGGACCAGAAAAGCGGCGTTTTCCTCGAGCCACACGAAGAAATCGGGGTCGAGAATCATCCCGTACTTCACCACTTCGGCGAGGCCGCTCACGAACTCCCGATCGGGCAGCGTTGCGAGCGTGTCGATGTCGGCGACCACGCCGACAGGCTGCCAGAACACCCCCACCAGATTCTTGCCGCCGTGGAGGTTGATCCCGGTCTTGCCGCCGATAGCGCTATCGACCTGAGCCACAAGTGTCGTCGGCACGTGCCAGACCGGAAGCCCGCGGGCGAACGTCGCCGCCACGAATCCGGCAAGGTCGCCCGTCACCCCGCCCCCGACGGCAACCACGTGGGTGCGGCGATCGACGGCCAGTTCAGCGAACGCATCCCAGAGGCGGCCCGCCTCGGCCAGGCACTTCGAGGACTCGCCCGATGGCACAGTCAGCGTCGGGGCATCGATTCCTGCGGCGTGAAGCCCGCGGGCCACACGGTCGGCGTGGGTGCCCCCAACGGCGGCATCGGCGATCACGACCGCCCGGCACACTCCGGCGGCCCGGAGCCTTTCACCTATGGAATCGAGGAGTCCTTGGCCGCAGACGATGTCGTAGGAGCGGTCGGCGGCGGGCCCAGAGTCTCCCCCCGGGAGGTGGAGTCGGATGGCGTTCACGGTCAGGCGACGCTCACGCGGTCGAGGTCGGCCTGTGTCACCGTGATGACCCGAGCGAAGCCGGTATGCTGCCGCGTGTAGTCGAGTTCGGCCGCGTCCTGCGGGCTTGCATGCAGGAGTCGTTCCACCCGGGCCTTGTCGGCGGCGGACCAGTCTTCGCAGTCGGCCGGCCAGATCGTGTGGTTTTCGACCACCAGGGCTTCACGATACGGATCGAACGAGTTTGCCATGCCAGGGGCTCCGATGCGGACGAAGGCCGCTTTCCGCAGCAGCCGGAACAAGCGATGAGTATACATTGCCCGACGGTGGTGTTTGGGAGGAACCGGCGGTTCCTCGCCGGCAGCGGCTGGAAGAACACGAGGCGAGTGCCATGCAACTCTTGGAGGCAGACGCGGATCGCGGTCAGGCGGGTGCCTCGATCCCGGGCACCTGGCTCGTGGCCGGGATTCTTGTCATGGCGATCGGGCTCGCCTCGTTTGCGGTTTGGTTCCAGTGGACGCAGACGAAATGCTGCCTGGCGTTTTTCGGGCCCGACATCGCGACCGCCATCCAGACGGCGCCGCGCGTGGAGGCCTGGAAGTTGAGCCCCACTGGGGACGCCGGTCGCGTGCTCGCCGTTTCTCGGGTGGATGTGTCGAAGGCACCCGGGCTCGTGCACCTGCGGCACGGCCTCGTGGAGGACTCCAACTACTCCTGGTCGGCTGTAGACGCCGGGCGGCGGCCGACCGAGTCTTGGGACGTGGCCTTGGCTTTCTTTGCCACCGAGGCATCGCGACCGACGACCGTACTCGCCTTCGACCTCAAGGTTGACGGTGCGGTCACGGTTGTCGGCCGACCCGGGCGCGTCGGCCTCGGGAGGCTGGGGCCTGGGCTGAAGAAGTGGATGACCGCCACGCTCACAGGGGCCGCGTCCCGCCCATGACCGGCTGAAACAGGCCGCAAAATCGGTCTTTCGAGCCCGCCGGGCCGGTCCTATTCTCCCCGGCTGCCCAGCAGGCTTCGAGGACGATTCAGCATGCGTGCCATCGCCGTGGCGAACCAGAAGGGTGGAGTCGGCAAGACCACCACGTCGGTGAACCTCGCCGTGGCGCTGTCGCGCGCAGGCCGGAACGTCTGCCTGATCGACCTCGATCCGCAGGCGCATGCGACGCTGCACGTCGGAGTCGTGCCGGGAGCCGACGGCCCGACCGCGTTTGACGTGCTCACGGCCGGTCAGCCCCTGGCGGCAGCCTGCGTGCCCGTGACCGACACGCTCAGTGTGGTGCCAGCCCATATCGACCTTTCGGCCGTCGAACTGGCGCTTGCCGGGACTCACGGTCGCGAGTCGATCCTCCGCCAGCGTCTGGCGGCCGATCCGCGGTGTCGGGCAGAGAGCGGTGCGGATGATCCGCAGGCAGGACGGTTCGACTACGTGATCGTCGACTGCCCGCCCTCGCTCGGCCTGCTCTCGCTCAACGCGATGGCTGCGGTGGGAGAGGTGCTGCTGCCGCTGCAGCCGCACTTCCTGGCGCTCCACGGCTTCAGCAAACTCCTCGAGACGATCGAACTGGTGGCCGACCACGTGAACCCCGGGTTGCGGCTGCTCGGCGTGGTGCTCTGCATGTATGAGGCGTCGACGCGGCTCGCGGGTGAGATCGGCCGAGACGTCGAGTCGTTTCTCGGCGGCACAGGCGGGAGCGGTGCAGCCCATCAGGCGTGGCGCGACGCGAGGCTCTTTCAGACGCGGATCCGCCGCAACATCCGTCTGGCGGAGGCGCCGAGCTTCGGGCAGTCAATCTTCGACTACGCCCCAGACTCCAACGGTGCCGAGGACTACGCCGCCCTCTCGGGTGAAGTCGATCGGGCTGTGGCGACTGGCCTCATCCGCCGCGTCGCCTGATCCGGCTTGGACGGGTCACACGTGATCGTGAGGCGTTCACGAGGCGAGGGGCTGCCCGTGCCCGTCGCCGCGCGACGGCTGCGGCAGACTCTGCGGAGAGTGTGGTCTGGGCGAGATGTGCGGGCAAGAAACGCCGAAAGCCCCTCGTTCCATGGGCTTTTCGGGTGGGACCTGCCGATGTTCATTATGCTTGCGCTCGAGGAACGTCCCGAAGAGTTTGGCGGGTTTTATGGCGAGGATCGCGGCGTTGTTGTCCAGTGATTCAACGGCCACGCGCCGCCCCGACATGCTTTGGTCACGGGTCGCGATCGTGGCGCTGCTTGTCCTCGCGGTCGTGGTCTCCTCGAGGACAACGGGAGCCGCTGACCCTGTTGGGTTTCGCCGCCTGGCCCCCGGTGCGGTGACCGTCATCCCTGCCGACAAGGCAACCGATGACGCCCTGCAGCGGGCCGACATCGTCGAGATTACGCAGGGGCACGCGGACCTGGCGTGGGCACCGCAGATGTCCCCAGCCAACAGCACGTTCGTGGAGCGGGGTCGCGGCCGCGAATACCCTCGCGACATCTGGTGCCTGGAGTTCGCCTTCAAGCCGCCGCGGATGCTCGACGTCGACGTTCCCGCAGCCGACTTGAAGATGCAACGAAAGCGGATCTGGTATCTCGTCTACCGTGTCAAGAACGTCGGTGGCCGGCGGCTCGTGACGGCACCGGCCGAAGGCGCGGCTGAAAAGGTCGCGCGGCGGACGGAGGCCTATGAGACCCCGATCCGCTTTCTCCCGCACTTCGTGCTGGAGAGCCTCGAACCCGTCGAGGATGGCGAGGGGCTCTCGTCGTACCGCGGCTATCTCGACCGCTTGATGCCGTCGGCCATGAACGCGATCCGGATGCGGGAAGATCCGAACCGCCGATTTCTCGACAGCGTGGAAATGTCGGCGACGGACCTGCAACCGGGCGAGGAGCGGTGGGGGGTCGCCATCTGGGAGGACATCGATCCCCGGATCGACTTTTTCTCGATCTACGTCCGCGGGCTCACCAATGCCATTCGCTGGCGACAGCGGCCCGGTTCGGTGATCAAGCCAACCGATCCACCTGGGGCTCACATCGAGGAGACGCTCGAGAGCCTGCGGCTCGACTTCTGGCGGCCGGGGGATGACCGCACGATCACCGACAAAGAGATGGGGATCGGGTTCGCCGGCATGTTCGAGCGGATGGCCCTCGGCGGCCGACTGCTTTCGGCCGTGGGCTGGCCCCGCTATGCGAAGGTGCAACCGGTGGCGGGGCTCGACGCTCTCGGACTTTCCTGGACCGACCTGCTCGAACCCGAGGGGGGCGGGGCGGCCGCCAGCCTCATGCCGCTCGAGGTGGTCTTGAAGAAGGCCGCGGCGGTCGACGCGGCCCGAGATCCGATCGCGATGCTTCGGCTGGTCTTCGGCGACCTCGGCGTGGCGTCGATCGAAGAACTCGTCGCGGCGGCGGCTGGGCCCGTGGATCCGACGCAGGAGGCCCGTCGACAGGCGGCGCTCGCCGCGATCGGACTGACTCCACAGGGGATTGCCCGGGAACCGCTGGCTTCCTTGGCCACGATCGTCAGGATGCTCGAATCGAAGCCAGGCATGGCTGCCCAGCGGGCCGCCGCCGCCGAGATCTTCGGCGCGGCGGGCAGGCGCATTCCCTGGCTGGCCGACGCGGTGGCCAAGGCCCGTAGCCTGGCAACGCTCCGCGCGATCGATGCGAATCTGGTCGCCATCGACGGCGGCGACGCGAGGGCGGCGCTCGACGCCGCACGTCCGGCGTTCAATGGCCTCTCCGAGCAGGATCGAAAGCGGATCCTCGAGAGCCTTCCCGTGGCCGACGCCCGCCGCGGCCGAATCGAGGCGCTCGGCGACGAATCTCGCGACCGTGCGGTCGCCGAGCTCGTGCTTCAGGGGCTGTTCGGGCCGCGTGGGCCCGGGCTGTACGCGACGGC
Organism: Planctomycetota bacterium; assembly: GCA_037133115.1. Lineage (GTDB taxonomy): Bacteria > Planctomycetota > Planctomycetia > Pirellulales > UBA1268 > QWPN01. Next base: position 4,630 of record JBAXOU010000059.1, on the reverse strand, counting down.
GGTGGCCAAGGAGGAGGGCGTCGACCACGCCTGGGTGTTCCGCTACGAGACCGACGCTGCGGGGCTCTGAGCCTCGTTCGGCCCTGTTTTCCTGGGGAAACCACGGCTGACCTGCCCCGAGGCCGAACTCGGGTGTAGACTCCGTGGCTCGCCCGCGCGGCCCTCCGCAGCGGGAGACACGGCGAACACACGGACCACTCCACCAAGAACAACGTCACCGGGCTCAACGTCACAGAGGATCAACGTCGATGGCACATAAGAAGGGTCAGGGTTCCAGCCGCAACGGTCGCGACTCCAACGCGCAACGCCGCGGCGTGAAGAAGTTTGGCGGCGAGGCCGTCCGGGCCGGCAACATCCTCGTCCGTCAGGTGGGAACCAAGTTCCATGCCGGCAGGAACGTGGGTACGGGAACCGACTACACGCTCTTCGCGCTTTCCGATGGCGTGGTGATGTTCGACCGCGAAGGCCGCCGCGTGAACGTGGTGTCGGGCCCCTCGGCCTGACCGAGTGATCAGCGAACCCGGTGACTCTCTCAAGGTGCCGGCGTGTTCGTCGACCGCGTGAAGATCGAAGTGGCCGCGGGGAACGGCGGCCAGGGCATGTGCAGCTTCCGTCGCGAGAAGTACGTCCCGTTGGGAGGTCCCGACGGCGGTGACGGCGGCGACGGCGGCAGTGTGATTCTCAAGGCGCAGCCGGGCGTTGATTCACTTGCCGCGCTCGCCCATCGCAAGCAGTGGCGGGCGGCCCACGGAGAGTCTGGCGGCTCGGCCAACTGCCAGGGCCGAAAGGCGCAAGACCTCGAACTGCTCGTGCCCCCCGGCACCATCGTGATGGACGAGTCGACGGGCCTGGTCCTCAAGGATCTCGCCACGCCGGGCGAATGGATCGTGGCCGCCAAGGGGGGACCGGGCGGCTGGGGCAACATGCACTTCAAGTCGTCGACCAACCGCGCACCCCGGCAGACCACGCCGGGCGTGAAGGGGGAAGTCCGCCGGCTGCTGCTGGAGCTCAAAGTGATCGCCGACGTAGGGCTCGTCGGCAAGCCAAACGCCGGCAAGAGCACGCTGCTCTCACGACTCTCCCGGGCCCGGCCCGAGATCGCCGACTACGCCTTCACCACGAAGACGCCGATCCTCGGCATCGTTGACGTGTCGCGGGATCGGAGTTTCGTGCTCGCCGATCTGCCAGGGCTGATCGAGGGGGCCCACGCGGGCGTCGGCCTCGGCCATGAGTTCCTCCGCCACGTGGAGCGGGCGGGCCTCATCGTGCACGTGGTCGAGCCCATGCCCATGGACGGCAGCGATCCGCTTGCCAACTACCGGGCGATCCGCGAGGAACTCTCGCTCCACGACGCGTCGCTCGGCGAGCGGCCGGAGATCGTGGTGATGAGCAAGGGAGAACTCCCGGGGGCCGCCGAGATCCGTGCGGACTTCGCCCGAGAGATCGGTCGCGAGGTGATCGGTGTCAGCGCCGTGACCGGGCAGGGGCTCGACGCGCTCCTGTGGGCCGTGGTGGCGGAACTCGACCGGCGGAAGGAACCGGCATGAGGACTGCGGGCGAGACGGTCGTCGTGGCCGACGTCGGCAACACACGGATCAAGTTGGCCGTGGTCGGGATTGGCATCACGGCGACGCGGCTGCCCGAGGTGGCGCTCCGCCAGGACCTCCTCAGCCATGAGTTCAGGCCTGCGAATCTGCAGCAGTGGCTCGACCGCGCCGCGGCCGGCACGACGCTCGTGCTCGTAGCCAGCGTGCACGATCGGGCGGCCGTCGGGCTGGAGGCGGCGATCGCCGAGGTGGCGGCCACGGGCCATCGCACGATTCGCCAGCACCGGATCGCGCGGGAGCACCTGCCGATTGCGGTCGAGGTGGACGAGCCGAGCCGCGTCGGGATCGATCGCGTGGCGGCGGCGGCGGCGGCCGCAGTGGCCAAGGACGCGGACCACCCGGCGGTGGTGGTCGATTGCGGCACGGCGACCACGGTCGACCTCGTGTCGGCGGACGGCCGCTTCCTCGGCGGTGCGATCCTGCCCGGCCCAGGCCTTCTCGCCCGGGCGCTCGCCGATGGAACCAGCCGACTGCCGGCCGTGGCTGACCTCGACAGTGGTGCCCTCCCGGCGATGCCGGGGCGGAACACGCAGCAGGCGATCGCGGCCGGCATTGGCTTCGGAATGCGAGGAGCGGTGGCCCGGCTCGTGGCTGAGGCCGAGGCGTCACTCGGCGGCAAGCCGCAGGTCTTTCTCACCGGCGGCTCCCGTGGCATCGTCCGCGATGCCGTGCCCGGGGCGACCGAAATCCCCGACCTCGTGCTGCACGGGATCGCACTCGCGGCCGGAAGGCTACAATCCCCCTCATGACTTCCCGCAAGGACTCCGCGACCGACCGCGCCCGACCCCTGGCCCTCGCCGCTGCGCGGGTGGCCGAGGAGACTCGCGGAACGGATATTCGCGTCCTCGATCTGCGGGAGATCACGCCCGTGTTCGACTACTTCGTGATCGCGACGGGCTCGAGCCGCCGGCAACTTCACGCGATGGCCGATGAGATCGAGTCGGTGCTCAAGAAGGAGCACCACGACAAGAAGCGCGGGGCCGAGGGCTACGAGGAAGGCCGCTGGATCGTCCTCGACTACGGCGATGTGATGGTGCATCTCTTCGATGCCGAAGCCCGGCTGTACTGGGACATCGAGCATCTCTGGAGCGATGCCGCGCGGGTGACCGTACCCACTGCCGGGGCCGGCTCCCGATGAGCCGCGCGGGTGGTGCAGCCGGCCGGGTCAACCTCCGGTCGGCCCTGCGGCAGGCATTTCGGGTCGCCCTCGAGGAGTGTTCCCGAGACGGCGTCGCGGCGATCCAGGCCGACGAACTCCCGGCGCTCGTGGAGCAGGTCCGCGAAACGGCCGACGCCAAGTTCGGCGACTACTCCGGCACGATGGCGATGGCGCTGGCGAAGAAGGCCGGCAAGAAGCCCCGCGACGTGGCCGTCGAGATCATCAGACGGCTGGAGGCGGCGCCTGGCTATGCCGACCTCTTCGAGCCTCCCGGCGATCCGGTGGGGCCTGGGTTCATCAACGTGCGCGTGAAGGACGAGGCGTTGGCGGCGGCGGTGGCCCGCGCCGTGGCCGACGACCGGCTCGGCGTGGCGGCGGTCGAGAAGCCGCTGACTGTGGTCGTCGACTTCAGTTCGCCGAACGTGGCCAAGCCGATGCACGTGGGGCACATCCGCTCGACGGTGATCGGCGACGCGCTGGCGCGGATCCTGCGGTTTCGCGGCCACCACGTGATCACCGACAACCACCTCGGCGACTGGGGCACGCAGTTCGGGATGATCCTCTGGGGATGGAAGCACTGTCGCGACGACGCGGCCTTCGCGGCCGACCCAACCGCGGAGCTCGGCCGGCTCTATCGGCTCGTGCGCAAGGTGGCCGACGCGAAGCCCGAGGAACTCGCCGCCGATCCCGTCGCCGCAGCCCTGGCCGCGAAGCATCCCGATGCCGGGCGAGAGGTGCTGGCGGAGACGGCCAGACTCCACGAGGGCGACCCGGAGAACCGGGCCCTTTGGAGCCAGTTCATGCCGGTGTGCCGCGGCGAGATCGACCGCATCTACGCGCGGCTGCACGTCACCTTCGACCACACGCTCGGCGAAAGTTTCTTCCAGCCGATGCTGGCCGCGACGGTGGACGATCTTGCCGCGAAAGGCCTGGCGCGGGAGAGCAGGGGGGCGATCGGGGTTTTTCTGCGCGGCGACGACGCACCGCCGCTCCTCATTCGCAAGGCCGACGGGGCGTTTCTCTACGCGACGACCGACCTGGCCACGATCCGTTGGCGGCTGGAGCACTGGAAGCCCGACCGGATTCTCTACGTGGTGGACCACCGGCAGAGCGAGCACTTCGAGCAGGTCTTCGAGGCGGCCCGGCGCTGGGAGATCGCGGGGATCGATCGAGTCGATCTCGTGCACGTCGGTTTCGGCACGGTGCTCGGCGAGGATGGCCGGCCATTCAAGACGCGGGCGGGCGACACGGTGGGCCTCGAGGCCCTGCTCGATGAGGGTGTGGAGCGGGCCGCGGCCGTCGTGGGCAGCGGCGACGAGGGCCGCGCCGGCATGAGCGACGAGGATCGCCGCCACGTCGCCGAGACGGTCGGCATCGGGGCGATCAAATACGCCGACCTCTCGCAGAACCGCACCACCGACTACGTCTTCAGCTTCGACAAGATGCTGCAGCTCACCGGCAACACGGCGGCTTACATGCAGTATGCCGTGGCCCGCGTGGAGGGGATCTTTTCTCGGGGCGGCGTCGACCGCGAGGAGGTGCGCCGACGCTGCGAGGGCGTGCTGCTGTCAGACCCGAAGGAGCGGGCTCTGGCGCTGGAGTTGCTCCGCTACGGCGAGGCCCTCGAGGACGTCGAGACCGACTCGCGGCCGAACGTCCTCACCGCCTGGCTCTACGACCTGGCCGGGTGCTACTCGACGTTTTACGATTCGCTCTCCGTCCTCAAGGCCGATGGGGCGGAGCGGGAGAGTCGCCTGGCGCTCTGCGACCTGACCGGCCGCGTCCTCCGCCGCGGCCTCGACCTTCTCGGCATCGGCACCGTCGAGAAGATGTAAAAAGAAAAAGGTGCCAGCCACCAAATATG
>JBAXOU010000058.1:0-16061 GCA_037133115.1 Planctomycetota bacterium | reverse complement strand
TACCAGGTGTGCCGCATGGTTCCTGAGCAGCGGGTCCGCACCTACCAGGTGTGTCGCATGGTCCCCGAGCAGCGGGTTCGCACCTGCTCGTACCAGGTGTGCCGCATGGTTCCGGAGGAGCAGGTCCGCACCTGCACCTACCAGGTGTGCAAGATGATTCCCGAGCAGCGGGTTCGCACCTACCAGGTGTGCAAGATGGTGCCTGAGCAGCGGGTGAAGACCTGCTGCTACAAGGTCTGCAAGATGGTGCCCGAGGAGCAGGTTCGCACCTGCGAATACCGCGTGTGCCACATGGTGCCCGAGCAGCGGGTCAAGACCTGCACGTCGAAGGTCTGCCGGATGGTCCGCGAGGAGCGGAGCCGGGAGGAGTGCTACAAGGTTTGCACGATGGTGAAGGAGACCCGCACCAAGCAGGTGCCGGTCTGCACCACGCGGCCGGTGCACTACACGAAGACGATCGACGTCGTCCGGATGGTGCCGAAGCAGGTTGCCTACACGGTGACTCGCTGCGTGCCCAAGACGGTGGTTCGTGAGGTCCCCTGCTGCGAGTGATCGCGGCTCGGTGACCGACCTGCACGGCCCGCAGCCGCGGGCGTGATGGAAACGACTGGGAAACGGGGCGGCCCGGGCCGAAAGGTCCGGGCCGCCTGCTTTTCAGATCCCTCCGCCACGTAGCACAGGTTTTCAACCTGTGGCACATCCCGCCACGTAGCACAGGTTGGCAACCTGTGGCACATCCCACCACGTAGCACAGGTTGGCAACCTGTGGCAAACCCCGCCGCTCGGGGCTGCCCATGCCCCATCGCCGGACGCTCGCTGCGCCCTTCCTGGGCTTCGCTCGCTCGATGCTTCCTACGCTTCGCCATCGTGGCTGCGCGTAGGAAGCAACGCCGGCTCCGGGGCACGGGCAGCCCCTCGCTCGTCGTCCTTGCACCGATTCCTCCGCCCCGTAGCACAGGTTGGCAATTTGTGGCACACACTCCGCCCCGTAGCAAAGGTTGGCAACCTGTGGCACATCCCACCACGTAGCACAGGTTTTCAACCTGTGCCGAGCTCCGGCGAGGTCCGTCCGTTGCTTGGCTAGCCGGTGCTGGCTTCTGGCTCGATCGACGCTGACATCGAGCCCTTGGAGCGGGCGAGCAGCCGGTCGGCGCCGAAGGCGTGGATCTGGTCTCGCTTGAGCTCCGCGTGCTCCTTCGTGGTCGTGAGCACGATCACGCGGCCGTCCTTGTCGACCTGCTTCGCCAGCGTGAAGCCCTTCTCGGGCGGGTGGCCGAAGAGCTGGCGAAGCATGGCGACCACGTACTGGTAGGTGTGGTCGTCGTCGTTCCAGAGGATGACGTGGTAACGCGGCTGCCGCTTTGGCCGGTCCTTGGGCCGAGGCGCGGCTGCCTCGGGCAGTGACGCTGGCGGCTCGGTGACGGCACTGGCGGAGGCGGGCATATGTCTGGCAAACTCCGGGCCCGGGCGACCCCCCGGCGATCCGATTCCCCATTATAGACGCTGCTGTCGGGCCAATCACCGCCCCAGCGTCGTCGCTTCCCGCCGGAGTCTGCCGTGCTCGACCGCCGTTTCGTCGCCGACAACATCGATCTCGTCGCCGCCAACTGCCGGGCCCGCGGCTCGTCGGCCGACATCGCGAAGTTCGCCGCCCTCGACAAACTACGGCGGCAGTTCCAGGCCGACATTGATCGGCTCAACGCCGCCGCCGCCCAAGTGAGCAAGTCGATCGGCAAAGCGGCCGACGCAGCCGAGCGGGAGGCCAAGAAGACCGAGGGCCGCCGGCTCCGCGAGGAGATCTCGGCGCTCGAGTCGAAGTCGGCGGAGATCGTGGCCGAGGCCGATGCGATCCTCCGCGCCGTGCCCAACCTCACGCACCCAGACGCCCCCGTGGGCGGCGAAGACGCTGCCGTGGAGGTCCGCCGCGGACAGCATCCGCCGCGGGCGTTCGAGTTTAAGCCACTCGATCACGTCGAGATCGGCGGCCGCCTGAAACTCTTCGACTTCGAGGCGGGCGCCCGCGTGGCCGGACACGGCTTCTACTTCCTCACCGGCGACGGGGTGCTCCTTGAACTCGCCCTGCAGCGGTACGCCGTTGAGATCCTCATGCGCGAGGGCTTCACCGTGATGACCACGCCCGACCTCGCCCGCGACTCGATCCTCGAGGGCACGGGCTTCATGCCCCGCGGCCCAGAGACGCAGATCTACTCGATCAACGACTCCGACCTCTCGCTGATCGCCACCGCGGAGATCACGCTTGGCGGCGCCTACCACGAGCGGATCTTCGAGGCGGCCGAACTGCCGCTCAAGCTCTGCGGCATCAGCCACTGCTTCCGCACCGAGGCCGGCGCTCACGGCCGGGCCACCCGTGGGCTCTACCGCGTGCACCAGTTCACGAAGGTGGAGATGTTTGCCTTCACTCTTCCCGAGCAGAGCACGGCGATGCACGATCAACTCCTCGACCTCGAGTGCCGCATCTTCGACGGGCTGGGCATTCCCTATCGGGTGATCGATACCGCATCGGGCGACCTCGGCGGCCCCGCCTACCGGAAGTTCGACCTTGAGGCCTGGATGCCCGGCCGCGGCGAGGCGGGGGAGTGGGGCGAGGTGACGAGCACCTCAAACTGCACCGACTACCAGTCGCGGCGGCTCGCCCTCCGCTACCGGACACCGGGCGAGAAGGGAACGCAGTTCGTCCACACGCTCAACGGCACCGCCGTGGCGATCAGCCGGGCGATCATCGCGATCCTGGAGAATCACCAGAACGCCGATGGCACGATCACGGTGCCAGAGCCGCTCGTGGCCTGGATGGGCAAGCGGACGATCGGCGGCTGACCGGTTTTGGAAAGCCGAAGGCCGTCAGGCCTCGGGCGCGGTCATCCGTGACGACGTCGAATGTGATGCGGCGTTTATCTCGGCCGCGTCCCACGCCTCACGGCGTTGGGCTTGGACAGGGAGCGGGTGGTCCCACGTCTTACGGCGTTGGGCTTTTACCGGCAACGACCCAAGTCCCACGCCTTACGGCGTTGGGCTTTTACACAGTCCGGATGCGGCCGCTGCTCACCAGCGGAGGCCGAACTTCTCGCCCTGCGACTGGTTACCGCCGGTGCCGCCCTTGAGGGGCGTGTTCCGCTTCTTGGCAACCGGCGGCGGTGCCTCAGGCTCGTCGGCCTCCGGCTCCTCGGCCGCAGGCTGCTCCTTCGAGGCAGGGGCCGGTGCGAGCGCCTTGATCGAAAGCGAAAGCCGTTGTTCGTCGGGGTCGACCGCGATCACGCGGCACTCCACTTGCTGACCTTCGCGGGCCACGTCGCTGACGCTGCGGATCCGTCGCGTGGCGAGTTCGGAGATGTGCACGAGCCCCTCGACGCCGGGCTCCAGTTTCACGAACGCACCGAACTGGGCGATCCGGCTGACGACGCCCTTCACGGTGGCGCCCACGTGATACTTGTCGCCGGCACGCTTCCACGGGCTCTCGATCAGGTCGCGGGCCGAGAGGCCGATCTTGCCGGTTTCGTGGTCCACTTTCTTGACGACCACGCGGACCTTTTCGCCGGCCTTGAGCACGTCGGCCGCGTTCGCCACGCGATCCCACGAGAGCTCGCTGACATGAATCAGGCCCTCGACGCCATTGCCGATATCGACGAACGCACCGAACTCGCGGACCGAACGGACGATGCCGTCGAACTCCACTCCGGGTTCCAGTGTTTCGAGCAGCTTGGTCTTGGCATCCGCCGCCTGCTTCTCGATGACCGCCCGCCGCGAGAGCACGAGCCGCCGGGCCTCGGGGACGATCTCAGTGACCAGGCTGTCGAGCGTCTGGCCGACCATTTCCTCGAAGTTCTCGATTCGCCAGGTGCTCACGAGGCTCGCTGGCATGAATCCTCGGAGACCGGCGACCTCGCACTCGAGGCCCCCCTTGTTGGCGGCTGTGACGCGGGCTTCGACGATCATCCCGGCCTGGAGTTGCGTCCAGTCTTCGACGGAGATGGCACGGTTGGCAAGGGCCACGTCGTAGAGGCTGTCGTCATCGTTGCGGGACCCGACCGACACCTCGATCGAGTCGCCGACCGCCGGGAGATCAAGGCCGGCATCGAGGAGCCCGGCGAGTTTCATGGCACCCTGGCGGCGACCGCCGAGGTCGACGAACGCCGTGTCGGGTCCGATCGTGAGCACGGTCGCCATCAGCCGTGAGCCCGGATCGATCGGTGCTTCGGCCTTTGCGGAGGCGCCGGCGTCGAGCAGGTCATCGATCGCCACGCCCTCGAGTGCCGCCTCGAAGTCGGCCTCGAGATCCTCGTCGAGGCCGCCGCGGATGCTGGGCACGGCGACACGGCGGGCGGGTGGCAGCACGTCGGCGAACGACCTCGGCTTGTCATCACGGCGGCGGTCGCGGCGGCCACGGCCACCATCCCGCGGGCCGCGGCCTTCCGGTTTCGGTTCGCCACCAACCCGGGCCGGAGCATCGCCCTGTGGTGGAGCGGCGTCTGACGTCGAAGCGGCCGCATCAGCAGGCGCCGCGATCTCGGCTCGGGGCGCGGGCGGCGCGACGTACTGGTATTTGGGAGCAAGCGACGGCGGCGTCACCCCGGCGCGCTGCGTGCCGATCTGGATCCGACGCGGAGAGGCCGCAGCGTCTGACTGGGACGCGGACTCGGACTGGGCCGTGGCGTCCACGGGCTCCGTTTGGTCCGTGGGCGAGGGGTCTGGGTTCGTGGTCATGGGCACCGGAGCGAGGCGGCCGGAGTTCGCGGAAGAAACAGAGAAGAAACTGCGGGAAACAGGACTTGAACCTGCACGGTATTACTACCACCAGGCCCTCAACCTGGCGCGTCTGCCAATTCCGCCATTCCCGCGGCGAGATCAGGTTGTGGGAGGCCGAGAGGCCCGCCGCCAACCGAGGATCGAAGCATTCTCGACCGGTTTCCCGGTCAGTCAAGCGGCCGGGGTGAAACCGCCTGCGGACGGAGCCGGCGCGTGGCCGCAGCCTCCGCAGCCATCCGCGCGGCCATGATCAGGCCGAACGTGGCGACGGTCCAGGCGGCGTCGCCCACGGGCATCCAGCGGTAAAACGGCAGTGCCGCCACGAAGCACTCCCCGAGGCCGGCCATCGTGTGAGCGTAGTCGGCTGTGAACGCCCAGTGGGCGAGATTGGTGCTCACAAAGAAGACAAGCGAGGTGGCGAGGCTGCCGCCCACCACGGCCAGCCAGCGGGGCCGATCCCGGCCCAGGAGTCCACGCGTGCCGAGCAGCACTGGCCAGGCGGTCGCGGCATAGACCACGGCAGCGACGCCCAGGCTACCGTAACCGGGCAGCAGCACGTTGCTGAGCGCGAGGGCCGCCAGAGGCACGCTCGCCGCTACGAGTGGATTGGCAAACAGAAAGCCCGCGGCGAGGGCCACGGCAGCGAGCGGCGTGGCGTGCCAGAGCGGCTCACCATTCCAGGTCGGCTGCCAGAGCCTGCCGGCCACGGCGAGGGCGACGAGTGCGAGCCAGACAGTCGCCTGCATCGACACCGAATCCCAGACCGACGAAGAGCCTTCGGTCAGTGGCTTCGTCCCGGCCGATGTGTGAGCGTGGTTCACCATGAACGCTGCATCCTCCGTGCCTCGAGGTCCGAGCCCATGTCATGCACCCGCAGCGGCAACCGCTGAGGCCGCTGTGGCCCGGGAAATCTGCCGATACACTACCGGTTTTGGTCCTGTAGGCAAGCGAAACGGACGAAAGCACCCCGAAATGCCCGCGATCGACCGTGATCTGGAGACGCTGGCCGTCGAGCGAGACGCCGACGGGTTCGTGCGGCTCACCATCACGGTGCCGGGCCATCGGCAGAACGTGCTCACGCAGCGGGTGATCGAGGAGCTCTCCCGGGTTCTCGACCTGCTTCAAGCCGAACGGCCGCGAGGCGTCATCCTGCTGTCTGGTCGACCCGGCAGCTTCTTTGCCGGGGCTGACCTCTCGCGGCTGGAAGACCTTGGCACGCTCCCGACCGCCGAGATCGCCGAACTATGCGACCGCGGGAAGGCCGTGTTCGCGAAGCTGTCGGCCTCGTTTCCCACGGCGGCGGTCATCGACGGCACCTGCCTTGGCGGCGGCCTGGAGTTGGCCCTCGCCTGCGATCTTCGGGTGGCGACGTCTGAAAAACACACCGTCCTCGGTCTGCCTGAGGTCAAGCTCGGCCTCTTGCCAGGCTGGGGAGGCACCGTCCGTCTTGCCCGGTTGATCGGGCCGGGCCCCGCCATCGAACTGGCGGCATCGGGCGAGACTCTCGACGGTGCCGCCGCTGGCCGGGCTGGAGTCGTCGACGCCTGCGTGCCGCCTGCCGAGGCGGTCGAGTCGGCCCGGCGACTGCTCGTGCTTCGTGGCGACGACGGGTTTATCGCCGCCCGCCGTCGCCGGATGTCCGCGCCCATCGATCTCGATCCGGTGGAGTGGGCGTTTCTCGAGGCCACAACCGCCGCGGTGATTCTCGGCCGCACCGGTGGCCACTATCCGGCGCCGCCCGCAATCCTCCGCACGATTCTCGCAGGCGCCTCCGTCGATGCCGCGGCGGCGTCGCGGATCGAATCGGAGGCGTTTGCAAAACTCGCCGCAACACCAGTCGCCCGAAACCTCCTCCGCGTGTTCGCGATCGCCGAGCGGAATCGCCGTGACTCCGGGGTCGATACGACCGCGTGCGGCGAGCCATCGCCGGCGGCCGCGCCGGCAGTCGTGGGTGCTGGAATCATGGGGGCTGGGATCGCCGCCAGCCACCTCCGGGCGGGCCAGGCCGTCACCGTTGTCGACATAAACCCCGAGGCCCTTGCCGCGAGCGTGCCGGGCATTCTCGCGGAAGCCGCGTGGGATCGCCTGGCGAAGCGGCCCGATGAGGCGCGGGCGCTCGAGCTCGCGGGCCGCCTGCGGACCTCCACGAGCCTCGCCGCCCTCGCCGCCGCCGACATCGTGATGGAGAGCGTGACGGAGCGGCCCGACGTCAAGCAGCAGGTGCTCGCCGAGATCGAACGCATGGTGGGCCCCGGCACCGTGATCACCACCAACACCTCGACCAATCCGATCGGTCGCCTGGCCGCCGGCCTCACCGATCCCTCCAGGTTCTGTGGGCTGCACTTCTTCAACCCCGTGCGGCGCATGACGCTCGTCGAGATCGTGCGTGGGCCCGCGACGAGCGACGCCACGGTGGCATGTGCCGTTGCCCACGCCAAGCGGCTCGGCAAGTGCCCGGTCGTCGTCAACGACAGCCCCGGCTTTCTCGTCAACCGGATCCTGATGCCCTACCTGCACGAGGCGGGCGAGTTGCTCCGCGAGGGCGTGTCCGCCGAGCGACTCGACCGCATCGCCCGCGGGTTCGGCATGCCGATGGGCCCGATCGAACTCTACGACATGATCGGGCTCGACACCGCCTTCTATGCTGGCCTCGTGCTCAGTGCCGCCTACGGCGACCGGATCGAGGCCTCGCCCGTGATCCCGGCCCTCGTGAAGGCGGGGAAGCTCGGCCGCAAAACGGCCGCAGGGTTCTATCGGTATGCGGAAGCCGGCCCGCACGGTCGGATCGTGGGCCGCGATGACAAGGCGACCGAGGTGATCGCCCGCTATGCGTATCCGCCGCGCGAGTCGAGCGACCGCACGATCGTGGACCGTCTCTTCCTGCCGATGCTGCTCGAGGCCCTCCGCGGTCTCGATGAGAATCTCGTCCGCGACGGCCGCGACATCGACCTCGCCGTGATCCACGCCCTCGGTTTCCCGGCGTTCCGGGGGGGGCTGCTCGCCTGGGGCGACTCGCTGGGGGCTGCCGAGGTGGTCCGACGGCTCGAGCCGCTCGCCGAACTCGGGCTGCGGATGAAGCCCACCGACCGGCTGCTCGCCCATGCCTCGAGCGGCCGACCGCTCACCGATGAAGTCTCGCCATGACCACGCGCCCCTCGTCCGCCGCCCCTGCCCCAGCCTCGACACCAGTCGTGGTTGGCTGTTGTCGCACCGCGATCGGTCGGGCGCACGCGACCAAGGGAATCTTCCGCCACGTTCGTGGCGACGAGCTCGCTGCCGCGGTGGTGCGGGCGGTCGTCGAGCGGAGCGGAGTCGCTCCGGAGACGATCGAAGACGTGGTGCTCGGGGCCACGCAGCAGCGGGGCGAACTCGGTGGCAACGTCGCCCGCACCGTGGCGCTGATGGCGGGTCTCCCCTTCACCGCGGCCGCCACCACGGCCAACCGGCTCTGCGGCTCGTCGCTCCAGGCCCTTGCCCAGGCCTGCCATGCGATCGCCGCGGGCGCGGAGAACGTGCAGGTGGTCGGCGGCGTGGAGCACATGCATCACCTGCCGATGGAGTCGGCCGTCGACATTCACCCGCAGGCCCTCGCCCGCACGAGCCGCGGCATGCTCTCGATGGGCCTCACGGCCGAGCAGCTCGCTGCGGTGCACGGCATCGACCGACGGCGGCAGGAGGAGTTTGCCCTGGCGAGCCACGAGAAGGCTGCGCGGGCCGACGAGGGCGGTCTGTTCGACGACGAGATCGTTCGTGTGGTCGGCCACGACGGCGCGGGGGCCGTGACGGAGGCCGTGGCTGACCAGTCGATCCGCCGCGACACGAGCCTCGAGGCGATGGCGGCGCTCGAGCCGGTGTTTCTCCCGAAGATCGGCACAATCACGGCGGCGACCAGCGCGCCTTTGAGCGATGGTGCCGCAGCGCTCGTGGTGATGAGCGAGGCCGAGGCGGCCCGGCAGTCGCTCGAGCCTCTCGCCCGGGTGGTGGCGACCGCCGTGGTCGGCGTGCCGCCGGCCGCGATGGGCACCGGCCCGATCCACGCCACGAGAAAACTGCTCGCTCGGATCGCCGGCAGCGGGATCAGCCTGGCCGACATCGATCTCGTCGAACTCAACGAAGCCTTTGCGGCCCAGGCCCTGCACTGCATCGACGAACTCGGCCTTGATCCCGCGCGGGTCAACGTCCGCGGCGGCTCGCTCGCCATCGGCCATCCGCTCGGCGCCAGCGGTGCGAGAATCGCCACCACGCTCCTTCACGCCCTCCGCGACGACGGCGGCCGCTACGGCCTGGCGACGATGTGCATCGGCCTTGGTCAGGGAATCGCGGTCCTCTTCGAGCGGGTTGACCGATGAATCCCGCGGCGACGACGAGGCTCGACGCTTCGGGGCCGCAGGTCGGCCAGGCCGCGGCGTCGCTCGTCGATCTCCTGGCTGCGCGGGCGGGCGACGCCTTCGACCGCCGCGCGATCGTCGACGGCCTTGCGGTCGATGCGGCCGCCGGCCACGAACACCACGCGGGCGCGTGGACGTGGGGAGAGGTCATCGCGGCCGCGGTGGGACTCGCCGACGCCTTCGTCGCAGCGGGCCTTGATCGCGGCGACCGTCTCGCCCACGTCGGCCCGCACTCTCCCGACTGGATCCTCGTCGATCTCGCCTGCCTGCTGTCCGGCGTTGTCCACATGCCGCTGCACGTCGACGCATCGCGGGAGGAGCACCGTGCCCACCTCGACTGGCTGGCTCCGGTGGGCGTCGTCTTCTCGGGCGCCAGCGGACCTCTCACGCCTCGGGATGTGGCCGGCAGGATCACGATCGATGTCACTCCGGGCGGGCCCGTGGCGTCGGCCGCGCTCGGTGGTGACGGCTGGCGCCGGCTCTGGGCCACTCCCGCCGCCGTCCGCGACCGCGTCGATGGATTCGCACGGCGGTCCGACCCCGAGGCCTGCGCGGTGATCCTACTGTCCTCCGGCACGACCGGCGTGCCGCACGGCGTCATGCATTCCCAGCGGTCGCTCGCCGCCAACGCCTTCGCGGCGGCCGACGTGTTTCTCGGTGATCCGCGGGACATGCGGCTTTCTTGGCTGCCGCTGAGCCACTCGCTCGCGCTCACTGGCGACCTGGGCACAACGCTGGTTCGCGGCGGCTGCCTCAACGTGGTTCGGGAGCGGGGCCGCGTGCTCGACGCCTGCCGTGCGGCGCCGCCAACCGTGATTCTCGGTGTGCCGGCGTTCTTCGAACGGCTGGAGCGGGCTGCGGAGGCCGGGCGGATCGTCGATCTCGCCGCGGCCCTCGGCGGCGAAGTGCGGGTCTGCATTTCGGGAGGCGCGCCGCTCCGTCGCCGGACGGCCGAGTTCTTCGCATCGCGGGGCGTGCCGCTCGTCGAGGGCTACGGGCTCGCGGAGGCGGGGCCGGTGGTGGCCCTGGCGAATCCGCGGATTGCGAAGGTCGGCACGGTTGGACCGCCGGTGCCCGGTGTGGAGGTTCGCATCGACGATCGTGCGGCGACGCGGGGCCAACTCCTCGTCAAGACGCCGAGCCGGGCGATCGGTGTCGTCGCCCCCCCCGGCGAGCCGTCACGGCCTGGTTCCGCTGAACCCGGCGACTGGCTCGAAACGGGCGACCTCGCCGAGATCGATGCGGACGGTCATCTGCGGATCGGGGGGCGCCTTGGTGAGGTGATCGTGCTTGCCAACGGCGTCAAGCTGCCTCCGGCGGCCGTCGAGGCTGCGCTCTCGGAGGATGACGCAGTGGCGCAGGTGTGCGTGGTGGGGGCTGGTCAGCGGCGGCCCGCGGCGATCGTGGTGCCGGAGCCCGCGGTGCTGCGAGCCGCGATTCGGCGGCTGGGGCTCGTGGTCGTGAGCCGCCGGCAGGCCGTGTCCCATCCACGGGTGCGTGCATGGCTTGCCCGCCGCTTGGCCCGCCGTCAGGCATCGTTGCCGCGGTCATGGCGGGTGAAGACGTTCGTGATTGCCGACCGGGCGTTTGACTCGGCCCACGGCGAGACGACCCTCTCGCTCAAACTGAAGCGGGCGGCGATCGAGCGGCATTACCGCGACCGGGTGCTTCATGCGGCCGAGGCGATCGAGCGACAGCCGGCCGGGGAGGCATGCGGTGACACGCACAGCTCCAGACGCAAGGATGCGGTGGCAAGTGAGCGCCGGTCATGGGTCATGTCGGCACTCTGGCGCGGCGGCGACGGCGGTTTCGCGACGGCTGCTGCGGCGGCGGCCGAGCCGCTGCCAGACCGGATCGAGGCGGTGCTCGAGCGGGCTGAATCCGAGATCACGAGGCTCCGCGCGGAGCAGAGGCTCTACGAGCCGCTCGCCGAGGAGCGCTCCCAGCCCGCGCCGCTCGCCGACGCCCCACCGCCACCCACCGGCGTGTTTTCCCGGGAGTCGGAGGAGGCTCTCGGCGACGCCGGACTCTGGGGGCTTACGGTTCCGGAGGCCTTTGGCGGCAGCGGCGGCTCGATGCTCGATCTCGTCAGATCGATCACGCGACTGGCGGCCAACGTGCCGACCGCGGCCGGCACGCTCGCTGTGCACTCCTCGATCGGCGTCGTCTCCGCGGTCATGGGCTTTGGTTCGGCCGAGCAGCAGACGCGGCTGCTCCCGGACCTCGCGGCGGGCCGGCCGCTCTCGATCTTCGCCGCCACGGAGCCCGACGCCGGCTGCGATCTGGCGCGGATCGCGAGTGTGCTCGAGCACCGTGACGGCCGGCTCCTGCTGACGGGCACGAAGATGTTCATCACGGGCGCCACCTACGGGCGGCTCGTGAAGGTGCTGGCTGGGTGCGGGGGCAAGCCTGCCGTGGTGGTTGTCCGCCTTCCGGAGGCCGACACGCCGGAGTTTCAGCTGCGACGCTATGCACTCCATCCGCTCAAGCATGCCCACAACGCAGCCCTCGATTTCATCCGCTTCGAGATCGATCCCCGCAATGTGATCGATCCGGGGGCGACTGGCGACGCGATGCGGATCATCTGGCACGGCCTCAACCGCGGCCGCGTCACGCTCGCCGCGCAGGCGGCCGGCACGCTCCGGCTCCTGCTCGCGCAGGCCCGCGATCACGCGGCGCGGCGGATCACGTGGAACCAGCCGATCGCGTCGCGGCAATTGATCCAGGGAAGGCTCGGGCGGATGGCGGCGTCGATCGTGGCCTGCGACGCGCTGGCCGCGTGGGCGGCGGCGGCGATCGACGGCGGCCAGAGCGGCGAGTGGGAGGCGATCACGGCGAAGGTGCTGGCGAGCCAATGTGTCCGCGATGCGGCGATCGACGCGCTGGGCGTACACGGCGGCCGGGCCTTCCTCGTGGGCCATCCGCTCGGCGATTCGCTGCACGACCACTTCGCCGTCGCGGTCTACGAGGGGGAGAGCGACCTGCTCGGCCTCGCGCTCTTCAAGGGCCTCTCAAAGCACCACCCGCTTGCGGCGTCGCGCGACGCCGCGGCGTGGCAGCAAGCGGGCTCATGGTTGGCCTGGCGGGTGGCGACCGCGGCCGGCTCCGCGCGTCGCGACATCACGATCCTGGACCGCCGGCTCCGCAACCACGCCGCGCGGGCTCGCCGGCAGTTGGCGCGGCTGGCCGTCTCCATCGACCGGGCGATCCGGCGGCACGGCCGGTCGCTCGCCGAACGGCAGCTCGAGGTGGGGGCCCTCTCGGCCGCCGTTCGCGACGCAGTGAGCGTGCTGGCGGTCGCCCACCACGCCGACGCCTCGGGGGACGACGCGACGCTCGCGCCCGCAGACGCCTGGTGCCGGCTCACGCTGGCCCGGTCCAGGGGGCGCAACGCGTCGGTGGACGACCTCGCCGCCGTTGCCTCCGTGGGGCGGGTCGCATCCGGACGGTAGACTTTGCTGAAGGTGGCGAAGCGAAACCTTTCGAGTTCGTGACCGTTCAACTGATACGGATCGCCTATGAACCGCGTGGTATTGAAAAGCCGACCGGCCGTGAGGCCGCGGGCGTTCCCTCACGCAGGGCTTTTCGCGGAGTGACCGACGAGGCTGATGCCATGATCGGGCTGCGAAAGACACGATCGAGCCTTGCCGTGGCCATGGCCGCCGTGATGCTGGCGACAACGTGCCTGGCAGCCAATCGCACGAAGCCCGCTCGCGCCGCGCCACGGTCCGGTCTGCCAGCCGCGGTGACGACACCGCCTGCCGGGCCCGTGATGAAGGTGGCGGCGGTCGACGCTGGTCGCCGCGGTCGTGTGCATGCCGAGGCGGCCGAAATCGACGCGCATCTCGCCGCTCGCTGGCAGGAGCATGCCGTCGAGCCGTCGCCGCCCCTCGACGACGCCCAGTTCGTCCGCCGGATCCACCTCGAACTCGCCGGCCGGATTCCCACGTACGACGAGACGGTGGCGTTTCTTCGCGACACCGCCTCCGACAAACGCGACCAGCTGATCGAGCGTCTGCTCGCGAGCCCCGACTACGTCAGCCACTTCTACAACTCCTGGGCCGACGTGCTGCGGCTCTCCGAGCGGCCCCAGAAGAACCTTCTCTTCGAGCCCTACCTGGCGTGGGTCAAGGACTCGATTCGCACGAATCGTCACTACGACGAGTGGGTGCACGAGATGCTCACCGCCGACGGCCGCCTCTGGGAGAACCCCGCTGTGGGCTTCCAGCTCCGCGACGACGGCATGCCGCTGCCCTATGTCGACAACACCGTGCGCGTGCTACTCGGCACGCAGATCGGTTGTGCGCAGTGCCACGATCACCCATTCGATCACTGGACGCAGCACCAGTTCTACGAACTCGCGGCCTTCACCGCGGGCACGCGGACGCGGCTCGGTGGCGCGGTGAAGTCGGCGAAACCCGGCGCGGAGGCAAAGCCGGTCCCGCCGCCAGCCGTGCGAACGCTCGTCAAGGAAGCTCGTGAAACGAAGGGCAAGAAGACTGCGGCGCTGGTGCAGTTCATTCAGGCCAACGCCACCTCGGTGAGTTTTCACGACACCCCGCTCAAACTCCCCCACGACTACCAGTATGACGACGCGAAGCCGTCTGCTCCGGTGGAGCGGGAACTGCTCTGGGGCAAGGTGCCTGCCGGCGTCCGCAACGCCGGCGGCCGCGAGCAGCTTGCCGGGTGGATGGTGTCGCGGACAAACCGCCAGTTCGCCCGGACGATCGCGAACCGCTTCTGGAAGAAAGTCATGGGTGTGGGCCTCGTCGAGCCCGTCGATGATTTTCGCGAGGGGAATCCTGCGAGCGATCCGGAACTGCTCGAGCACCTCACCGATCTCGTGCTCCGCCTCGATTTCGATCTCCGAGAATACGTCCGTGTGCTCGTTTCGACGTCGGCCTACCAGCGGCGGGCGGTGATCCACGACCCCACGGACGAGCAGCCGTTCCGTTACCCGGGGCCAGCCCTTCGGCGGATGACGGCTGAGCAGGTCTGGGATTCCATCGTGGGTCTCATTGCCCGCAATGCCTGGAGCGTGCAGCGGCCGACGGCGGCGGAGATTGCGGATGTGGCCGGCGTCGACCTCCGCACCGCCACGATCGACGACGTCGAGCAGCAGTTCGACCGGTTCGTGACGGAGTATGGCCCCGGGGCCTACCAGCGGCGGCTCAGCAAGGTCTGCGGGTATCGGGGGCAGTGGCTGCTCAAGGCGAGCGAGATGCCGACTCCCCTGCCATTGGGCCACTTCCTCCGACAGTTCGGCCAGAGTGACCGGGAGACGATCGAGGGAGGCCGCACCGTGCCGACGATCCCGCAGATCCTGGCGATGCTCAATGGCCCGATCACTCACGCGATGCTCGAGCAGGGCTCCGTGGCGTACGAGACGGTGATGGAGCACGACGCCGAAAAGGCTGTCGACGTTGTCTTCCTGACGGTGCTGTCGCACGAACCGGCTGCGGAGGATCGGCAGGCCGCAATCGACGAACTGACGGCCGCTGATCCCGCCACCGGCTGCGGCAACCTGATCTGGGCCCTGCTCAACACTCGCGAGTTCCTCTTCATTCAGTAGGTCCACCATGCGCCTCTCACCCATCATCGCCGATGAACGTGTCGCCCGCCGCGCGTTCCTTGGAGATGTCGCCCGTGCCGCTTTTGGCCTCTCGCTCGTTGACGGCGCCGTGAGTCGGTGCGCGGCGGCTGACGCGACCGCCGCGGCCGCCGGTGGCGTGAACGTCATCACGCTGATGATGCGTGGGGCGATGAGCCACATCGACACCTTCGATCCAAAGCCCGGCCGCGAGGAGCAAGGGGAGACCGGAACGATCGCCACGAAGCTGCCCGGCGTCCGGTTCGGCGAGCATCTGCCGCGGCTGGCCGGGCTCGCCGATCGCCTCGCGATCATCCGCTCGCTCACCACCGAGACCGGGGCCCACGAGCAGGGAACGTATCTCATGCGGACGAGCTACCCGCAGCTCAACAGCATCCGCCATCCGTCGTTCGGGTCGTGGGCCGTGCACATGCTCGGCAAGCGGACCCGCGACCTTCCGGGCTACGTGCTCGTGGGCAACGGCAACGAGCACCCGGGCTGCGGCTTTCTCGACCCCGCCGTCACGCCGGTGCCGCTCGCCGATCCCGCGCGTGGCCTGGAGAACATCACCCGCCCGGGCTACCTGACGCAGGCAAACTTCGAGCGGCGGCTGGCGCTCGCCGACCGGATCGACGGCGACTTCAAGCAGCGGTACGCCGGTCGGCAGATCGAGGCCTACGACCGGATGTACGACGACGCGGTTCGCCTGATGGGCAGCGGCGACCTCGCCGCGTTTGACATCGCCCGCGAGGATGAAAAGACCCGTGAACGATATGGTCGCTCGCGGCTCGGCCAGGGCTGCCTGCTCGCACGGCGGCTCGTCGAGCACGGCGTCCGCTGCGTGGAGGTGGAGATGGGGGGATGGGATATGCACCGCGACCTCTGGGAGGATCTGCCCGGAAAGGTCGGCGAACTCGATGCCGCCATGGCGGCCCTGCTCGAGGACCTCGAGGCCCGTGGCCTCCTTGGCAGCACGCTCGTGGTGCTCGCCACGGAGTTTGGCCGTTCGCCCAAGATCAACGAGAACGCCGGCCGCGACCATCATCCGGCGGTCTTCTCGGCCGTGCTGGCCGGTGCCGGGGTGAAGCCGGGCGTGGTGCATGGCGCCAGCGACGCCGGCGGCCGGGTCCCCGATCGTGATGCCGTGAGCGTGGCCGACTTCAACGCCACGATCGCCGCCGCCTGCGGCCTGCCGTGGGAGAAGGAGTTCGTCGCCCCCAACGGCCGCCCGTTCAAGATCGCCAACGACGGCAAGCCCATCGCCGCTGTACTCACCGGCTGACGTCTCCCGTAGCACAGGTTGCCAGTAGCACAGGTTGCCA
>JBAXOU010000057.1:0-16157 GCA_037133115.1 Planctomycetota bacterium | reverse complement strand
AACCACTCCACGTAGCCGCAGGTTGGCAACCTGCGGTATCGCAGCCCCATCATCGAATGATGCAGCGGGCACTGGTCACTGCCGACTCGGCCGGAACCAGCGGCCGAGCGGGCTCGCGAGCAGCGCCGGCAGCACCACGAGGTCGCCCACGAGTGCCGCGGCCACCAACAGCGACAGCATCCAGGCGAACCGCCGCGTGGGGGCAAACGCGCTCGGCGCAAACGCCAGGATTCCGAGCCCGCACACCAGCGAACTGGCGCAGAGGGCCGCCGCCGAATGCCGAAACGCCGCGTGCACGGCGGCCGCACGGGCCATCGCAGAGGGAATCGCAGCGGGGCCGGCCTCGGCCAGACCACGGCGAAAGAACGTCAGGAAGTGAAACGTGCCGTCGACCGCCATGCCCAGCGCGATCGACGCCGTCATCACGCTGCCGATGTCGAGGGCGGCACCGGTCCATCCCAGCAGCCCAAAGAGGAGGATCATCGGAAACACGTTGGGGATCATCGCCACCGCACCGGCCACCACGCCCCCCTCAACCGCCATCATCACCAGCGAGATCACCCCGCATGCCGAGAGAAAACTCGTAAACAGGTCGTGCAGAAGCGTCTTCTGGATCGCGTTGATCAACGGCATCACGCCGGTGTAGTCGGCCCGCACGCCCTCTGCGACGCCGCCGTGGGCCGCCACGATCGGCTCCACGCGGTCGCGGACCAGCTTGAGAAACTCGTCGTAGTCGATGCCCGCAAGCGCGGAGGTGCGGGCGGTGACCCGCCAGAGCTGGTCGCCGTCGACGTCACGAATCATTCGCATCTCCGCAAGGCCGGAGAGGTTCGCCTCGAGCTTACGGGCGATCACCGCCTTGCGAATCGCCGCGCGGGAGCCCGACGACGGCTCCGCCTCCGGCATGAACAGCGCTGCCGACACCACGCCCGTCACACCCGACAGTCCGCCGAGCGCCGCCCCCACCTCGCGCACCATGTCGAGCCGCTCCGCCGAACGGATCTCCGACGTCCCGGCGAACCGCAGCACCACTTCCACCGGCACGAGCGGACCGATGTGCTTCTCGAGCCAGCGATAGTCGCGGATCACCCGGGTTTCGGGCGTGAACAGCGTGTCGATCGCCACCGACGTGCGGATCCCGGGCACGCCGACTGCCGCGACCGCCATGGCCGCGAGCGACACAGCAACGATTATCAGGCAGTGGCGGATCGTCAACGTGGCAAACCTCGCCGACGGGCCGTCATCCACGGGTTGCAGATCGAGCCGCCGCCGGATCGGCCAGCGCGAAAAGAATCCCGGGACCACCAGAAAGAGCACCGCCAGCGTGGCCATCACTCCCACGGCCGCATGGAACCCAAACACGCGGATCGGCTCGAGTTCGCTGACCACGAGCGAGATCAGCCCGAGCGCCGTCGTGCCCGCTGAGAGCGTGCAGGGCAGCCAGCCGGTCTTGACCGCCCGCAGCGCCGCCCCCTCCGCGGGCCCCTGCTGCCGCGCCTCCACGAGGTAGTTGACGAGGTGGATGCCCCCCGACACGCCGAGCGTGAGCACCAATAGCGGCATCACGATCAGCACCGGGTTCATCCGGTCGCCCCACGCCGTCAGCGACGTGAAGCAGAGCCCGACGCATGCCAGCGAGAGAAGAAAAACGAGTACCGAGTACCGCAGCGACTTCAGCGACCACCACGTGAGCAGGAAGATCAGCAGGGCCGCGGGGCCGCCGTACACCCGCATGCTCTCGGCGCTGGCATCGTCCACCGACACGTTGTCGATCACCGGGCCGGCGAGGTGGAGGTCGTCGACACTGGTCGTCGCCGTCCGTAGGAGCATGTCGCGGATCCAGGCCGTCGCCCGGAGGCGGTCCACGAGCCCCGCACGGGTAAAGCCGATCACCACGCAGGTCTGCTCGCCGTCCGGCCCGATGATCACCCCCTTCAGCCGCTCGATCGCGGCCTCGCGGTCGAGGGCGAGCGGCGGCTGCACGAGCCGCTGCAAGGCTTCTGCTCCCGAGACGACCGACTCAAACCACGGTCGGCCGGCCGCGTCTGTCGGCGAGTTCGAGCCGGTTGCCGCCTCGATGAAGCGTTCGATCGCCGGAGCACCGACCTCGCATCCGGGCCAGGAGGCCACCACAACGTCGCCGCTCTCAAACTCCCGCGTGAACTGGTCGTAGGCCACTCGCGGGGCGAACGACTCGGGCACCCACTCGATCGGGGTGGTGGATTCAACACCGAGAATGCTGATCGCCGACATCACGATCACGGGCGCGGCCGCCAGGAGCGCCGCAGCGGTCACGACGCTGAGCACGAACAGCCGCGACAGCGGCGGCCGTGGCCGCGTGCCCGATTCGCCTTTCGATGCCTTCAGCATCATCGCGTGTGCAATGCCATCCCTTCGTGTCCGCAAAACCGGACTGTATGCCGCGTCGGCACCAGGGATACCATACGTGTTCGTGTGCGGAGCAACAGCACGAAGGCATACGTCAGGTCATTCCTGGCGATCCTGCCGCCGGCTGCTGGTCTTTCTTGGAACTGTCCAACGCAACGACCAGACGCAGGTGGCCGGTTACCTGGGCATGCCCGTTGGGCCGCTCGCCCGCATCCGCTGATCTCCCCCTATACTTAATGGGCTTCTTCAGTTCCCCTCCCCCTTCGCCGCATCGCGGCCGGTGCCCTGGATGCCCTGGTCGCTCCCACAGTCGCGGCAGCCGGAACTGATGGACGATCCGGCGATCGCGGAGGCCGACCATGTTCACGCACTTCGCGCCCTCGCAAGAATCAACGCCGTTTCCCGGACGGCCAGCGGGATCGCCGCGTCGGTAGAGCGGATCCTCGCGGCCGACGCATCGCACACCGACGATCCAATCGTCGTCGACGTGGCCTGCGGCGGCGGCGACGTGACGGTCGACATCGCCCGACGGCTGCACCGCCGCGGTCTCCGCGGGGTGCGAGTCGTGGGCGTGGACATCAGCCCGCGGGCCGTGGAGCAGTCCCGCGCCCTTGCCGCCCGCTCCGGCATCGACGCAACGTTCGAGGTGCGAGACCTGCTCACCGACGGCTGCCCGCCCTGCGAGGTGGCTGTCAGTTCCCTCTTTCTTCACCACCTTGACGACACGACAGCAACAAAACTGCTCGGGAGCATGGCCACCGCGTCGCGATGCGGTGTTGTTGTGTCGGACCTCATTCGCAGCCGCGTCGGCCTGACCCTGGCGGTGGTCGGCACCACGTTCCTTTCGTCATCGCGGATCGCACGCGTAGACGGACCGCTCTCGGTACGGGCCGCGCGGACGCCGGATGAATACCGCGGGCTCTGCACCGCGGCAGGGCTCCACGGCGCGGTGATTCGCCGCGCCTGGCCGGAGCGGGTGCTGATCGAGTGGCGCCGCGGCCTCAGGGAGAGCCCGTCATGACGCCCCGTGCCACACGCACAACCGCACCCATCGCTGCCACGATCACGGCGACCGACGCGGCGCGCACCCGCTGGCAGGTGCTCGTGATCGGCGGAGGCCCGGCTGGCGCTGCCGCCGCCCTGCGACTCGCCGCGGGCGGCGCTCGGGTGCTGCTGATCGATCGCGGCGGCATGCCACGGTGGAAGGTCTGTGGGTGCTGCCTCTCAGTCGCGGCGGTTCGCGAACTCCAGTTACTCGACTGCGGCATGGACGACGACTCCGTGCTCCCTTTCGACGCCGTCCCGCTGAAGTCGGTGTGCGTGGTGCACGGCGGTCGGTCAGCCGTGCTGCCACTGCCCGGCGGTGGGGTCGTGTCGCGGGAGATCCTCGACGCGGGCCTCGTCGCCGCGGCGATCGCGGCGGGCTGCCACTGGCTGCCGCAGGCGCATGTGACGGGCATCGACGACGACGCGGCAGGTTCGAAAGAGGTAACCGCCGCGGTCTCGGTGCGATCGCCAGCCAACGCCGCGATGACATCGCACGTCATCGCGGCCGATCGCATCGTGCTGGCGACCGGCCTCGCCGACCATGTGCGAGTCGCCGCACTGGACAACGCCTCCGTCGCGCATGCCCCGGAGGACGCTCGCCACGTCGCCGCCGACAACCGCATTGGCCTGGGCGCCACACTGCCGGCCGATGCAGCCGACCTCCCCTTTGGCGAACTCGTGATGGCGGTCGGCCGCGAGGGATACTGCGGTGCCGTCCGGCTCGAAGACGGCCGTGTCGACATCGCCGCCGCGGTGAGCCGCGAATCGCTCGGCCGACATGCCGATCCGGGCCGGGTGGTGGCGACGATCGTCGCGGAGGCGGTCGGCCGCTCGTCCCTCCCGATGCCGACGACCGCCGCGATGAGCGCCGCCGCATTCCGCGCCACCCCGCCACTCACTCGCCGCGCGCCGCTCGTTTCCGGGCCGACGGGGCAGATCCTCCGCTGCGGTGACGCCGCCGGCTACGTCGAGCCATTCACCGGCGAAGGCATCGGCTGGGCGCTGGCGAGCGGTCGGCTCGTGGCCGAGGCGCTGCTCGCTGACCAACTCGACGTCGGCGACCCACTGCGGCCGGCTGCCGACGCGGCGGCCCAGTACCGCGCCGCTCATCACCGCCAGATCGCGGCGGTCCACGCCCGCTGCCGAGGGGTGGCGCTTGCTCTACGGAGGCCGGGAGTCGTGATGGCCGCCGTGCAGGCGGCACGAATCGCCCCGTGGGCGGCACGGCGGCTCGTGCCGGCCGTCATCGGCGCCGGATCGATCGGAGGCGGCCGATGAGCCTCGCGATCCTCGGCATCGGCACGGCCACTCCCGAACGGCGGATCGCCCAGCGCGACGCCGCGGAACTCGCCACGACGTTCGCCGAAGGGGAGACCGGCCACGACCGCGTCGTCGCGGCCATCTACCGGCAGACGCGAATCCGCTCCCGCGGCTCCGTACTCCTCGATGATCCCGGTACGGCGAGCTATGCGCAGACATTTTTCGCGCCCGCCTCGCTCGCGGAGCCCGACGGCCCGTCCACGAAGGTACGAATGGACCGCTACGCCGCCGAGGCGGGGCCGCTCGCGATCGCCGCCGCTGCCCGTGCCCTGGCCGACGCCGGAATCGACTTCAGTGAGGTGACCCACCTCGTCACCTGCTCGTGCACCGGGTTTACAAATCCGGGCGTCGATCTCGAACTCGTCAGCCGGCTCGGACTGCCCGCATCCGTGGCCCGCACGCACGTGGGCTTCATGGGCTGCCACGGCGCCTTCAACGCCCTCCGCGTGGCGGAGGCCTTCGTCGCCGCGCGGCCCGAGAGCGTGCCACTGGTCGTCTGCGTCGAACTCTGCAGTCTCCACTTTCAGTACGGCTCGCGGAGCGACGTGATCGTCGCCAACAGCATCTTCGCCGACGGCGCCGCCGCCCTCGTGGGGTGCCATCCGTCGCGGCGCCGCAGAACGCGTGGCGCCACGTGGCTGCTCGAGCGGCAGTGGTCGAGCGTCCTGCCCGACTCCCGCGACGAAATGGGCTGGACGATCGGCGATCACGGATTCGAGATGAATCTCTCGGCCGCCGTGCCCGGAACCGTGGGGCGGCACCTCCCCGCCACGGTGGCCGCCGGCCTTACCGAAGCGGGGCTGTCGCTCGAGGCTGTCGGCTCGTGGGCCGTTCATCCGGGTGGCCCACGGGTGCTCGCCGCGGTCGAGGAGTCGCTCGCGCTGCCGCCTGAGGCGATTGCCATCTCGCGGGAGGTGCTCGCGGAGCATGGCAACATGTCGAGCGCCACGATTCTCTTTATCCTCGAGCGGCTGATCCGCGGCGATGCGGCGGGGCCGTGCGTGGCGATGGCCTTCGGCCCCGGCCTGACCGCGGAACTCGCGCTGCTCACCCGCCGCTGACCGCTCAGACGTGTCAGCTTGAACACGAGCCCCAGCGTGCTGGGTCGCCCGCGGCCTTACGGCCGGTCGGCTTGAACGCGAACCTCTGCGTCGGGGACGCCCGCGGCCTTACGGCCGGTCGGCTTTCTACACTGCTGTCCAAGCCCAACGCCGTGAGGCGTGGGACGCGGCCAGGACAGAGCCCTGATCCTTCCCAACGCCGTGAGGCGTGGGGCGAACCGCCACCAGACGCCGCGCCCAGCGTGATCTGCCCGAGGCCTTACGGCCATCGGCTTCTACGATTGCAGAGGTGCCGTTGACCGTCTTTCCCTTCATCCCTCAGCAATCGCCCCCAGCCGCTCCAGGAGTGGAGCGGGGAGCATGACGACGCGGCGCTTGCGGCGGGAGCCCGATGAGGCGATCTCGGTGATCCCGTACGGCGCGAAACTGACGATGACGCCAAGCGGCTGATCGTATTCCTGAAGGTATTCGGCAATGCCGCGAAAGGAGCGGCCGTCGAGCGACAGGCAGGCCTTGCACTCGACCGGCACGGGCTGTCGCTTGCGAGTGAGGAGAAAATCAATCTCTCCACCGGAGGGCGTTTTTTTCCAGCCACAGAGCGTGAAGCCGGTTCGAGCGAGTTCGACCGCCACCTGATTTTCCAGTCCGCCGCCGAGCGGCCCCCGCGCCATCGCTGTACGCGTTTTGAGCACACTGATCGAAGGCATGCCGAGTTCGCGGAAATGCCGCAGCAGTCCTGTGTCGAACAGATACCGCTTGGGCAGATACGCATGGCTCGAGTCGGGAGACGGGCCTTTTTGATCGGACCGCAGCACCAGATGCCAGGCCTGCAGCCTCGCAAACACTTAGTTGATCCGTGCATTGATCGTCGTGCACGGCGACGGAATCACCGTCGTATTCTTCGACGGACTCCCGACGAAGTTGGCAACGCTGCGGAAGCAGGCGGTCACGATGTCGGCATCCCGTTCGCCGAAAATACGGATGAAGTCTCGCTCGTAATCAGCGGCGATCTGAGCGAGCACCTCCCGGTGATCGAGGCCCGCGGCATACGCGAGCACCGCAGCGGGCAGACCGCCTGTCGTGAGAAAGCCGTCGAAGAGTTCCAGGAGACGCTCATGCCTCGCAGGTGTCACCGGCAATTCATTGCCGCGTACGAACGCCGCCAGCGTGCCTTCCCCGATGGCATCGAGATACTCGGAAAAACTGAACGGAGAAACGACCACCTGCTGAACCCGGCCGACCGGATACCGGACGTCGTCGCGAAACAGGCGGCTCAGCGTCGAGCCGGAGAGGATGACGGTGGCATCCCGCCAATCCTCCTTCATGAACCGCACGAATCGGCCAAGCTGACGGCTCTCCTGTGATTCGTCGATGAACAGGAGCGAGTCAAGGCCGGAGCTGAACTTCAGGCGATCGGCGAGCACCTGCTCGAACTCGGCGAAGTCGTGGCAACCGTCGATGAGCGACCGGAGCCTCGTGTCGCGTTCGAGGTTGGCACTGCATACCTTCTTGCCCGATCCGGCGACGGCATGCTCGACGAGGCAGGTTTTCCCGACCTGCCGGGCGCCCTCGACCAGGAGCACGTTCTTGTGCCGCTCGCCACTGCGAATGAACGCAGCCAGGGCGGGTTCGAGCGTCCGGGGCGCGTATGCCATACCACTATTCTGTACCATGTACCGGTTCAAATAGCCATATCCTGATCGGACCGGGAAAGGGCCTGGGCCTTGGAAACCCTCCGGACCCCTTGTGATCCGGTATCAGGGGGTGTTTACCGGCCGGGCCGCAGCGGACGCCATCCGCGTGGCCATGGCTTGGTGGTGCCACTGGATCGCACACTTGATCGCGTGGACCATCCAGACCACGGGGTCGGGGCGACGGCGAACGAGTCGCACCAGGCGCTGCCGGTAGGTGCGGCGGAGCACCGGATCGCGAACCCGGGCTACACCCGCGGGATCTCGTAGCCGACCCGCGGCGTGCGCGACGCGAGTGCCGCCGCTTGGTCGTCACCGATGATCTTCTCCGCCGCCGGATCCCACGTGATCGTCCGGCCGAGCCGCGCGGCGATGGCCGAGAGGTGGCAGGTGTTCATGGCCACCACGTGGCTGAACACGTCCGACACCGGCAGGCCGCCTTCGCGGATGCAGCGGTAGAAGTTTGCCTTGTGATCCTCGAAGGGCTTGCCCTTGTAGAGAGCCATGACGTCCGCGTCGGTGAACTTGTCCTTGTCCCAGCCCTCTTCGACGGGCTTGCCCGTCACCTTCTCGCGGTTCACGAAAATCCGCCCCTTCGTGCCCTCGAAGAGGATGCCGTTGTCGCCGCGGCTCGTGACCACCATCTCGACACCGCTGGGGAACGTGCAGTTCACGGCGAAGTCATCCGACGTGTTGTAGCAATCGTCGACCGTGGGATAGCCGTCCTTGAAGGGCACGGGATGCTTGGCATCGGTGCCGTTGATCTTCGTGGGGCCCTTGCCCTTGGCGTCTTCCTTGAGCGCCCACTGGGCGATGTCAACGTGGTGCGCGCCCCAGTCGGTGAACTTGCCGCCGGAGTACTCGTACCACCAACGAAACTCGTAGTGGCACCGCTTCTCGCGGTAATCCACCTTCGGAGCCTGGCCGAGCCACATCTCCCAGTCGAGTTCCTTCGGCGGCTGCGCGACTGGGAACGGGCCACCCGTCGGACTGCCGTTGATGCCGACCGTCACCTTCTTGATGTCGCCGAGCAGGCCCTTATGGACCATGTTCACCGCCCGCAGGAACTGATCTTTCTGGCTCCGCTGCTGCGTGCCGATGAAGAACTGGAGCTTCGGAAACTTTTCCGCGGCGGCCCGGGCCAGCCGGTTTTCCTCGAGCGTCAGCGAGAGCGGCTTCTGGCAGAACACGTGCTTGCCCGCCTGCAGGGCCTCGATGGCGATCTTCACGTGCCAGTGGTCCGGCGTGACGATGCTGACGACGTCGATGTCGTCGCGGTCGAGCACGTGGCGGTAGTCGCGATAGGCGTCGGCCTTGCACTTGCCGGAGTTGTCGTCGTTGCGGCAACGCTCGGCGTGGCGGTTGTCAACGTCACACACCGCCACGATGTCGCCGAACTGGGCGTGGCCCTGCGCGTCGCCCGTGCCCATCGAGCCCGTGCCGATGCAGCCGATCCGCGGACGGTCGTTGGCGGCGGCATTGGCAAAGGCGGTGGTCGTCCAGGCGAACGTGGGCACGAAGCCTCCGGTCAGGGCGACCGCTCCGGAGAGCGACCCCGACAGAAAACCGCGACGCGACGCACCATGGGATCCCGACATGTGATTGACTCCGTAAGCAATTCGATCGACAACGACGCGTTGAGCCTATACCGGCGTCGCTGCCACGACCATCCCACCGATCCGGGGATCATGATCGCAGGCAGTCGTGCTCCGGTGGGCAGCGAGGGGCTGCCCGTGCCCGGGAGCCGGCGTTGCTGGTCGAGCGAAGCCATGATGGCGAAGCGAGAGCAGCATCGAGCGAGCGAAGCCCTGGAGGGGCGTAGCGAGCGTCCGGCGACGGGCATGGGCAGCCCCGAGCCAAGGCGAACCAGGAAGGCACACAGGTTGAAAACCTGTGCTACGGGGGGGCAGCGAGGGGCGCGATGCGAAGCGGGAAGACACACAGGTTGACAACCTGTGCTACGAGAGCGGCAGGAATGCCTCCGTGTCACGTGTGACCCGTTGAAGGCGTATCAACCGATCATCTCTACCACCCGCTTCGCGATGCCTTCGGGCCCGATGTCGGTGTCGGCCGCGGTCACGCGAACGAGCGTGCCGTCGCCCCGCACTTCTTCACCAGTCAGCGGTTCCACGTCAGAGATCTGTCGCATCACGATCTCAGCCGAGGCGTCGGATGGATCATCGCCTCGGGCCTGCCGCCCGGCCACGCGAGCCACAAGCGCGCTTGCCGGCAGGTCAAACGCCACCCAGATGACTGGCATCCCGCGGTCACCGGCAATTCCCGCGAGGAGGTCTCGCTGCCACCGCTTGGTGCAGGCCGCATCGACCACCACATTGCATCCGGCGTCGAGCACGGTTCCGGCCAGTCCCGCGAGCCGCTCGTAGACCCGACGCGTGACCGCCTCCGCATACACCTCCGCCATCACCGCCTGGTTTGCAGGCCGCTCCGTGGGCCGCATCCCGGCGAGCCGCTTCCTTTCCACGTCGCTGCGAATCCGCACGGCGGCGAGCGGTCCCACCAACTCCGCCGCCACCGACGACTTGCCGCTGCCCGATGCGCCGCTGGTCACCACCATCACCGGCCGCCGGCCGACCGCGAGCCGCTCAGCGAGGTCGACATAACGCAAGGCCTCGTCCCGCGACGTGGCGTCCCCCTGCCCCGCGCGGATCGCGGCGATCGACGCCCGCACGACCGCCCGGTAGGCCTCGTAGACGGGCATCACGGCGATCGACTGGTGATCGGCGGCGGCCTCAACCCAGCTACTGAGCACCTCTGCCGCCAGGTCGGCGCGGCCCCGTGACTTGAGGTCCATTGTCAAGAAGGCCACGTCGTTGGCCACGTCGATCCATCGCAGGTTGTCGCTGAACTCGATCGCGTCGAATGGCGTCATCCGACCGTCGTGGAGCACGATGTTGGCGAGGTGTAGGTCGCCATGGCACTCGCGAATGCGGCCCGCTGCCTGCCGCGCGGCGAGCAGCGGAGTCGCGGCAAGGAGCCGGCATCGCAGCCAGTCGTCGAGGCGGTCGGCGCGGTCCGCGGCCTGCGGCAGGTGCGTGCGGAGGGCAGCGAGGTTGACTGCCACTGCCTCGCACACCGAGTCGGCCGTGCCCCATGGCTCCCCCTCGCGGGCCACCGGCAGGCACGCCTCGATCGCCGCGATCGCCTCGCCCAGTGTTCGGCAGTCAGCCGCGGTCAGTCGGCCGGCCTCGAACCGGGCGTCGAGCCGGTCGCCCTCGTCGAATTGCACGAGCTTCACCGCCCATTCGACTGGTTCGCCGTCGCCGCTCACGCGGGGCGCGTCGCCGCTGCCGGTGATTGGCACGGCCGCCACGTAGAGCTCCGGCGCAAACCGGCTGCTCACGCGGACCTCGCCCTCGCACGACCGCCGTCGCCGATCAACCGTAGAGTAATCGACGAACCCCAGCGACACCGGCTTCTTGAGCTTGTAGGCGAAGGGCCCCGTGAGGATCACCCACGAGATGTGCGTCTCCACCAGCCGAATGCGGCCCGTTGGATGCGGGTACGCCGCCGGACCGAGCAGCCGCTCAATGAGCACGGGCCTCGGAAACGGGGGCGTCATCATGACGGAAGTTTACGTCGCCGGCCCCTGCCCCTCGGGCTCAAGTGCGTCGATTACCTCGATCATCGACGCCACATCCCCAGACGACACTCGGGCCGTTCGCCGCGTGGCGGTCGCCACGCAGGTCTCGTGGAGCATCGCCGGATCGACCGCCGCGAGGCCACGGTAGCGGCGAACCGTCATCTCGCCCGACTCGCGGCCGCGGTCGGCCAAGGCGGCGAGTTCCGGCTCCGAAAACGCGATCTCGATCTCTCCCGACACCACCACCTCGCCCCACGGCGGACGCACGACCTCGATCCTCCCCGCATCGAGGAGCGGCCGCATCCAGCGGTGGAAGAAGAGGAGCACCAGGTATCCGCAGTGGATGCCGTCGGCGTCGGGGTCGGTGAGCACGAGCACGCGGTCGTACCGGAGCCGACGCGGGTCGCACGTCGCCTCGAAACCGGCGCCAAGCGCCGCCGCCAGCGGGCCGAAGAAGGGATGGCTCTCGACCTTGGCCCGCGACGCCCGGGCCGCGTTGAGCGGCTTGCCCTGCATCGGCAGCACCGCCTGGCAGAGGGGGTCGCGGACGAGGGCCACAGCAGATGCGGCGGAGTCTCCCTCCACCACGAAGAGTTCCGCACCGGAGCCGCGGCCGTGCGTGGCGGAATCGTCCAGTTTCGCAGGGGCCCCGTAGCGGTCGCGAAAAACCTTCGTCATGGCTTCTCCACCCAATTGTTGCAAGCCGGGCCGTGGTTCGGCATACTGGAAAAGATCACGGCGATCAACCACTGATCGCTCACTTTTTTGGAACCGCTCCTGACCGCGTGAACCTCCCGTCGACCGCCTCCGTCCGGAATCCCGGACGACGCGATGGGATGTGGTCAGCGTTCGCAGGTTCCCTGGTGGCCATGCCGCCCGTTCCTCGCTGCCCCCATCCCTCGCCCGTCCCTGCCGGCCCGAAGGCATCGCGGTGTTCGCGGTCCCTTCCCGAGGTCGTGCCATGTTCGTCGCGATTCGCCAGGTCATCCTTCCGCTCGTAGCCGCCATGCTGGTTGCCGGCAGCGCGCCGGCCGGCACGTTCGTCCACTTCGACACGAACGTGGCCTCCTTCGACGTCGAACTCTACGACACCGCGATGCCGACCACGGTCGCGAACTTCCTCTCGTACGTCAACGCGGGCAGCTACACGTCGTCGCTCATCCATCGGAGCACCACCTACAACCCGTCTGACATCCAGATCGTGCAGGGGGGCGGCTACTTCCTATCCGGTAACCAACTTCTCTCCATTCCCACCAACGCGCCGATTATCCTCGAATCAGGCAGCGTGGGAAACATCCGCGGCACGATCGCGATGGCCCGCGGGGCCGCGACCAACAGCGCCACGAGCCAGTTCTTTTTCAACGTTCAGAGCGACCCCGCCCTCGACGGCAACTACGCTGTGTTCGGCAACGTGGTCGGAGCGACTGGGCTCGCCGCGCTCGACGCGATCGGGGCGGTGCCGGTGTACGACTGCACCGCTCAACTCGGCTCGGCGTTCGGCGAAATGCCGCTGACCGCACCGTCGCTCGATGCCGCTAGTGTGGTGATGGTCAATAGCGTGGTGCCCGTGCCGGAGCCATCGCCACTCGTGCTTGCCGCCGTCGGCCTGGCTGCGGCGGCATTCGCCCGCCGTCGCGCGTAGCTGCCTCAGTAGCACAGGTTGTCAACCTGTGCCTCACCGCAGGTTACCAACCTGCGGCTACGAATCCTTCCTCGTAGCACAGGTTGTCAACCTGTGCCTCACCGCAGGTTACCAACCTGCGGCTACGAATCCTTCCTCGTAGCACAGGTTGTCAACCTGTGCCTGCACCTCACCACGCCACGTGAAGCGATTCGAGCCCGTGGAAATGCCAGGCGTCTTTCACCCGTGGCGGCTCCACGATCGCCGCCCCAGGCAGCCGCTCGAACAACGCCCTCAGTGCGACCTGCATCTCCAGCCGAGCGAGCGGCGCGCCCACGCACGCGTGGATACCCATGCCAAAACTCACATGCGGATTCGGCGACCGCGTGGCGTCAAAGAGGTCCGGGTCGGCAAACTTCGCCGGATCGCGGTTGGCCGACCCGAGCAGGAGCCCCACGACATCCCCTTTGCGAAATCGCTCACCGGCCACCTCGACGTCCTCGAGCGCGTACCGCGTGAACATGTGGAGCGGGGCGTCGAACCGTAGCATCTCCTCGACATGGCCCGCGGCGTTCGCGGCGACCGCGGCCGCCGGGGCCGGCACCTGCTCGAGAATCGCTTTCACTCCGTTGCCGAGGGCATGCACCGTCGCTTCGTGGCCGGCGTTGAGCAGCAGGATTCCCATCGTCACGACCTCGTCGTCGGTCAGGCCGCGGCCCGCGCCGTCGGTCGCCGTCACCAACTGCGACAGAAAGTCCTCGTTTGGCTCGCGGCGGCGGGCGGCCACGAACTCCCGCACGAGCGCCGAAAACTCGACGGTCGCCGCAACCGTGCGGTCTTCGATCCCACGGTCGCGGCGGGCCTGGTAGATCGCCACCATGTCGTGCGACCAGGCGAGCAACTGCGGGGAGAGCCCGCGCGGTACCCCGAGAAAGTCGGCGATCACGCCCACCGCCAAGGGCGCGGCGTAGTCGGCCACGAGGTCGCAGCGGCCTGACGCCGCGAAGCCGTCGATGAGGTCGTGGGCCAGCCGCTCGATTGGCGTGGCGAATCGATCCACCTGCCGCGGCAGGAACGACGCATTCACGAAGCCTCGGAGCCGCGTGTGCCGCGGTGGCTCGAGTTCCAAAAGTGAATGCACTTCGAAGGCGTGGAAGGGCCCGAGGTGCGCCGCCGGCTCGGGCCAGCCGAGTTCGTCCCGCGTGGCCACGTGGAGGATCTGCCGGCCAAAGCGCCGGTCGCGGAGGATCGCATTCACGTCGTCGTAGCGGCCGCAGCAGCGATGGCCGAGCTGCCGCCACTCGAACACACGGCCGAGGTCGCGCATGGCGGCGTAGAACGGATACGGGTCGCGGACGAACCGGGGATCACGCGGGTCGAGGTCATACGCCGGAGTTGCGGTCATGCGATCATCATGCCACTTGCCCGCTGTCCGCGTCCAAGCCCAACGCCGTGAGGCGTGGGACGTGCTGCGAGGCGATCGCGAACGCGGCACAGGTTGACAACCTGTGCTACGGGTGGCGGGTGAGGCAGACGTGGACGAGGTACAGCAACGTAGCCGCAGGTTGGCAACCTGCGGTGCAGCACGGCACAGGTTGGAAACCTGTGCTACGGGGGCGGAACTCAGCGAGGGGCTGCCCGTGCCCCGGGAGCCGGCGTTGCTGGCCGAGCGAAGCCACGATGGCGAAGCGAGGGCAGCATCGAGTGAGCGAAGGGCAGGATGCCCGAAGTGAACGTCCGGCAACGGGGCACGGGCAGCCCCGAGCCGCCATGATGGATGGGCACAGGTTGGAAAAACCTATGCTACGGGGGCGGAACTCAGCCCGGGCCTCCTGAAGGCGTCAACGCGGCGTGCCGGGGGATGTCCAAAGGACTCGTCCCGCCCGCGTCACGCGCCGCACGCGGCCCTCGAGTCGCACGGCCGTGACCCGCACGTCGGCGTCGAGTACGGCGAGGTCGTGGCCCCAGTCGAGCCCCTCGTCACGGAGTCGTCGGACCGCCACGGCCTCCGCACCGTCGCCGCGTTGCCACGGCTCGAGATCGGCCTCCGTCATGCCGAGCAGTCCACGGAGGATCGCCTCGCGGGCCGTCACGGGCAACGGCCCTTCGCAGGCCACCTCGATGAACGACCATTCCATCCCCGACGCGAACATGCCGATCCGGTCGCCGAGCCCGAGCATCCTCGCAGGCGCGATCGTCACCAATCGCAAGGCCTCCTCAGGCGTGGCGGCAGCCGAAGAGCCGGCATGAACCTTGAGGAACTGCGCCATCTCACAAAAGAGCGACGTCGTTGGCGAGACCCCCACGTCGGTGCAGAGCGCATGAGGGATGCCCGCAGCGCGGATCACATCAAGTGGCATCACGCCTGAGCCGAGCATGGTGTTCGACACCGGGCAGTGAGCGATCGATGAGGCCGTGGCGGCGATCAGGTCCACCTCCTCGGGCCGCGTGTGGATGCAGTGGGCCAGGATCGGCTCGCAGTCGAGCAGGCCGTCGCGGGCGTAGACGCCGGTGTAACTGCCGGCATCGGGGTAGAGAACGTCTTCGATGAGCGCCTTCTCGGCCCGCTGCTCGTCGAGATGCGTCTGCATCCGCAGGCCGTGGTTCCGGGCGAGGGCCACGCCCTGCTTTCGAAGTGGGGTGTCAACGCTGACCGCAAATCGGTCGGTGACGATCAGCCGGCGGCCGAAGTCATGGGCGAGGGCGGCGATGTCGTCAGCGAGCGACGGCACGTCGGTGCGGAGATAGCCCGGGCAGCGGTCGTTCATGAGCACGAGACCCACGCTCCATGGCTCGGGCAGCTGCTCGAGCGCGATCCGCGTGGCCCGCGGATGCACGGTCATATACGCAGCGCCGCCGATCACGCCATTGGCCAGCGTGTCGGTCGCGAAGTCGGCGACCACGTGCCGCGCGTGGGCCGGCCCCTCGCAGCGGCCCTCGGCAGGAAACACGTTCTGCTCGAGGCTCGCCAGCAGCCGGCCGCCCGGGGGATCGGCGCCGATGTTTTCCGCGAACCGGCCGCGAATCGGATGCTGGGGGATGTGAATGTGGGCATCGAGCAGCGGGGGGACGATCAAGCCCTCGCTCCGCGGCACCGCTGCGGCATCGAGATTCAGCCGCGGCGACACCTCGTCCCACGCACCCACGGCCACGATCCGCCCACGGTCGTCCCCCACGAGCACGCCGTCCGCAAAGTAGTCGACGCCCACCGTCGGCGACGGATTGAGCAGCGGACCCCGGATCGCGTGCAGACCAGCGTTCATGCTGGCGCCCCTCGCGGGCAGGTCTCGCAGCGATATTCACGCCGCGAGCCCGGGCCTCCGCCACGACCACCGCGAATGACGACATCCCACTGCATGCATAGGCCCTCGTAGCACAGCCGAAGTAGCACAGGTTTTCAACCTGTGTGAAATCAACGCCCTCCTCGC
>JBAXOU010000056.1:0-16281 GCA_037133115.1 Planctomycetota bacterium | reverse complement strand
GGCTGGCCGGGCTGCAGCAGGCCAAGCGCGCTGTAGATCCGCGTGGTTTCGATCGACTCGGCAGCTGAGAGCGGTGGGAGGATCGTGGGAACGCGCTTCGCGAGCATCGTCTTGCCGCCACCCGGCGGCCCGACCATCGCAAGGTTGTGGCCACCCGCCGCAGCCACGCAGATCGCCCGCTTCGCTGCCTCCTGGCCGCGAACGTCGGCGAAGTCGATGTCGTAGGTGGCAAACCGATCGAACCACTCATCCACGCGGGGCGGAGCAGGCGGGATATCGATTTCGCCAGCAAAAAACTTCACCGCCTCGGCGAGTGACGAGACAGGGATCACGTCGATACCCTCGACGACGGCGGCCTCGGTGGCGCTCGCGGCCGGTACCACGACGCCCTTCAGTGGCCGCTCATCGCGAGATCGCTCCCGCTTCTGCCGAGCCGCCGCCATCGCGATCGAGAGCGCCCCCCGCGCCGGCCGCGTGGAGCCCTCGAGCGACAACTCCCCCACCACGGCGTAGTCGGCGAGTCGCTCGGTCGAAACCTGCCCGCTCCCAGCGAGGATCCCGAGGGTGATCGGGAGGTCGAAGGTCGCCGCCTGTTTTGGCAACTCGGCCGGGGCGAGGTTGACCACGATTCGATCGTTGGGTCGATTGAAACCGGAGTTGACCATGGCCCGAGCTACGCGGTGGGTGCTTTCCCGGATCGCTGCATCGGGCATGCCCACCAAGACGGTCGCCGGCAGGGCTCCTCCAGACACGTCGACTTCCACGTCGACAGGAACCGCCTCGATCCCGAACAATGAATAAGTCTGAAGTCGGGCGAGCATGTCATCTCCTTCAGGCAGCCAGGACTCACAGCCAGGATTCACGAAAACTCCGGGTAGTGTAACGATGTACAGTATTGTGTCAAGTGTGGTGCGGTTGGCGGTCGCGGCCGTATGCTTCGCCGCGCTGCATGGAGCCACGCCGGCTCTGGGTGACGAGGGGATGTGGCTCTTTTCAGCCCCGCCGCTGGAGCGGATCGAACGCGATCACGGGGTGCGACTCACTCCCGAGTGGCTTGAGCACCTCCAGCGATCGAGCGTCCGGCTCAGTTCCGGGGGTTCCGGGGCATTTGTCTCCCCGGACGGTCTCGTGCTCACCAATCATCACGTGGGCGCCGACGCGATCCACAAACTCTCCGACGCGAGTCACGACCTGCTCGCCAGCGGCTTCGCGGCGGCGACGCGGGCGGAGGAGTTGAAATGCCATGACCTCGAGCTCAACGTGCTCATCTCCATCGAGGATGTCACCGATCGGGTGCAGGCGGCCGTCACGGTGAAGATGACGCCCGATGAGGCGTTTACTGCCCGCCGGGCGGTGATGGCCGAGATCGAAAAGGAGTCGCTCGCAGCGACGGGACTACGGAGCGACGTGGTCACGCTCTGGCAGGGGGCTGCGTATCACCTCTATCGCGCTAAGAAGTACACCGATGTACGGCTCGTATTCGCACCGGAGCAGCAGATCGCGTTCTTCGGCGGCGACGCCGACAACTTCGAGTTCCCGCGTTACAACCTCGACATCTGCCTGTTCCGGGCCTACGAAGAAGGCCGGCCCGTAAAGGTGGACCACCATCTCGCCTGGGCGACTCGTCCGGTGGCCGCCGGCGACGTGGTCTTCGTGTCGGGGCATCCCGGCCACACCGATCGAGGTGCGACCGTTGCGGAACTCGTGTCGCTCCGCGATCGGCGGCTGCCGCTCGACCTGCGGATCCTCAATCGGCTCGAGGCGACGATCGGTGCCTACGCCGCCCGTGGTCCCGAGGAGCGGCGGCAGGCGCAGCAGGATGTGCACGGCGTGGAAAACGGACGCAAGGCGCGAGCGGGCGTGCTCGGCGGGCTGCTCGACCCGCGGATCATGGCCGCCAAGCGGGAAGCGGAGCGGCGGCTCCGCGAGGAGATCGAGGCCGAACTGGCGGGGCGAGAGTCGCCGTTTGCGAGAATCGAACGCGCCCAGGGCACGATCGACGAGATTGCGGTCCGCTACCGGTTGTTCGAGGCAGGAGCCGGCTTCAACAGCGACTGCTTCCGCACCGCGAGGACCATCCTGAGGGCCGTCGAGGAGCGGTCGAAGCCCAGCGGCGAGCGTCTCCGGGAGTTTCGCGACTCGAATCGGGAGTCGCTCGAACAGCAGCTCTTTACCGATGAGCCGCTCTATGACGCCTTCGAGACGGTCAAACTCGCGGACTCGCTCACGTTTCTGGCG
Organism: Planctomycetota bacterium; assembly: GCA_037133115.1. Taxonomy (GTDB): domain Bacteria; phylum Planctomycetota; class Planctomycetia; order Pirellulales; family UBA1268; genus QWPN01. The sequence continues at coordinate 14,043 of JBAXOU010000056.1, read as the reverse complement.
ACGTCGCTTGGGGCCGACGACGAACTCGTTGTGCGGGTGCTGGACGGAAAGTCGCCCGCCGACCGTGCGGCGGCGGCCGTGGCGGGCACCGATCTCGGGAGACGGGCGCCCCCCACTGCGCGACCTGATCGTCGCCGCGAACTCTACGACGGCGGAATGGCGGCCGTCGCAGCGTCGGCCGATCCGATGCTTGAACTTGCGAGGCTTGTTGATGGGGAATCGCGGCGGCTGCGGAAGATCGCCGAGGCGGCCGACGAGGTGAAGAAGCAGGCCCAGGCGGAGATCGTTCGTGCCCGGTTCGCCCGCGAGGGGCTCACGCTTTACCCGGACGCGACGTTCACCCTTCGACTTTCGTACGGCGTCGTGAAGGGGGGCACGCAGGCCGGGATCGCCTATCCGGCGATCACGACGTTTGGCGGCCTCTTCACCCGCGCCGAAGAGAAACAGGAAATGCCGCCATTCGACCTGCCGCCACGGTGGCTGAAGGCCCGCCCAACGCTCGCCGACGATGCAGCCTTCGTGGCCACGGCCTTCAACTTCGCGAGCACGGCCGACATCATCGGCGGCAACTCCGGCAGCCCGGTGGTGAACGTGGCCGGTGAACTCGTGGGTGTCATTTTTGACGGCAACATCGACTCGCTCGTGCTCGACGTGGCGTACGACGACCAGCGGGCTCGTGCGGTGGCGGTCGATGCCACGGGGATCGTGGCCGCCCTGCGGCGGGTGTATGCGGCGGACATGCTGCTCGCCGAGATTCTGACCAAGGCGAATGAGAAGAAGTAGACTGTGATCGGCGGCTTCGTGAGCCGACGAGATCGCGATAGAGGTATCGTTCACCGTCGCACTGTCGGGCGACGCCTGGAGTCCAGCACATGAAGGCGAGAATGATCTGGGCGATCGTGGCCACGGCAACCCTGGTGGGTTCTGGTACCCCGGCGGCGGACCCCGCGTGGCGGTCGCTGTTCGACGGGGTGTCGCTTGGCGAGTGGAAGCCGACGGGTTTTGGCGGCGGGGAGGACCCGACGGTGGTGGACGGGGCGATTCGGATCACGCCTGGCGCCGAGCTCAACGGCATCACCTGGGGCGGGGAGATTCCGCGGCAGCGATACGAGATCGAGCTCGAAGCCCGGCGCGTCGACGGCAACGACTTCTTCTGTGGGCTGACGTTTCCTGTCGGCGACGAGGGCTGCACGCTGATCCTCGGTGGCTGGGGCGGTTCGATCACCGGCCTGTCGTGCATCGACAATCGCGATGCCGGCGACAACGAGACCACCGACACGATGAGGTTTGAGAAGGGCCGCTGGTATCGCGTCCTCGTGCGGGTGACGCCGGAGCGGATCGAGTGCTTCGTCGACGGCGAAGCAATCGTCGAACAAGACATCGAAAACCGACGGATCTCGGTTCGGGCCGAGGTGATTCCCAGCCAGCCGCTCGGGATCGCGACCTACGCCACGACCGGCGAGGCGCGTGGCATCCGCTGGAGGCCGCTGCCATCGCCATGACTCCTCGTGACGACGACGCGGATGGTGTGCGCGGCGAAGGTCGTGATCGGCTGCGGCAGCGGATCGCCGAAGAGGCGGCGCGGGGCGTGGCCCGAGGCACTGATGCCACGCGGGCGACATTCCGCGCAGCGCGGAGGGTGGCCCGCGGCTGGGTGCCGGACGACCGACTGCCTGATTCACGGGAGGTTTGTGACGAAGTCCGTCGGGATCTCGACGCCACTGCGGCGCTTCGGCACCTGGTGGGCGACCGGTTCGACTCCATCGCGGCCGAGGTGTCGCTGCTCGCGACGGTGAGGCAGAATCCTGCGAAGTGCCCGGAGGGCGACGCCCTCGAGCACTCGCTGCAGGTGTTTGATCTGGTGCATCGCGAGAGGCCGTTCGACGAGGAGTTGCTCACCGCCGCGCTGGTGCATGACGTGGGCCGGGCGATCGACCGCAGCGATCCCGTGGCGGCGACGGTCGAGGCGGTGGGCGATTTGCTAACCGATCGGACCACGTGGCTGGTGGAGATGCTGCCAGCGGCCCGGGAACACGTCGAGCAGACGATCGGCCATCGGGCCCGGAAGCGGCTCGAGGCCCACCCCGATTTCCTCGACGTGATTCTGCTCGCCGAGGCCGATCGGCGGGCCCATCAACGCGGCTATCCAGCGCCGTCGCTCGACGAGGCCATCGCGATCCTGCGGGCGCTCGAGCGGGAAGCCTGAAGCGTCGCGGTTATTCCGGGGCGTGGCCGTCGAGGGCGGCGCGGACCGCCTCACGGGCCTCTCGCCACCGCGACTTGACGGTCCGCTCGCTGCAGCCGAGGAGGCCGGCGATGGTTTTCTGGTCGGCGTTGAGATACCAGACGAGATGGAAGATCTCGCGGAGTTCGGCCGGCAGTGCCGCGATGGCATCATGAAACTGCGTCCATCGATCGAGAGAATCGAGCGGTTCGGGAGCGTCGGCGAGCGCGTGGGGAGGAAGGTCGCTCGATGAATCGCCGGAGTCTCCAAAGTTGGTGGCATGGTTGGCGGCAAACGACGAGGGACCAGCGTGCCGTCGCGCGAGATCGATCAGTTCCCTATGAATCTGCGTGGCGGCCAGCGCCATGACCGACCGCGGCGAGTCGGTCGCCATCTGGCCGAGTGCCCGATGGAGTCGCATCGCCGCGCTCTGGAAGACGTCGTCCGTGTCTTCCCAGCGGCGGACGTTCGGAAACCGTGAGAGCATCCGGTGGGCCAGGAGTCGCAATCGCTCGGCACAGAGTTCGATGATGGTGTCGCGCGCCGAGAGATCCCCGGCGGCGAGCCGCTGGAGGCAAGACGTCAGCTTCGAGGGATCGGGTTCGACGGTCGGCGGCATGATGCTGCTGCTGGAAAACCCTTGTTCTACGCCGGAATTTCGATCGTACGAGATTTTTTTGCCCCTATCGCCCTCCGTTTACGCCTTAGAAAGTAGGCGGCCAATCGTTGGGTGAAAAAAACGTCTTTACAAAAGCTTGGGGGTCGCAGCGTGTCCGATCGCATGATGCGGGGTTTTGGAGGGTCCGGGGCGCCTGTCCGGCTGGACGATACACGGTTGATGCGGCTGCTGGGGCTGTCGGGCGACGCCGCCGACCCCGTGACGATCATTTTGGCCGCACAGGTTCGTCTGCGACGCTTGCGGCGGCTCGCGGCGAGATGCACAGTGCGGCCTCACCGCGGAAGTGATCGGATCCGGCAGGTCTGCGAGGCTCGGGATGTCCTGCTGCAGCAGGCCTTCGGCATGAGGGGCGAAGCCCACCGGACGCAGGTGGAGTAGCCCAGGCTGGGGGTGTCCCGCCGCAGCGGGGATAACGGCCGCCGCCGGGTATCACGTCCGCCGCCGGGTATAACGGCCGTATGCGTGCCGACGTGCCCAAACCCGGTTCGTGCCACGACACCTCGGTGCCGCCGGAGAATCCCTCGGCGACGGACCACTTCGGCCTCAGTCGCGCCGATGAGCATTTCGGTTTCGGGACGTCGACATCCCCGGTCGCGCGGGGGAGCGGCGCCCTGCCGGCGGGCGTTAATCTCGGTGGCGTGACGATCGTCCGGATGATCGCCGAGGGAGGGATGGGCCGTGTCTACGAGGGACGGCAGGCCGCGCCCGAACGTGGAGTCGCTGTCAAGGTGCTGCGGGACGGGTTCGCGTCGGCATCGCTCGTCCGCCGATTTGAGTACGAGGCCCGCGTGCTCGCGCGGCTCCGGCATCCCAATATCGCCCAGATCTTCACGTTTGGGACCTACGACAACGGCGCCGGCGAGGTGCCGTTCTTTGTCATGGAGATGATCGAGGCGGCCCGGCCGATCACGCGGCACGCCTACGAGGCCGGCCTCGGCGTCCGCGAGATCGTGGCGGTTTTTCGCCGGGTCTGTGCTGCCGTGGCTCACGGCCATCAGAAAGGAGTGATCCACCGCGACCTCAAGCCCGGCAACATCCTCGTGGATGCCGCCGGTGAACCCAAGGTGATCGACTTCGGCGTTGCGCGTTCGATCGATCCTGACCACGGCGACCCCACGCAGATGACGCGGGCCGGCGATGTGGTGGGCACGCTGCGATACATGAGCCCCGAGCAACTCGGTGTGGGCGACGGCGACATGGATGCGAGAAGCGACGTGTACGCCCTGGGCCTCGTGCTGCACGAGGTGCTGACGGGGAGTCTGCCGTACGACCTGCGCGGCATGTCGTTCGTGGAGGCGGCGCGGATCCTCGACGACCCGGCTCCCGCGCCGACGGCGGCCATCGAGCGGGTCGCGCGCGGGGCAGGGTGCGCAGCCGTCGATGCCCGCGCGCTGGCCACGATCATCGCCACGTGTCTCGAGAAGCAGCCCGGGAATCGCTACGCCACCGCCGTCGAGCTGGAGGCGGAACTCGGTCGCTGGCTCGCCGGTGAGGCGATCCTTGCCAGGCCACCGACGCCCGCGGAATCGCTGGTGCGGTTCACTCGGCGGCATCGTGCAGCGTCGGCAGCCGCGCTGGCCATGGTGGTGTCGCTCGTGGCGGCGACCTCCGGCATCACGTTTTTTTATCTCCGTGCGGAGCGGCAGCGACGGCTCTCCGACGAGGCGCGGGTCGTGGCCGAGCGGCAGGAGGACGAGGCCGAAAAACAGGCGGCGGCAGCCCGCGCCCAGCTTTATATCTCCAACGTGCTCCTGTCGGCGGCGGCTCGCGACCGCGACAACGTGGCCGAGGCGGGCCGCCTCCTTGCCGATGCCAAGACGCTCGTCGCCGATGCCGGTACCCTCAATCCGATTGAGTTGAACTGCCTTGCGGCGTCACTCGACGAATCGGTGACGGTGATCGGGGGTCATGCAGGCAATGTCACGGCGGTGAGTTGGTCTGCCGATGGCACCGTGCTCGCCAGTGGCGCGAGCGACGGAGCGGTGCGGATGGGGACGTGCGCGGACGGTGCGGTGGAATGGAGCGCAGAGCCGATCGGCAGCCACGATGATGCGGTCTGGTCGGCGGCGTTTTCGCCCGATGGACGGCTGCTCGCCACCGCGTCGGGTGACGGGCGGGTGCGGATCTGGGCAGTCGCCGGACGGACGCCCGTGCAGGCGCTCGATGCCCATGAGGGGGCGAGTTATGCGGTCACCTTCTCACCCGACGGCGCGGCGATCGCGACGGCGGGCCGCGACCGTGTCGTACGGATCTGGGACACGGCCACGTGGGAGCTGCGACGGGAACTCCACGGTCACGAAAGCACCGTTCACGCCGCCTCGTTCTCGCCGGATGGTGGGACCCTTGCCACGGCGGCGGCAGATGGCACGATCCGGCTTTGGGACATGCCGACGGGCCTTCAGACATCCCGTTTCGCCGGTCACGAGGGGCGGGTGTTCGGGGTGGCGTTTTCTCCGGACGGCCGACAGGTGGCCTCGGCCGGCGAGGACTGCACGTCGCGAATCTGGGACGTCGACACGGGATCGGACCGGCTGGCGATGCGGCATCCCTTCCGCGTCAACGGCGTCGCCTGGCTCGATGACGGCAGCCGGCTCGCGACGGCGTCTCACGACGGGGTTCTGCGGGTGTGGAACGTGGCGAACGGTCTCGAGCAGGGTCGCCTCCGAGGCCATACGTCGCGGGTCTGGTCGGTCGCCGTCGTTCCCGCGACGGGCTGGCTGGCGACCGGAGCAGGCGACGGCACGGTGCGAGTGTGGGACGCGAACTTCGGCATCTCGCAAATCATGCGAGGAGACGACAAGGTGCTCTCGGTTGCATTCTCCGGCGACGGCGAAACGATCGCGACCGCCATGGCCAACTCGGTGGTTCGACTCTGGGACTCCTCCACGTTGCAGCCACAAGGGGTCCTGCGAAAGGCGGTCGGACGCGTGAATGACGTGCGGTTTGCACCGGACGGCGCGACGGTGGCCGGCTGCTGCGATGACGCCAGCGTGCAGCTTTGGGATCGCAGCACGCTCCGCCGCCGCGACTGGTTCAAGCCGCATGAGCGTCGAATCTACACGGTCGACTTCTCGCCGGACGGCAGGCGGCTCGCCACCGCCTCCGAGGATCGCTCGGCCCGGATCTGGGACCTTGGCGAAGGGCAGCGAGTGGGCGAACCCCTGAAGCACGGAAGCCGGGTATTCCGGGCGACGTTTTCTCCCGATGGCGACACCCTCGCGACGGCGTGCGAGGATCGCACGGCGCGTCTCTGGCGCGTGGCCGACGGCACCGAGATCCGCCGCTTCGATCAGCACGAGGGGCCAGTGAACTGGGTGGCGTTCTCGAGCGACGGCGCCATGCTCTTGACCGCGTGCTCCGACGGCGCCGTGCGAGCGTGGAACGCCGACGACGGCTCGCTCATTTCAGTGATGACCGGACCCGCTCGCCAGATCTGGAAGGCCGCGTTTTCGCCGGATGGCAATCGGGTCGCTGCCGTATCAGCCGACGGGACGGCCCAGGTGTGGGACGTCGCCAGCGGGAGGGCCACGCCGATGCTCCGCGGTCATACCGACCAGGTCTGGGGGGTGGCATTCGCACCGGATGGCCATTCCCTCGTGACGGGATCGTGGGATGGCACGGCACGCATCTGGGGCGTGAGCGTCATGGACATTGCCCGGCGACGGGCGGCGGGGTCGCGGTAGGGATGTCGCGACGTCAGACCGAGGCGAGCACGTCGCCGAGCGTCTTCTGGAGGACGGCGGCACTGGCCTTGAGAGCCTGCACCTCCTTGGGCCAGAGTTCGATCTCGAGAGCCTTCTCCGCGCCGGCTCGTCCCACGACGGTCGGCACTGACAGGGCCACGTCACGGATCCCGTAGCAGCCGGCCTGCACCATGGAGACGGGGAGCACCCGTTTGGCGTCGAGGGCGATCGCGTGGATCACCTCGGCGATCGACACACCCACGGCGAATCCCGCTCCGGTCTTCTTCTTGATCATCTCGGCGCCACTCGTCTTCGCCCGTTGGAAGACGTCGGCCCCGAGCTTCGTGCTGAAGCCAGGATACTTTTCGAGCGGCAGTCCGGCGACGCTGGCACTGCTCCACACGGGCACCATGCTGTCGCCGTGCTCGCCGAGGATCATCGCCTGCACCTGTGTGGCTGGGGCCTGCAGGTTCAGGGCGAGCAGCGCCCGAAAGCGGAGGGTGTCGAGGAGCGTGCCCAGGCCCACCACGTGGCCCCTGGGAAGGTTGAGTTCCTTCTCGGCCAGATACGTGAGGATGTCGACGGGGTTTGAGACGACGAGCACGATGCCATCGTTCCGCATCCCCTTGGCCTTGATTTCGGAGAGGATCGACCGGAAGAGGACGACGTTGCGGTTGATGAGCGCCAGTCGGCTCTCGTCGGGCTTCCGCCGCAGGCCGGCGGTGATGCAGATCACGTCGGCGTCTGCGAGGCACTCGTAGCCACCGGCCCGGATCACCTGATCGGCGATCGCCGGCGCGCCATGCATCATGTCGAGCGCCTGGCCGTCGGCCAGGTCGGGATTGGCATCCACGATCACGATCTCATGGACGATCCCGCCCAGTTGGAGCGCGAAGCCCGCCGAGGAGCCCACGATCCCACCGCCACCAATGATGCCAACTTTCACGTTCTCGTCTCCACAGTGATGAGCCGCCGGGCAACCCCGGGCCAAGGAGGGGGATCAGGCCGCCGCGATGCCGAGCTGCTTGCACACCTGCTCGGTGACAACCTTCACGAGGGCCTCGGTGTCGAGGCCGGCAGGCATCACCGGGCGGGTGGCGTTCTCCGGATCCGCACCCATCGGGGGCGGAGCGTCGAAGGCCTTGCGAGTGACGCCCGTGGTGCCCCAACTGGCACGGAACACGTCGTTGGCGCAGATGTCGCAGTTCTCCATCGTCTTGTCGAGACGCGGGTCGGTGTAGCCCCACTTGGCCTTGAGGTCGAGGAGTTCCTTCGTCTCGGTCTTCGTCAGGTAGGTCACCCGCCCGAGGTCCTTCGACAGCATCAGGATCCGGCAGTAGGCGTCGAGGATCTCGGTCCACCAGTAGGCCTTCTCGACCGTCTCGCCGAAGCTCACGGTGCCGTGGTTCGCCAGGATCACGACATTCGACTGCTTGACGAACGGCTTCACGGTGTCGGCGAACTTCTGGCCGCCGGGGGTCTCGTAGCGCGTGATCGGCACGTCGCCGAGAAACACCTCGACCTCGGGGAGCACACACTGCGGGATCGGCTCGCGGGCCACGGCGAAGGCGGTCGCGTGCGGCGGGTGGCAGTGGACGACCGAGTTGATGTCGGGGCGATCCTTCAGGATCGTCAGGTGGAGGAGGATCTCACTCGATCGCTTCCGCGTGCCGCCGATCTGGTTTCCGTCCATGTCGACGATGCACAGGTCGGAGGGCTTCATGAAGCCCTTCGAGATCATGGTCGGGGTGCAGAGCACGGCATCGGGTCCGAGGCGGAACGAGATGTTTCCGTCGTTGCCCGCTGCGAAGCCCTTGTTGTAGATCCGGCGGCCGATGTCGCAGATCTCTTCCTTGAGCTGGTTGAGCGATTTGTCGGTGGTCTTGGGAGTGATGGTAGCCATGGTGCGTTGCTCCTGCGGGGTTCGTGTCCTAACGATTCTTGCCCACACTGCTGATTGCGGCCGGCGTGCCGGCTACAAAAAGTCTGCGGGCGGCGGTGTCAGTTCCAGTCGTGCGGGCGGTAGCGGTCATGCGGTTACGTCGAGTTGGTCGATGAGGGCGGCGATGTAGGCGTCCACGGGCTTGTCGACTGGCCGGAAGGGCTGGGCGGCCTCGCCCCCCTCGCTGAAGGCGACGAGCTGGCCGTCGCCCGCGCCGAGGTCATCCCAGGCCACGAGCGGCTCGGCGGGCCCATCGCCACGTGCGAGGTCGGCGGTCGTCAGCGGGACGACGAGGCGAAGCGCGCCTCCCCGCATCGTCGGGTGGGGTTCCACGAGCGTCACTGTGCCGATGGTTTTGCCAAGTCGCATGCGTCTGGATCTTTCAGCCCAATCCGGCCTCGGGACGGCATGAGTTGCCTCGCGGAGGCGAGGATACGCCTACGCTCGTCATCCTCACGCCGATCCCTCCGCCTGTCGGTTGGTTGTTCATGGTGAATGGGCAGGGTTACTCAGTGCGTGTGGGTGTTGCAGCCGCAGCCTGATGCCGCGGCGGCGAGTTCGGCCGGCAGCGGCCCGGAGGCCGTGCGGTGGAAGTCGGCGCAGAGCCGTTCCAGGCTGCCGCCGGTGAACTGGCCAGGATCGAGGATCAGCAGGTTGGCGGCGGTCTCGGCGGCGGCGGCTGCCAGTGAGGCTGCGTCGCGGCCGGAGACGGCCCGGAGGCTCGCGGAGCGGTTGGCAAGCACCATCGCCACGGCCGGCCGGCTGGTGAGAAGGACACCGCGGGCGGCGTCTTTCGAGGCATGGGCGGCGATGGCCGCGACCACGTCGGCCAGGCCCGAGGCAGGGAGTTGCTGGGCGTTGGGCACGGCGCGGGCGATCGCGGCGGTGCGGGCCGACGCGTCGACCCGGCAGGCGGCCTGCGCGATCACGAAGGGGCGTGTGGGTGCGGCCGTCGCGCCCCCCGTCTTCCCGCGGACCAGGGAGATCCCGGAGTCCTTGGCATGCTCACGGGCTGAGGGGGTGATCACCGCCTTGGCGTCCACCACCACCTCGCGGACCGCCGCAGGCAACCGCTCCAGATGGGAGAGCGTGATCACGCGGTCTGGGATCGACAACGCGGCCCCGCTCGCTGCGGCCGCAGGCTGCGGAGAAGGAGCGGCGGGCTGGTGGGCACCGGTCGAGGCCTGGGCGGCGCGGATCCGCCGCACGACCTCCTCAACGAGGGCCTGGACCGCGGCGGCATCGAGTGTCATTGGGGTGCTCATGGCGTGTCCACCAGGGCGATCGTGCTCCAGCGGGCCGGTGTGGCATCGCTCTTGAGAATGTCGCGAAGAAGTCGGCCGTCGCTCGTGATCACCACCACGTCACCGACCGACGCTGCCACCGTGTCGACGGCGATCTGGGGGTCGCCGTCCGGCGACCGGCGGTCGGCCATCAGCGGCTGCACGACGAGCAGCCGAGCGCCGGCGAGCGACGGGTGCTTCACCGTCGCGGTCGTCGTGCCGATGATCCGGGCCAGTTGCATGGGCGTGTCGGTCGGTGTGGAGGTTTCGGTCAGGGGCGGAGCATCACGAGCGAACGGCCGACGCGCTGCCGAGGATTCGGAGATCGTCGACGAGCGTGCAGCGTCGCTGCCTAGTGAACGTCAGCGGAGTGGTGACGCCCTCGCCTGTCGGCGTGGCAATCGAGAACGAGAGGTAGCCCTCGCCGCCGAGGCCGAGGCCGGCGACGCTCGGTCCGTTCTTCACGAACAGCGTGGTGTCGAGGAGGCGGCCCATCCGCGTCATCGCCCGGACGTCGTTGGAGTGGATGATCGCCGTGTGGCGGAAGCCGTGCTCGCTCTCGTGCGCCAGTCGGATCGCCTCGTCCACGTCGCGGCAGCGGACGAAGGGGACGAACGGCATCATCTGCTCGGTCGGCACAAACGGGTTGTCGTTGTCGGTCTCGCCGAACACGAGTTCCAGGCCCTCGCGGCCCGCGGCGCCCGCGGCCTTCGCCAGCAGCGACGCATCTTGGCCGAGGAGGTCCTTGCAGGGCACCCAGTGCCGGTGCACGCCCTCGCCCGCCATCACGATCGCCCGCGTGGTGAGAGCATCGACCTGCTGCGGGCTCAGCCGCAGTGCCCCGGCCCGCTCCATCGCCGCCATCATCCGGTCGAACACGCTCGCCACCACGAACACCTGCTTCTCGCCGATGCAGAGCAGGTTGTTGTCGTAGGCGGCCCCCGCGATGATCGATCGAGCTGCGTTGTCGAGGTCGGCCGTCTCGTCGACCACGACCGGGGGATTACCCGGCCCCGCGACGATCGCCCGCTTGCTCGACTGCAGGGCGGCCTTCGCCACCGCCGGGCCACCGGTCACACAGATCAGCTTCACGCCGCGGTGGTTGAAGAGCTGGCCCGCCGACTCTAGCGAGGGTTCGGCCACGAGCGAGATCAGATTGTCGATGCCGATGTCACGGTGGATCGCGGCGTTGAACCGCCGCACGCCTTCGGCCGCGATTCGCCGGCCACTGGGGTGCGGGTTGACGACCACCGCGTTGCCCCCCGCAATCATGTTGATCGCGTTGCAGGCGATCGTCGGGAGCGAGTGCGTGACCGGGGTGATCGCACCAATGACGCCGAACGGGGCGTGCTCGATCACCGCCAACCCGTGGTCGCCACTGAACACCTCACTCTGCATGAACTCAACGCCCGGCACCTTCTCACCGAGCACCTTAAGCTTCTCGATTTTGTGGTCGAGCCGCCCGATCTTCGTCTCGGCAAACTCCATCGCACCGAGGTCTTCGGCATCTTCGATGGCGATCCGGCGGACATGGGCGATCGCCTTCTTGCGGCCCTCCACTCCGAGCCTTTCGAGCTGCTCAAAGGCTTCCGTGGCGGCGCGAACGGCCTCGTCGACGCTGCCAAAAACGCCGTTGGCACCGGCCGCGCTCGGGGCGGATGAGACGGCTGGCCGTGCTGCCGCCGCGCCGGCGACCCCCAGTTGTTCGATCACCTGGCGGACGATGGCAGCGATGTCGGGGGCGTTTGTGGGGGCGGTGGACATTGGTTGGTTCATTTCCTGCTGAAGACTTCCTTCCCCTCAACGCGGACGGTGTCGACCAGACCGATCACCACGGCGTCGATGGGCAGAGATTTGGTTTCGGGCGTCAGGCGGGCGCTCGAGCCCTGGGTGACGAGCACGAACTGACCCTCACCCGCGCCGAGCGTGTCGACGGCGATGAAGGTGCGGCCCGTCGAGACGAGCGTGGAACGCGTCTTCTCGTCGAGACGGTAGGGTTCCACGACGAGTAGTTTGTGGCCGGTCATCGACTCGGTCTTCTGCGTGGCCACCACAGAGCCAGTCACCAGGGCGACGAACATCAGGCACCTTTTCCGTTCGCGGTTCCGCCGTCGGCCGCCAGCAGGTCACGCGCCTGCCGGGCGACGATCAGTTCCTCGTTGGTGGGAATCACCCAGATCGCGACCCGCGACGAGGCGGCGTGGATCGCTCGTTCACCGGAGGCGTTGGCCTCGTTCTTCGCTGGATCGATCGCGATCCCGAGGTCGCTGAGGCCAGCGAGCACCGCCGCGCGGGTGAGCGGCGAGTTTTCCCCGATGCCACCGGCGAAGCCGATGGCGTCGAGCCCCCCGAGTTCGACGATCCCCGCACCGAGCCAGTGCCGGATCGACGCCACGTAGACCTCGATCGCCGTCCGAGCCCGGTCGTTGCCAGCCGCGGCCGCCTCTTCGAGGTCCCGCATGTCGCCCGACGTGCCCGACATTCCAGCCAGGCCCGCCTTGCCCGATAGCTCGCCGAGCAGGTCCTCCAAGCTTCGCCCCGTCTGCTTCGCCACATGAAGCAGCGCGAAAGGATCGAAGTCGCCGGCACGGTTGTTCTGGGGCAGGCCCGATTGCGGGCTCATCCCCATCGACGTGCCGACGCTCGCACCGTCGTTCACCCAGCAGACGCTGCTCGACCCACCGAGGTGGCAGGAGATCGCTCGGCGGCAGCCCGGCACACGTTCGCTCAGCCGCCCCGCCACGAAGCGATGGCTCGCCCCATGAAAGCCCCAGCGCCGCACGAGGTGCCTGTCGACCCAGTCGGTCGGCACCGCGTAGAGGGCGTTGCGGTCGGGAATCGTGGCGTGGAACCCCGTCTCGAAGGCGGCGACGAGCGGCACACCCGGCATCCGCTCGCCGAGCAGACGCATGGCCCGCACGTAGGGAGGATTGTGCGCCGGGGCGACCGCCGCCATCTCCTCCATCGCTGCGAGCACGTCTGGCCCCACCCGCACGACACCGCTCACGCGGCCACCGTGCACCGCCTTGAAGCCCACCGCCGCCACTTCGTCGACGCTCGTCAGCGGACCGCCTGAGGCTGTCAACTGCTCGAGCGCCGCCTGCAGGGCAACGGCGTGGTCCGGTACGGGCATCACGTTCTCGATCGCCCGCCCGCCGACGGCCGCATACACGCGACTCTCGGTGGCCCCGATCCGCTCCACGCCGCCGCGGGCAAGCTCCCGCTCCGCACCGGCTCGGCCCGCCCGTTCAGGCAGGTCGAAGAGTCGGTACTTGAAGCTCGTGGAGCCGAGATTGGCGACGAGGATTTTCATGGGATGGAGTTCTCGAGGGCCGCCAAGCCCGCATGGGCCACGGATGGCCATGCGGGCTTGAAATCAGGCAAGGAAGGCCGCCACAAGGCTCTCGGCCGGCCGCGGAATGACATGGCTGGCGACGAGTTCGCCCACCTGCTGAGCCGCGTTGGCGCCGGCCTCGACGGCCGCCCGCACGCTGCCCACGTCACCCTGCACGATCGTCGCCACGAAGGCGTTGCCGATGCTGACGCGCTTGAGGATCTTCACGTTGGCCGCCTTGGCCATCGCGTCGGTGGCCTCAACGAGGCCCACGAGTCCCTTGGTTTCCAGAATTCCGATCGCCGTATTCATCTGATGTCCTTTGAAATGGGTTGAAGAAGGGTTTCGTATCGATCCATGTGGTCTCGGTGATCAATGTGTCGATCAGCCGCCCGTGGGCAGCACGATCTGCAGGTCTTCGTGCGGACGCGCGATCACCTGCACGCTCACCACCTCGCCGATTCGGCCGCCGGCCGCCGCACCTGCGTCGGTCGCCGCCTTCACCGCGGCCACGTCGCCCGAGACGAACGCCGTCACGAGTCCGCTGCCGATCTTGTCCCAGCCCATGAAGGTGACATTCGCCGCCTTCATCATCGCGTCCACTGATTCCACGAGGGTCGTGAAACCCTTGACCTCGATCATGCCGAGGGCATCCGTATGCTTTGCCATCTGTCGCTCCGTTCCAGGATCAAACAACCATCCAGCCTTTGCGGGGCCATCCCCGCGAACCGCACCGGCGCGCGCCGGTTTTACGGTCGTGTTTTGTCGCTTCGTTCGTTTGGCAGCCTTTTTCTTGGCCATCGCGTCGAGTGGGCACAGGTTGACAACCTGTGCTACGTGGTGTCGCGTCGAGTGGGCACAGGTTGACAACCTGTGCTACGTGGTGTCGCGTCGAGTG
>JBAXOU010000055.1:0-16355 GCA_037133115.1 Planctomycetota bacterium | reverse complement strand
GCACCACGAACTTCGCGGGCCGGATCAGCGACTACGGGCCAGGCGCCGCCACGAGTGTCCGCAAGGGGAGCAACGGCACGCTGATCCTCTCTGGGTCGAACACCTACACAGGCAATACCGACGTCAATCAGGGCACGCTGCAGTTCACCGCCGGCGCCCTCGATAGTTCGGCCGCGATCATTTTCTCGAACGTGGGCATCCTCCAATACGCGTCCGGGAACACGCAGGATGTGTCGGGCAAGATTCAGTTCACGACCGGGTCGGCCACGGCGACCATCAACACGAACGGGAACGACGTCACGTTTGCCACAGCGATCGCTGCCGGAGCCGCGGGAACCGGCACGGCCAACACGTTCTACAAGTCGGGCCTGGGCACGCTGACGCTTGCTCCGGCCTCTGGGAGCAACGGTTGGACCAACGGCACGGTCGTCCAGCAGGGCGTGCTGAAGTTCGCCTCCTTGGGTGCGCTCGGCGGGGGCACGATCCGCGTCTCCAGCGGCACGCTGCAGTACGGCTCCGGCGTCACCGACGACATCTCAAGCCGGTTTACGCTCACCGCCGGCAGTTACGGCTCACTCGACACCAACGGCAACAACGTCACGTTCGCCAATCCTGTGGTTGCGACGGGCGCCGGCGACGGCGGGCTCATCAAGACCGGTGCCGGCACACTCACGCTGACGTCGTCTGCCAACTACACGCTCGGCACGACCGTGAACGGCGGTACGCTCTCCCTGGGCAGCAACGCGTCGTTGGCCAGTTCGTCATTTGTCTCGGTGGCGGCCGGAGCCACTTTCGACGTCCGGTCGGTGCCCGGGGGCTTCACGGTGGCGCCAACCCAATCGGTCGCCGGGCTGGGAACGGTCGCGGGATCGATGACGGTGGGCGGAGGTGCGACGGTCGCCCCGGGGACGGCGCCCGGCACGAGCATCGGCACGTTGACCGTCTCGCAGAACGTCACCATGGGATCCGGCGGCAACTACAACTGGCAGATGCTCAGCGGCACAGGGACGGCGGGCACGAGTGCTTCCTGGGACCTCCTGGCGGCCAGCGGAACTCTCGCCATCGCGTCGACCGCGCTTGACCCCTTCAAGATCAACCTCTGGACGCTCGTAAGCACCAGCACGGCTGGCGACGTCAGCGGTTCGGCATCCAACTTCAATCCCGCCCAGAACTACACCTGGAAGATTGCGAGTGCCACGGGCGGCATCAGCGGATTCGCTGCCAACAAGTTCCTTGTGAATACCTCGGCCAACAACGGCACGGCTGGATTCGCCAACGGCCTCGCCGGGGGTACTTTCAGCGTCGCCCAGGCCGGTAACGAGCTCGACCTTGTGTTCACGGCGGCCGCTCCATCCGCGATCACGATCAACGTGGCGAGCGGCACGCAGACGCAGACGCAGGCCGGTTATCCGACACTTTCCGGCACCGTGCCGGTTCTCAAGACCGGGCTCGGGACCCTCGTGGTCAATGCAGCCAACACGCTCACTGGCTCGACGACCGTGCAGCAGGGCACGCTGCAACTCGCCAACTCAGCAGCGCTCGCCTCGAGCAAGATCGTCCCGCTTGCCGGCGGCACGGTGTCGCTCGCGCCCTACCTGCAGACCACGGTGGGCGGCCTCGCCCCCAACGCCGGCGGCCTGGTGAACCTGGGCAACGGCCTGGTGACCGTGGCGAGCGGCCTGAGCCCCACCGACCTCGTGACGGCCATCAAGGCCGGCCGTGGTGACGGCTCCTGGACCGGCACGAGCGGCATCACCTCGAGCGTGGCCGCGACCGACGTGGCCGCGAGCATCCCGCGGTCGGTGGGCTGGCTCGACAACGGCGACGGCTCGGTGACGGCGGCCTTCGCGGCGCCGGGCGACACCAACATCGACTGGCAGGTCGACATCCTCGACGCCGGCAACTTCCTGACGCTCGGCAAGTACGACACCGGCCTGCCGTCGACCTGGCTGGAGGGCGACTTCAACTACGACGGCGTCGTGGACATTCAAGACGCCGCCGACTTCTTCGGCACCGGCCTCTACGACACCGGGAACTACAACACGCCCTCGGGAATCGCCGGTATCGCCGCCGTACCCGAGCCGTCGGGACTCGCGCTGCTCGCGTGCGGAGGCGGTATTGCAATCGTCGCCTACCGCCGCCGCAGTTTCCGGAGCGCAGGTTGTCGACCTGCCATGACAGGCACAGGTTGACAACCCGTGCTACGTGGGGAGCAGCAAGTCGGGCCAGACGCTGGTCGACCCGCCCTGAACCTGCCGTGCCGAACGCGATTGGCGTCCGACCGGCTGCGGTGGCCCTCCAACGCGGTGCGATAGCCAAGGCCTTGGTGAGGCCGCTCGCTGTGGTAGAAATCGGCGCACTTCCTCAGCGACGTCTCCGCCTGCCAGCCGCCGGCGTAGCCCCGTCGGAAGATCCTCGTACTTGACCGTGAGCCAGAGCCTTTCGACGAACACGTTGTCGAGGGCTCGGCCGCGGGCTTCGTAATCGCCATTTTCCGCAGTACATATCGAAAAAACTTGTGGCCGGGGCTGGGCGGCTGGTCGATCGCTTCGGACAGACAGCCTCGAGGCCGAGCAGACGCATGAGCCGCTGAGCCCTCTTCCGGTTGACGCCAAGGTGTTCCCGGACCTTCCGCGTTCGGCAGAACAGCCGCTTGATGTACAGGCGGTCGATCTCCCGCATCAGGACCTGGTTCTCGGCCGACGCCCCGGGCGGCTCGTAATACCGCTAAGCCGATCAGCTGCCCAAATACTCGTGGCTTCCCAGCCATCGTCCTGCTCCTGATAGGGTGCCTCCCACCCACGGAGGTCCATCTTATCAAGGCGCCCGAACACCGGGGTCCACCTCAGGGTGCCGCGACCCGCCGCGATGGACAGACACAGGTTGAAACCCTGTGCTACGGGGGAACCCCGAATCAGGCCAGACGCTTGGTCGACTCGTCCAGCATCTGCCGTGCCGCACAGGATTCCCGTTATGGTGTTAGCGACGGGCTGCAGACGGGGCGGAAGCCGGAATGTCGATATCGAAGGTATTGACGCCGGACTTCACATCGAACGTGAGGGTCGAGTTCGAAGTCATCTCGGCGGGAAGCGTAAAAGGCAGCGAGCCCGGTTCCTGTTCGAAGAGTCGGACGGAATAGGTCCCGGCCGCACAGCCCTTTTTGCCCATGGCCCGGTTGAGTGTGTATCGGCCGGCTTCATTGGCGGCCCCAGTTGCCAAGGGTAGTGTCCTGTCGTTCGGCACGAATTGGATGCAGACTCCGGGCACCGGCTTTCCGCCATGGCTAATCGTGCCGGTCACGGTGGCCACCGAAGAGGGGTCACCGCATCCGCAGAGCAAGCAGGCTGCAAGGAGGATACGAGTGAGTGACTGCCGCAAGACGAGAGGCATCAGATACGGTCCCTCTAAGGAGCGGTATAGAACTGGCCGTCATCGCGATCCGACGAATACTGCATGACGGTGGTGTCCAGGTTTTCACTCACGAACAACACCGACCCGTCGGCGAACATCATGTTGACCCCGCCCGGGTGGTAGCTCGAAGAGTACTTCCCGTAGTTGTTTCCCCAATTCCCATCGCTGTTGGAGTTGTCGCGATTGATGTAGAGATTCGCGTAGAGGGTTCGCCACGGACCACGGAGGTTGATGCGGTTGAACTCACCGTTGCCGGCCCAGGCCGCCGCCCCATGCGCAAAGCTCCGTTCGCTCATCGCGAAGGTCTTGCTCAAGCCGTCGCTGATCTTGCTGGGGGCGAGGCCCAACGCGCTGTCGGTCATCCCGAAGAAGATGCCATCGGGATCGCGGGCACACCAGGGCCTTCCGTGATAGATCACGGAGCCATCGGTGTCGCAGTATTGGCCGGTTGGAACGGGTTCACCGTTGAGCGGACCACCCTCGTATCCGCAACTTGCCACGTAGTTCGACGTCGCGACGGTCTTCATCCAGTTGGTGTGAGAAAACCCACACGCGGAGGGACTCGTGCCCGAGGCGAACGTCGGGAGTTTGACGCTGTTGGTGAGGTAGACCGGCGAGTTATCGGAACTGCATCGGTACATCGGGACACTTGTCATCAGCAGGGCATCACCGCCGTTTGAGGAGGTCATGTCCTTGAGCTTCGTCTTCGGGATCTTTCCACCTGTCGTCGCAGCTCCCAGGGCATCAAACAGTTGTGATTGTTCTGCATACGGCATGATGAACACCGCCCACCCCCAAGCCGGCGGCCCGTTCGCGCTGGGGTTGTCAGCGACGTTGTAAATGTATCCGGCTGGAAACTTCTGTTTCGCCGACAGATGCGAATGAAGCCCCAAGCCGATTTGCTTCATGTTGTTGGTGCAGGCGCTGCGTCTGGCGGCCTCACGGGCCGACTGCACGGCAGGCAACAGCAGTCCGATCAACGTGGCGATGATCGCGATCACGACCAGTAACTCCACGAGCGTGAAACCTCGCAACCGCTGCGGACAGCGACGGCTATGTCGACAGATGTGTTGGTGCGTCATCGGGACTCTGGCTCCGCGACCATGGAACTCGGAAACGACAGCTGCACAGCTGCCCCCCGCTTGCGTCGTCCCCCGGCCGGAGGAGCGACGAGTTCCCAAGGATCTCCACCAATACTAGTCGAGCCGCGACTTCCGACGGTATTGGCCAGCTGGCCATCCGGCCGTGTGGCCAATGCCTCGGAAAATGCCGCGGAAACAGATGCCGGACGGCATCCGTGCATCACGTCGCGCGGCCTGCGTTACGGACCGCCGACACGATGATCGCCCGGAGCTTCGGCTCGGCCGACTGGGCGGTGGCGAGGATGTGATCCACCGTGGCCACCTCGAGCGCGTCGGGAAGGCACATGTCGGTGATCACCGAGATGCCCAGCACCTTCATCCCCGAGTGGACGGCAACCACGACCTCTGGCACGGTTGACATCCCGACGACATCGGCACCGATCGTACGCAGGAAGCGATACTCCGCCCGTGTCTCGAGGTTGGGCCCGGTCACCGCCACGTAGACGCCCTTATGCGCCACGAAGTTCTCGCGGCGGGCGACGGCGAGCGCATCGTCGATGAACGTCGCCGGGTACGGCGCCGACATGTCGGGAAATCGTGGGCCAAGCCGCTCGTCGTTGATTCCGATCAGAGGGTTGTCGCCGAGCAGGTTGATGTGGTCTTCGATCACCATCAGATCGCCCGAGCGGTACTGCGGATTCATGCCGCCGCAGGCGTTGGTCACGATCAGCAGCTCGGCACCGAGCCGCTTGAGCACGCGAACCGGAAACGTGATCTGCTGGAGCGGATAGCCCTCGTACGCGTGCTGGCGGCCTTCCATGACCACGACCGGCACCCCTTCCAGCATTCCGCAGACAAGCTGGCCGGAATGACCGTGCGCCGTGGATCGGGCGAAGTGTGGGATCTGGTCGTAGGGGATCGCCACCTTTTCCGTAATCGCTGCCGCCACGCCACCAAGGCCGCTGCCAAGAATGATCCCGACCCGCGGCGCAAGGCTCCACTTCGTCGAGATAAACGTGGCCGCTTCGGTGATCTTGTCGAACTGGTCGAGCATGCGTGCTCCCTTGGTGGCTGCTGGGCCGGCGGATTCTAGCAGGAGGCGGCCGAGCTCGGCACCGCCGTCACTCGCCAAGGAGGGCGAGAAAATCCGGATGGGTGCGGAGCGACTCGAGGTCTGGATCCGTCTCCATGTGGTCGAGGTCGTCGTAGCCGAGAAGAATCGCTCGCGAGAGGGCGTCGATCGCGTCATCGGCGCACCCCGCACGCGCGAGCGAGCACGCGAGGTTGTAGCGGGCCAGGAAGTCTTCGGGCTGGAGCTCGACGATCCGGCGATCGAGATCAACCGCGCGAGTGACGAGGCCCTTCTTGCTGACGAGTTCGGCAAGCACACGAAGAGCCTCGATCGACTCAGGCGCTCGGGCGAGAAGCTTCTCGAAGAAGTCGATGTCGAAATCGAGTTGTCCAAGCGTGCCGAACCAGGCGGACTGCTGTCGGGCACGGACGCGGCCACGGACCTTCCCGGGACCCGCATTGGGGTCGTCGGGTGCGGAATGAGGTGTGTCGAGGCCGGACATCAATCGAACCCTCGATGTGAACGCGAGATCGCTACTTCTTCCGGCCGGTTCCCTTTGAGGGAGGCGGCGGGGGGTCGCCTTCGTCGGGATGATCCCAGTCGGGGTCGTTCTCTTCCTCCTCGAAGTCGTCGTCGAACTCATCGTCGAAGTCGTCGAACGTCGAGTCTTCATCGGCCGCCGGCTGACCGACCGCCAGGTCCTCCTCATCGCCGAGTTCCTCTTCTTCCTCGGCATCGGGATCACCGGCGGCGGAGACATGGGCGGTGGCTGGTACGCCTACCACCGGGAGGATGGCAGGCTGCGCGGGCGCAACGAATCCAACGAGCGGTGAAACCGCATCGGCCGGAGGAGCGTAGGGAAGCGTGAGGGCGGGCATCGGCGGGCACTCGGGGTCTTCGGGGACTTGCAGAGCAAACCTTTTCGATCCGCCTGCGTCAAGATGGGAGATTGTAGGGGAAGGGCGGCGGGAAATCGCGGGTGTTTTGCGGGGCTGCCGAGTCTGCTCGCCATTCATGGCGTCGCACGCGTACCGGCCGCCGCCAGGACGGCGGCGGCGCCCGCCTGAAGCCCACCTCGGCTAGCCCTGCGACGCTCGCCGGATCACGTATGGTAATCGGCGTTGAGGTGGACGTAATCGGCCGTCAGGTCGCTTGAATAGAAGCGAATGCTGCCAGGGCCGGAACCAACGACCAGATCGATCAACGTCTCGCGGTGGTCCCTGATCGAAGCCGAGACGGCGTCGGCGTCGAACGGTACAGGGGAGCCTGCCTCGAACAGCAGTGTGCGGTTGACGCGCAGCACCACCTGCGCCGGATCGAACACGATCCCCGAGTAGCCGGCCGCCGACACGATCCGCCCCCAGTTCGGGTCGGCACCGTGCACCGCCGTCTTGACCAGCGGGCTGTCGGCGATCGTGCGGGCGATCTGTCGGGCGGCGTCTCGGCTCGCCGCACCCGTCACCTCGATCCGCATCACATGCGTGGCCCCCTCGCCGTCGTCTGCCATCTCCCGGGCGAGAAACTCGCACACCGAATGGAGCGTGCGGCCAAACGCCTCCAGGCCCGAGCCGGCGAGCGGTGGGCCTCCGGCCGCTCCATTGGCGAGGAGCAGCACGGTGTCGTTGGTGCTCATGTGACCATCGACGCTCACACAGTTGAATGTCTCCTCCGCCGCGGCGGCGAGCAGTCGCTGGGCATCGGCAGGATCGAGCGCCGCGTCGGTCACGACGACGCCGAGCATCGTAGCGAGCCTCGGTCCGATCATCGCGGCACCCTTCGCCATGCCAAACACGGTGCAGGCGACGCCGTCGGCCGTGAAGGTGCCACCGGCCATCTTCGGACGGGTGTCGGTCGTCATCATCCCGCGTGCCGCCGTCAGAGCCGCTTTCTCGTCACCAGCAAGACACCCGACGGCGGCCTTGATGCCCTTCTCGACGGTGGGCATCGGGAGAAACTCGCCGATGATTCCGGTGGAGAGCACGAGCATCTGCTCCCCCGCGGCCCCGAGTTCGTGGCCCGCCAGGGTGGCCATCTGCTTCGCGTCGTCGAGGCCGCGGGTGCCGGTGCAGGCATTCGCATTGCCCGAGTTGATCACGACGCCGCGAAAACCGGTGCCGGGCGTGCGGGAACGGTCGAGGGCCACCGGCGCCGCAAACACGAGGTTCGTGGTGTACACCCCAGCCGCCGTGGCGGGCCGATCGCTGGCCACGAGCGTCACATCCTCGCGGAGGGCATTGCGCTTGATTCCGGCATGAACGGCCGCCATCCGCCAGCCGCGGGGCAGGGGGGGAATCGGGTAGGTGACGGGAGTGTCGGCGATCGACATGGTTAGAGCAGGCCCATGGTCTCGGGGAGGTCGAAGAGGACGTTGAAGTTTTGCACCGCCGCCCCCGCCGCCCCCTTCACGAGGTTGTCGAGGCAGCTGATCAGGAGCACCCGGTCGCGGACGACGCGGGCGGTGATGTCGCAGAAGTTCGTGTCGACCGTGTCCTTCGTGCCGGGCAAGTGATCGACGACGCGGACAAACCTCTCGTCTGCGTAGGCTTCTCGAAGGAGGTTCATCACGTCTCCCTCGGCAAGTTTCTTCCGCGGACGAATGTAGATCGTCGAGAGGATGCCTCGGTCCATCGGAGCCAACTGCGGCGTGAAGATCACGGCCGGACGGACGCCCGCGTGTCGGGCGATCACCTGCTCGATCTCGGGCGTGTGCCGGTGCCGACCGACGTTGTAGGCCGACATGCTCTCATTGCACTCCGGAAAGTGCGTCATCAGTTTTGGCTGCCGGCCGGCGCCGCTCACGCCACTCTTGGAGTCGATGATGATGTCGTCCGCCTCGAACAGGCCGCTCTTCAGCAGCGGGGCGAGCGGCAGGATCGCCGACGTCGAGTAGCAGCCAGGATTCGCGACGAGGGACTGCCGGCGGATCCGCTCGCGAAACAACTCCGGCAGGCCGTAGGCCGTCGTGCCGAGCCTCGTCGCATCAGGATGTTCGTGGCCATACCACTCGAGGTAGGTGGGGGCATCATCCAGCCGGTAATCGGCACTGAAGTCGACCACCTTCGCTCCGGCTGCGAGCACCTTGGGCAGAATCTCGGCACTGGCACAGTGCGGGAGGCACCCAAACACGCAGTCGGCTCGCTTCCCAACCTCATCAGGTGAAAGGTCCTCCAGCGGCAGGTCGAGCCGGCCGACGAGACTCGGATGGACGCTCGAGATGGGCGTGTTGCCTTCTTGTCGGCTGGTGACCGCCACGATCTCCGCCTGGGGATGTCGGAGCAGGATCTTGATCGCCTCGAGGGCGGTGTATCCAGTGGCGCCGAGGACTGCGACCTTCACCATGACGGGCTCCGCGTGCGGGATGCAGACGAGGGATTTATAGGGTGCCCACGGGTCAGAACGCTACCCCGTCGGGAGGTCGGCTAACTCATCAGCCGCGTCGCGAGCAGACGGATGAGCCACGTCGCGACCGCCCGCTTGGTACCGGCCTTGGAGCCCACCGCGGCATGGCTGCGGTCGTAGACGGTCACGGCCGTTCTCGTTCCCTCGATCGCGGTCACGTCGTTGACGACGATCAGATCGCACCGTTTCGCCTCGATTTTCTGGAACGCCCGTCGCGGGTCGGCTCCCGGCTCGAGAGCGAAGGCGACAAACCACTGCCGCGGCCCCGACTTCCTCGCGAGCGTTGCGATCACGTCAGGGGTGGGGGCGAGTTTGAGCGACAGGCCGTCACCCTGCCGCGGGATCTTGCCGGCCACGCGGCGAACCGGCTCGAAGTCGCAGGGGGCGGCAGCGGCGACGACACCCTGGACCGATGGCAACTCCGCCAGCGACGCGTCGAGCATCTCCCGCGTGGTGATCACCGGGATGACGCGAGCCGCCGTCGGATAGCGGAGTTGGACAGGTCCGCTGACGATCGTCACCTGGTGCCCGGCCGCCAGGGCCGCCTGGGCGATCGCCGCCGCCATCCGACCGCTCGACGCATTCGTGAGAAACCGAACGTCGTCGATGTAGGCCCGCGTGGGGCCGGCGGTGAGGAGGATCCTTGCCATGGCTGCCTCAGGAGGCGACGTCAGGGACGCCGTGGAGCGGTCGCAAGGACCGACTCGATGGCCGCCACAATCTCATCGGGCTCGGCCATTCGCCCCGCCCCCTGCTGGCGGCACGAGAGCCAGCCCGTCCCCGGGGCCACGATGCGCAGCCCATCGGCCTCAACCTGACGCACGTTCCGCTGGACGGCAGGCTTGCTCCACATCGCCGAGTTCATGGCCGGCGCCACGAGCACCGGGCACTCCGCGCAGAGCGCGAGCGTGGAGAGCAGGTCGTCGGCCGACCCGTGGGCGGCCTTGGCGAGGAAGTCGGCCGTGGCCGGGGCGACCACAACAAGCTCGGCCCGGGCAGCGAGTTCGATGTGGGCACCGAGCGGGTAGGCGGCTGGATCGAACGTGCGGCTCGCCACGGGCCGGCCGGTGAGCGCCGCGAACGTCGCAGCTCCAACGAACCGTCGCGCGGCCGACGTGAGCACGGCCGTCACTCCGGCACCGCGCTGGACGAGCAGACTCGTCAGCGCAGCAGCCTTGTAGGCCGCGATGCCACCAGTCACGCCGACCACGATCTCGCGGCCGGCCAGGCTCACAGGACGGTCGGGTCGAAGTCGAGCGGGCCGCCGGCCTCAGTCGACGCACCGGTGATGCGGAGGTTGAGCGAGGTGTCGAGGAAGATTTTGTCCTGCTTGATCTCTTCGATGACGATTTGCATCTTGTCGTCGGTGTCGACGTCGACGAGCGGTCGGCCGCCGGCATTCAGCGCCACGAGCCGCTTCTGGATCAGCGTCGAAAGCTTGAAGCGGCCTCCGACCTTGTTGACGATCTCTTCCTCGCGCAGGTCATCGATCATGGACTGGTCTCCTCGGTGAATCGGCTCAGGGTTCGGGCTTGGGGGGGTCGGGCTCAGGGCGTGGGGCTTGGGGCGTGACTGACGGCGGTGTGATGGAATCCTTCAGCCGCCAGAACTCTCTCGATCTCCGCCAGCGCGAGTTCGACGTTCTCGTTGACGACTCGGTGCCTGTAGCGGTGGGCTTCGTGAAGTTCACGTCGCGCCACCTCCAGCCGGCGGGCCATGGCGTCGGGCGACTCCGTGCCCCGTGCCTTGAGCCGCTCAAGCAGCTGGTCGGGATGGGCGGGCTCGACGAAAATGGTGATCGCCTGTGGATAACGAGCGAGAATGGAAAGTGTACCCTCTACGTCGATCTCGAGCACGACCCATTTTCCGGCCGCAAGACGGGGGGCCACCTCGGCCACCAGCGTGCCGTACCAGTGCTGCCGGCCATACACCTGGCAGCACTCCAGGAACTCGCCGACGGCCCGCCGCCGCTCGAACTCGTCAAGCGGGATGAAGTGGTAGTCGATGCCGTCGCATTCGCCGGCCCGCGGGGGCCGCGTGGTGGCGGAGACGCTCGGCACGAGGGTCGGCAGGTCGGCAAGCAACCGCCGGAGCAGCGTCGTCTTGCCCACCCCGGACGGGCCCGAGATCACGACGAGTTTGCCCGGCCGGTCTTCCATCCCGATGTTGTACCGCAGCCCGCAACGCCTTGAAAAGCGGCGTCGCCGAACGGCCCCTCACTCGACGTTTTGGGCCTGCTCGCGTAGCCGCTCAATCCGGGTCTTGATCTCCACCACGGCGTGGGCGATGCCCACGTCAAGCGACTTGGACGCGACGGTGTTGGCCTCCCGGCCCATCTCCTGGGCGAGGAAATCGAGCGCCCGCCCCGGCGACTCCTCGTCGAGCAGCCGGTCAAACTGGGCGACGTGGCTCGCCAGTCGCACGAGTTCCTCAGCGACGTCCGTCCGGTCGGCCATCAGTGCCACCTCGCGGGCCACATCGGCCTCCGACACCGCCGCCGCCCGATCATCGAGCAACCTCGCGACCCGCTCCCGCAGTCGGTCACGATGAGCGGCCACCACCCCGGGCACGCGGTCGCGGATGCCCTCGGCCAACTCGGCGATCTCACGGCACGACGACCGCATGTCGGTGGCGAGTGCCTCGCCCTCGGCCCGCCGCATCTGGTCGTAGCGAGCGAGGGCGGCGGCGAGAGCCTGTGACACCAGCGGCCAGAGACGATCCACCGACGACGACTCGGCCGGTTCGTCGACCAACAGTCCGGGCAGCCCGAGCAGGCCGTCCACCGACTTCGGAAGCGGAAGGTCGTGCGTGGCGCAGAAATCAGCCAGGTCGTCGAGATAGGCGGCGAGTTGGGCCCTGTCGAGCCGCCGGGCGGGAATGGCGGCGGCGCCCAAAAGATCGACGGTCGCCTGCACGGTGCCACGACGGACACGGCCGCGAATCACAGCCTCGATTCGTGGTTCGAGCGCCGCGAGGGTATCGCGGGCCCGAAGAGTGAGTTTGAAGTGCCGGTTGTTGACGCCTCGGAGTTCCACGCGGCACGAGCTGCCACCCTCGGTGGCGACGCCCTCGCCGCAGCCCGTCATGCTCAGGGCCATTGCGTCACTTCGCGTCGGTGGCGGCGGGAGCGTCCGCAGCGGCTGGAGTTGCCGGCTCGTTAGCCGGCGTCGCGGCCGGTTGGGCCTGCGGCGCATCCGTGGCTGGACCTGCGGCATCGGGCGTGGTGACCGGCCCACCCACGGGCGGAATCGTCGACTGCGCCGGAACGGCCTGGCCGGCTGCGGTGCCAAGGTTCGGATTGAAGAGCGATTCGCTTCGACCGAGCAGGTTGATCGCGAGGATGCACAGCAGAATCCAGCAGGCGGCCACAATCACGGTGATCCGCGTGAAGACGTCGCCCGCCTTCGTGCCAAAGGCGCTCTGACCGCCCGCGCCGCCGAATGCTCCGGCAAGGCCGCCGCCCCGGCCGCGCTGGATGAGCACCAGTGCGATGAGAAACAGGGCGGAGAAAACGAGCAGAAAGCCGAGGCCGAATCGAACAAGCGCGGTCATGGACGAGGGAGGCTCCGAACACCGGTGGACAGGGACATCGAACCGGGCAAAAGACTAGCCCAACGCCGCGGGAGAGGCTACCCCAGCGTTGTTTCAGCCCCGTTCATCGTCTTCGGCACCGGGTCAGCCGCCGAAGGCTTTGGCGATTCCCAAAAAGTCGTCGGCCTTGAGACTTGCTCCACCGACGAGGGCACCGTCGATGTCGGGTTGCACCGCGAGATCGGCCGCGTTGTCGGGCTTGACGCTGCCACCGTACTGGATGCGAACCTTGTCGGCGACCGCTGGCGACGCAAGCGCTCCGAGGAGGCCACGGATCAGGGCGTGCACCTCCTGGGCCTGCTGCGGCGTCGCCACCTTCCCCGTGCCAATCGCCCACACGGGTTCATAGGCGACGACCGTCTTCTCCAGGTCGTCCGTCGAGACGCCGGCGAGCGAACCCCTCACCTGCGTGGCCACCACGTCGCTGGTGCGGCCTGCCTCCCGCTCTTCGAGTGTCTCGCCAACGCACACGATCGGGATCAGCCCCGCGGCAAGCGCGGCCTTTGTCTTGGCGTTGACGATTGCGTCGGTCTCGCCGAACAGCGTCCGCCGTTCGGAGTGGCCGAGGATCACGTAGCGGCAGCCAAGGTCGAGGAGCATCGCCGCGGCCACCTCGCCGGTGAAGGCACCGCTCGCCTTGTCGAGCATGTTTTGGCCACCGAGGGCCACGACCGACTTCGCGGCCGCGAGCGTCACGCCAACCGTCTCGATGTAGACCGCCGGGGGGCAGAGCACCAATTCGGTCGCGCCGGCCTCCGCGACCCGGGCTGCGACGGCGGCGGCAAGCTCCCTGGCCTTCGCCCGGTCGAGGTTCATCTTCCAGTTGCCGGCGACGATCTTCCTGCGGGACATGCGTGGACTCCAAACGAGGTGAAAAGGGGGCCATGCGAGCCCCCAAAGCGTAGCGGCCCGTCGCCGGGGCGTCAGCCCACCGGAGCGGCCGCGGCGTAGGAGCCGAGCACCACGACCCGCTTGCACCGCTTCTCGAGCGAGGCGATCGCCCGCCGCAGGCGAAGGTCGCTGCGGTGGCCCTCGAGCTCCACGAAGAAGATGTAGCCGCCCACCTCTCCCGGCATGGGGAACGATTCGATCCAGGTGAGGTTGAGCTTCTGCCGCTTCGGGATCGCCAGAGCATCGGCGAGCCCGCCGGGCTTGTGCTCGATCTCGAACATCAGCGAGGTCTTGTCCTTCCCGGTGCGGCTCGAGTCGGCATGGCCGATCACGGCGAACCGCGTCGTGTTGCCGGCGATATCCTCGATATTCTCCGCCAGCACCGAGAGGCCGTAGTGGACGCCCGCCTGGCGACTGGCAATCGCGGCGGCATCAGGCCGCTGGGCGGCCATCTCGGCTGCAGCGCTGGTGCTCGTCACCTCGACCAGTCGGGCCGCAGGCAGGTGGCGGGCCAGCCAGTTGCGGCACTGCGACAACGCCTGCGGACGGCTGTAGACCTCTTTGACGGCTGAGCGGTCGCATGTGGCCAGAAGGGTGTGGTGGATCCGCAGGGGAACCTCCGCACAGATCTTCACGGGCAGCCGCGAGAGGTTGTCGAGGGTGTCGGCGATCCGTCCATCGGTGGAGTTTTCCAGCGGCACCACCCCGTAGTGGGAATGACCGGCCTGCACTTCCTCGAATGCCGCAGAGATGCTGGCCACCGGCACGAAGTCGACGGCACTGCCAAAGCGGTGAAGCGCCGCGAGATGGCTGTAGGTCCACGCCGGTCCGAGGTGCGCCACGCGGAGGTGCTGCTCGATAGCCCGCGAGCCGGAGATCAGCTCGCGAAACACCGCCTTCACACTCTCGTTGGAAAGTGGGCCGTCGTTGGCGCTGGCCACCCGCTCGAGCACCGTCTCCTCGCGGGACGGGTCGTACGTCTGCTGCCCCGTCGACTGCTTGACGTGGCCGATCTGTCGGGCGAACTCCGCCCGCTCGTTCATCAGGCTGACGAGTTGGCGATCGAGCTTGTCGATCTGGGAGCGGAGCTGCGGCAGGCCAGGCTTCCTGCCGCCGTCGGCTGTCGAATCCCGCGGTGAACCGGAGTGAGCCATGGCGAGCGGACGACCTCAGACGGCCAAAATGGCAGACCCTCCGTGGATGCCGGAGGCGACCTCCACAACTGTACCGTGAGGCCGATCGACGTAAATACGGCCGATTCGCCAATTTTTCGCCGGTTGCTGCGGTCGCCTGGAAAGTGGGGCGCGGCACCCCGGAGCATGGCACGGGCTTTGCATTTCCATCAGGCACGAGGCCGGACGGCCAAAACTGGCTCGGGTGACCCCCGGGCCGGAGGGCTTCCGCAACACGACCGCACACCACAAAGGGGACCGGAACCATGGCAACCAAGCAGGGCGAAAAGATCATCGGCATCGACCTTGGCACCACCAACTCGGTGGTCGCGGTGATGGAGGGCAAGGAGCCCAAGGTGATCGCGAACAAGGAAGGCAACCGCCTCACCCCGAGCGTGGTCGCCTTCAACGACAAGGGTGAGACCCTCGTGGGCGACATCGCCCGCCGTCAGGCCGTCACCAACCCCAAGCGGACGATCTACTCGATCAAGCGATTCATGGGCAGGCGGCACAACGAGGTCGGCGGCGAGGAAAAGATGGTGCCGTACGAGGTCGTCGGCGGCCCCGAGGACTACGTGAAGGTGCGGGCGGGCGACAAGGAGTTCACGCCTCCCGAGGTGTCGGCGAAGGTGCTCCGCGCTCTCAAGGAGTCGGCCGAGGCCTACCTTGGTCACAAGGTCAACAAGGCCGTGATCACCGTCCCCGCCTACTTCAACGACGCCCAGCGGCAGGCCACGAAGGATGCCGGTGTGATCGCGGGCCTCGAGGTGATGCGCATCATCAACGAGCCCACGGCTGCCGCACTGGCCTACGGCCTGGAGAAGAAGGCCCAGGAAAAGATCGTGGTGTTCGACCTCGGCGGCGGCACGTTCGACGTGTCGGTTCTGGAGGTTGCCGACGGCGTGTTCCGCGTGATCAGCACCAACGGTGACACGCACCTCGGCGGCGACGACTTCGACAAGACCCTGATCGACCACGTCGCCGACCAGTTCAAGAAGGAACAGGGGATCGACCTTCGCAAGGACACGATGGCCCTGCAGCGGCTCCAGGAGGCCTGCGAAAAGGCCAAGAAGGAACTCTCCACCGCCCAGAGCACCGACATCAACCTGCCGTTCATCACGGCCGATGCCAGCGGCCCGAAGCACCTGCAGATGACGATCACGCGGGCCCAGTTCGAGCAGATGTGCGACGCCCTCGTCGAGCGCTGCCGGGGCCCGGTGGTCCAGGCGCTCAAGGACGCGAAGCTCGATCCGAAGGACATCGACGAGGTCGTTCTGGTCGGCGGTTCGACCCGCATCCCCAAGGTGCAGGACCTGGTCCGGAAGCTCTTCGGCAAGGAATCCCACAAGGGCGTGAACCCCGACGAGGTCGTCGCACTCGGCGCCGCGATCCAGGGGGGTGTGCTCGGCGGCGACGTGCAGGACGTGCTCCTGCTCGACGTCACCCCGCTCTCGCTCGGCATCGAGACCGAGGGGGGCATCTTCACGAAGCTGGTGGAGCGAAACACCACCGTGCCGACCGAGCGGAAGCAGGTCTTCAGCACCGCCGCCGATAACCAAACGGCGGTGACGGTGAGCGTGTTTCAGGGCGAGCGACCGATGGCCCGTGATAACCGGCTTCTCGGCCAGTTCAACCTGGAGGGGATTCCGCCGTCGCCGCGTGGCACGCCGCAGATCGAGGTGAAGTTCGACATCGACGCCAACGGCATTCTCTCGGTGAGCGCGAAGGATCTCGGCT
>JBAXOU010000054.1:0-16383 GCA_037133115.1 Planctomycetota bacterium | reverse complement strand
CACGGGCAGCCCCGAGCTCCCGTTGAGCAGTGGCACAGGTTTCCGTTCTATGCAACGCGCGACTGAGCGAGGGACTGTCCGTGCCTCAGAGCCGGGCTATGGAAGCAAGCGGAGCCAGGATGGCGAAGCGCAGCGGACATGCAGTGAGCGGATGCCACGAAGGCATCCGCGAACGTCCGGCGACGAGGCATGGGCAGTCCCGAGCGCCACCATGGAGGGCAGTGCACGCTGAATCAGGAATTTCGCCTGGTCTTACCAGGCGAAATGCGCGAAGGCCTTATTCGCGTCGGCCATGCGATGCACGTTGTCGCGCTTCGTCACCGCGGCACCTTCACGCTTGTAGGCGGCGATGATTTCCTCGGCGAGCTTCTCGAACGTGCCGCGGCCCTTCTTCTCGCGGACCGCCTGCAGGAGCCAGCGGATCGCCAGCGACTGTTGTCGGTTGCGGTTGACCTGCATCGGAACCTGGTAGGCCGCACCGCCGACCCGCTTGGAGCGGACCTCGACGGCCGGCTTGATGTTCTCAATGGCGCGGTTGAAGATTTCGATCGGCTCGGCGTCGGTGATCTTCTTCGAGACGATGTCCATCGCCTTGTAGAAGACGTTTTGGGCGACGCTCTTCTTGCCGTCCTCCATCAAGCAGTTGATGAACTTGCTGGCGAGGAGCGACCCATAAACCGGGTCGGGACGGAGTTGTTCGCGGCTGGCAGTGATGTTTCCCATGGTCGTATTCTTTCTTGATTAACCCTTCTTCGCACCATAGAGGCTGCGAGACTGCTTGCGTCCCTGCACGCCGAGCGTGTCGAGGGCGCCGCGGATGACGTGATAGCGGACGCCGGGGAGGTCGCGGACACGGCCGCCACGGATGAGCACGATCGAGTGCTCCTGGAGATTGTGCCCCTCGCCCGGAATGTAGACCGTGACTTCCTTCTGATTGGAGAGCCGCACGCGGGCGATCTTGCGAAGCGCCGAGTTCGGCTTCTTCGGCGTCATCGTGCGGACCTGCAAGCAGACACCCCGTTTCTGCGGGCAGCGGTCGAGCACGGGCGACTTGGAAAACTTCCGCTTGGGGCGGCGGCGGCTGCGGACAAGTTGGCTGATCGTGGGCATAATTGGTTTCTGGGGGCCAGTCCTCGGGGAACCCCAAAAGATAGCCGAGGATCCGCGGCGATCAAAGGCTCCCTCGTGCCGCCCGCAAAAATCACGCGGGATGCAGCAGTTCCCCGCGGCCGCCGGCGAGCATGTCGCCATGCCATTGCCGCCAGTTTCCGGGGTGAATCGCCCCTGCCGGCGCGAAGCCCGCCGCCGCAAGCGAGCGGAAGAGGAGGTGCAGAAACGGGGGCCGCCAGGCCGACCCGGGCTGAAACATCGCGGCTGGACGGGGGGAATCGGTCAGGGAGATCACGGAGCCCCGCCGCATCCCCAGACCTGGCTGGCTGCCGAACTCGCCGCCCACGACGACCGTGCCTGCTCGCATCTCAAAGCCCGCCGCGTCGCCGCACCCGGTGCCCACGGCGACCACGCCGCGGCGGAGTCGGGCGGCCAGCAGGTGGCCGACACCACCGGCCACGATCACACGGCCGCCGCGCATGCCCACCACGCTGCCAGGCAGGGCCGCGGCGACGTTGTCGCCCGCATCTCCCGCCACGAAAACGTCGCCGCCTGCGAGTTCACAGGCCAGCCAGTCGCCGGCATCGCCGGCGATCTCGAGTCGGCCGCCGCTCATGCCCTCGCCGGCGTGCCGGCCCACGCTGCCGGCGATGCGCATGACACCGGCGGTCATGCCAGCGGCGACACGATGCACGCGGGAGAAGTCGCCCCGGCACTCGATCACGAGGTCGGCTGGATCGCCTTGGGCGGTGAATATCTCGCCGAGGTACCAGCGACGGCCGTCAGCCCGCACTGGAAGCCGGTTGATCTCGGCGAGTGAGAGCGGCGCCACCCGCTGCGGCACGATGCCGGCGAGGTCGATGGCGAGCGGTGCTGTGGCGGCGGAGCGTGGCGTGAGGATGAGTGGCATGAAGGGCCGACGCGAACGAGGCCGCGGACAATGTCGCTCCCGCGGCCTCGCAGCATACCGTTCGCACCCGTCAGGGTGGCGTCAGCCTCCGCCGGCAACCGGTACCTTCCGCGGCAGGGCCGCCGCGATCCGCGGCACGCGGATCGTGAGCACGCCCCGGCGGTAGTCGGCGGAGATCGCCGCGGCGTCGAAGCCGTCGCCGAGACGGAACGACCGCCGGTAGCCGCCGATGCCGTACTCCTGCCGCGCCGTGCGGCCGGGCAGGCCACGAGCCGCGACATCGACACGCACGGCGAGCACACCGCCATCAAACGTGACGTCGATGCCTTCGGCGCGAGCACCGGGGACATCGGCGACGAACACCACCTCCGGCCCGAGGTCGCGGATGTCGACGTGCGGCTGGTAGGTGAGGGAACGCTCCGGCCGCACAGCGGCCGATTCGGACTGGGTGACCATGGATCGATTCTCCTCCTTCTTACGTGTTGGCGTTTGGAAACAGGACGCGATCGGCTCAGGACGAGCGAACCGATACCTTCTGCGGCTGGCTCGCGGCCGTCTTCGGGCAGGTGACGGTGAGGACGCCCTGAACGAGCCGCGCCTCGACCCGCGAGGCGTCGACCGTCACGGGAAGCATCAGCCGCCGCTCGAACGCTCCGCAGCCCCGTTCACGACGGTGCCAGGTGACGCGTTCCTCCGCCGGCGTCGCCGCATCGCCCGCCTCTGCAGGCCGCGAGCCTTTTAGGACGAGCTCATCGCCGTGCACGGTGATGTCGATATCGGCCGTGTCGAGGCCGGGCAGTTCCGCCTCGATCGTGACCGCGTCATCGCTCTCGCTGACGTTCACCGCCGGGAAGAAGCCCTCGCCGGGTCTCACGCCCCAGCCGTGGAGCGGCGGGGCCGCGGTGAGCGTTGTCCAGAAGCGGTCGAGTTCCTCGCGCAGCTCATCGAACGGGAGCGCGAATCCCGGGCGGAATGTCGGCATGGTGATGCTCCTCTCCTTCGCGGTGATACAGGCCCTGGTGACATGCCGGACGCTCCGGCGGACCTCGCCACTCGAAAATGCAAACAGCGTGCCAGTCGTCATGAACGCCCGAACACTGCGATCAGGGCCGCTTTTTTGGGCCGAAAATGAGGTGGCGGCTGGCGGTGGTGTGAAAGGTTGGCAGTCGCGCGGGTCGTGCCGGCTGTCAGCGTGGCAGACGGACGGAAAGGCAGGCTGCCGAGGTTGTGGCGCAACCCCCGACCCCTATACTCTCGGCTCGTCCGGCGAAGGAGTTCATCATGCGTTTCACGCTGCTCGATCGGGTGCTCGAGGTCGAGCCAGGCAAGTCGATCACGGCCATCAAGACGGTGTCCCTCGCCGAGGAGTACCTGGGCGACCACTTTCCGCGGTTTCCCGTCCTGCCAGGCGTGCTGATGCTCGAAGCGATGACCCAGGCGGCGGCCTGGACGATCCGCCTCGGCGAGGACTTCGCCCACAGCATGGTGGTGTTGCGGGTGGCGAAAAACGTGAAGTACGGCGATTTCGTGGAACCGGGCCGAGTCCTTACCGTGAATGCCCAGGTGACGGCCCAGGACGAGAAAACGACGACGTTCAAGGCGACTGGTTCAGTCGGCGACCGGACGAGCCTCACCGCCCGGCTCGTGCTCGAGCGGTACAACATGGCCGATCGCCTCGCCCACGGAGCTGCTCTCGACGCCCGCGTCCGGTCGGAAATGAGAAAACTCTGGGCCCTCCTTCATCCGGCCCGCGGCGGCAGCCAGCCCAAGCCCGTCGCCTACATGCCGCAGAACGCCGCCTCGGCGGCCACCGTGGCAAACGCCAGCGGCTGACGCCTTCGGCCCTCAATTTGCCGGAAATATTGGCCGATTGTTCCGTTTGGCCCCGTTCCGCGGGCGGAAAATGGGCACCTTCGGGTTCCCATGGCCGGTGGCCGACATTACAACACACGGCACCAGTACCGGCTGCTTTCCCTCCCCCTTATGCCAAGGTGAATCGTCGATGCCCTCCCGCGAAGAAATCTTTGACAAGGTGAAGTCTGCTCTGGTGGATGCCCTGGGAGTCGACGAGGACGATGTCACTCCCGGCGCGACCATGGTGGGTGACCTGGGTGCCGAGTCGATCGACTTCCTCGACATCGTGTTCCGGTTGGAGAAGGCCTTCAACATCAAGATCTCGCGGGGCGAACTCTTCCCCGAAGACGTGCTGTCGAGTTCCGAGTTCGTGGCCGAAGGCAAGGTGACGCCGGCTGGGATCGCGGCGCTCAAGGCCCGGATGCCGTTCGCGGATCTTTCCAAGTTCGAGTCGAACCCGAGCGTCCAGAACTTCGCCAACACCCTCACCGTGGAAGACATGGTGCGGTACGTGCAGAGCAAACTGGCTGCCTGAGCGGCGGGCCGGGCCGCTGCCCTCACCCGCTCGCGTTTCCCTGGAGGAGGCGGTAGACCGCCGGAAACGGATTCATGCGCTGGTTCTGGATCGATCGCTACGAGGAGTTCGTTCGCGGCCGGCATGCGACGGCTGTGAAGAACGTGTCGTTGGCCGAGGAGCACCTCCACGACCACTTCCCGGGCGTGGCGATCATGCCCAACTCGCTGATCGTCGAGGGGATGGCGCAGGCGGCCGGCCTGCTCGTGGCCGACGCGATCGACTTCAACCGACGGGTGGTGCTCGCGAAGGTGGCGGCGGCGGAGTTTTTCTTCGACGCCGTGCCTGGTGACACGATCCGCTTCAAGGCCGAGGTCCTCGACCTCAAGCCGGCCGGATCGCTCACCAAGGTGATCAGCACGGTCGGCGACCGGGTGCAGGGTCAGGCTGAGCTCTTCTTCGCCCATCTCGAGCCAGGCGAGGGAGTGCCGAAGCTCTTCGAGACCGACGAGCTGCTGCGATGGCTCGACCAGATGCACATCTATGAGATCGGTCGCGACGAGGCGGGCAACCCGCTGTCGCGGCCCGATTGGTAAGACCACGCGGAGGCGGGCGATGTCCAGCGGCAGGCGGCGGGTGGTGATCACGGGCATCGGCTGCATCACGCCCCTGGGCGTGAACGTGGAGCAGCTCTGGAAGAACCTCGTCGCCGGCGCCTCGGGCGTCGGGCGGACGACGATCTTCGACGCCTCGAAGTTTCCGACGAAGATCGCCGCAGAAGTGAAGGGCTGGGAGATTGCCGACGAGGGGCAGGATCCGAAGGCCTGGGAGTTTTGCGGTCGGCACACGCGGTTTGCGGCTGGCGCGGCGCTGCAGGCGATGCGAGACGCCGGGTTGCCCGAGGGGCTGCCGGCCGATCCCGCGCGGCTCGGCATCTACCTCGGCAGCGGCGAGGGCCAGCAGGATTTTGACGCCTTCACGCGGATGATGATGGCCTCGATCGAGGGCGACACGCTCGACGTGGCGAAGTTCACGAAGCTCGGCCTGGAGACGCTCCATCCGCTCTCCGAGGTGGAGCAGGAGCCGAACATGCCCGCCGGCCACCTCGCCGGCTTGTTCAATGCCCAGGGGCCGAACCTCAACTGCCTCACGGCCTGCGCCGCCTCCAGCCAGGCGATCGGCGAGGCCTGCGAGATCGTCCGCCGCGGTGAGGCCGATGTGATGCTCTCCGGCGGCACGCACAGCATGATCCACCCCTTCGGCGTCACGGGCTTCAACCTGCTGACGGCCCTCTCCACGCGAAACGACGAGCCCCACCGGGCCAGCCGGCCGTTCGACAACGACCGCGACGGCTTCGTGCTTGGCGAGGGGGCGGCGATGGTGGTGCTCGAGGAACTCGAGCACGCGAAGCGCCGGGGCGCGAAGATCCACGGCGAGATCCTTGGCTACGGCTCCACAGCCGACGCCTACCGGATCACCGACACCCATCCCGAGGGCCGCGGGGCGGCCGCCTGCATCACGATGGCCCTGCAGGACGCCGGGCTTGGCGTGAACGACATCCACTACATCAACGCCCACGGCACGAGCACCGACGTCAACGACAAGGTCGAGACGCTCGCCATCAAGAAGGTGTTTGGTGAAGGGGCCTACAAGATCCCCGTGTCGAGCACGAAGAGCATGATGGGCCACCTGATCGCGGCCGCCGGGGCGACAGAGTTGATCGTCTGCCTGCTGTCGATCCGCGACGGCCTGCTGCCGCCGACGATCAACTACGAGACGCCTGACCCGAACTGCGACCTCGACTACGTTCCCAACAAGGTCCGCGAGGGCAGGGTGGATCAGGCCCTCTCCAACTCGTTCGGCTTCGGCGGCCAAAACATCTCGCTGATCGCCGGCCGCTTCCGCGGGTAAGCAGCTCAGGTTTGCTGCCCCCGTAGAACAGGTTTCCAACCTGTCCCCGTAGAACAGGTTTCCAACCTGTTCCACTATCTGACGGGGTCGCGCCACGGCGACCCACAACCTTGCCCATCTTCTCGCCCGCAGGGTTTTCTCAACCGGTGCCGGCCTTACGACCGATACCACCGGTGACATGCGGATGATCGGCCGCGGGCGGAGTGCCCGCGCGGAGCGTCCGCCCATCGGGAATCCCGCCATGAAAACGCTCTCGCGTGCCCTCGGCCTTGCCGTCGTGACTGCCGTGCTCGCCACGTCAAGCGGCTGCTCGATCATCGACCGGCTCTTCCTGCTCAACACCGACGGCCCCCACGGCCACCACGCCACCCAGGTGGGCGGCCAGTGCCAGGACGGCATGTGCCAGGACGGTGCCTGCCAGAGCGGTCAGTGCGGCCCCGAAGGCTGCCCCACCGGCACCTGCCAGCCGGGCGGCGACTGCCAGGAGTGCGAAGGCGGTGCCTGTCATCCGCGGCATGTCGGTCGGTACGGCGGCCTTGCCAAGCATCACCTCACTCCCGAGGAGAAGGCGGCACTCGCCGGTAGCAACTACGGCTCGACCCAGCCGCCCGGTCCGCCGACCGGGGCCGTCGCGTATCCCTACTACACGACTCGCGGCCCGCGTGACTTCCTCGCCAAGTGCCCGCCGTCGATCGGCCCGCAGTAGCACAGGTTTTCAACCTGTGCCGCACGCTGCGGCTCACGGTGTTGGGCTTCGACGATCCTCGCCGGTAGGCTTTCGGGCCTCGCCGGCATCGTCGTTTTGTGGGAATCGCGTTCGAGGAGCCTCGCATGGCAGCCGCATCGGGTGATTCCACGTCGGGGATGACGTCGTCGGGCCGGCTCACGGTCACCGCCTGGCTCGTGTGCGCGATCGCCGCCATCGGGTTCGCGTTCGACATCTACGAGCTCCTGATGCTGCCGCTGGTGATCAAGCCGGCGCTGGCGGCCCTCGGCGGCATGACGCCCGAGGGCACGCCGCTCCTGGTGCCTGGCTCGCCCGAATACACGAAGTGGGCCCGGGCGCTGTTCTTCGTGCCGGCCCTCGCCGGTGGCGTGTTTGGACTCCTCGGCGGCTACCTCACGGATCTTCTCGGTCGCCGCCGCGTGCTCACGTACAGCATTCTGCTCTATGCCTTTTCAGCGCTCGCCGCGGGCTTCGCCACGTCGCTGCCGATGCTGCTCTTCTTCCGCTGCCTCGTGTTCATCGGCGTGTGCGTGGAGTTCGTGGC
The DNA here is from genome assembly GCA_037133115.1 of Planctomycetota bacterium. Lineage (GTDB taxonomy): Bacteria > Planctomycetota > Planctomycetia > Pirellulales > UBA1268 > QWPN01. Next base: position 8,813 of record JBAXOU010000054.1, on the reverse strand, counting down.
GGCGGTGGCCTGGCTGGCCGAACTCTTCCCCAACCGCGAACAGCGGGAGCGGGTGCTCGGCTGGACGCAGGCCTTCTCGTCGCTCGGCGGCCTGCTCGTGGGATCGGCCAACGTTCTCGCGGCCCGCTACGCCGACACGCTGCCGGTGATCCAAGGAGGCCACGAGGCCTGGCGCTACACGCTGATCTCGGGCGTGATTCCCGCGCTGCCGCTCATCCTGATCCGTCCGTTCCTGCCGGAGAGCCCGGTGTGGGCGGAGAAGAAGCGGGCGGGCACGCTGCGGCGGCCGAGCATCCGCGAACTCTTCAGCCCGGCACTCATTCGCACGACGGTCGTGACCACGCTGGTGTTTGCCGCCAGCTACGGCATCGCCTTCGGCGCGATCCAGCAGCTGCCGCAGATCCTCGGCGGCCCGAAGGGCCATGCCGCGATCCTCGCCACGGCGAAGGCGGCACAGGACGAGGCCGTGGCCGCTGCGGAAAAGGCCGGCAAGCCCGCGCCCCCTCCCGGCCGCCTCAAGGCGATAGCGGGCAACGCCACCGACGAGGCTGTGGCCACGGTCACGATCTGGCAGGAGATCGGCGGGCTCGTGGGCCGCGTGCTCCTGGCCTTCGCGGCGCTGCGGATCGTGGGCCGCCGCACGCTGCTGAGGCTCTTCCAGTGGCCCGCGCTGCTGGTCGTGCCCGCGCTCTTCTGGTGGATCTCCACGCAGCTCACCAACGCCGACTCGCTCCCCTTGATCAAGGCGGGCATCTTCGTGGCCGGACTGTTCACGGTGTCGCAGTTCAGTTTCTGGGGCAACTACATCCCGCTCGTGTTCCCGACGCATCTCCGCGGCACCGGCGAGAGTTTTGCCGCCAACATCGGCGGCCGCGTGCTGGGCACGGCCGCGGCCTGGCTCACGCTCACCTTCTCCGCCGCCACGCCGCCCAACCCGGTGCGGATCGCCCTCGCCGGTGCCGCCGTGGCCGGTGCCTATGCCCTGGTGGGCGTGATCCTCACCCACTGGCTGCCTGAGCCAGACGCCACGCTCGAGCAATGACGGTTTGCGTAAAAAGTCACTCGTGACGTTTTTCATGTAGATGACCGGCGCGTTCAGCGAGGGATGGGAAGGCGAGGCGACACGGCAAACCGGTCTTTCAGGTCGTTTTCGCGATCGCTAGCCTCCGCGGACCGCTCATGCGTCCCGTTTCCGGAGGAGTGCGATGATCACGCGACTGCCCGCCTTTTTCGACAACCTGCTCGCGCTGCCCATGCCGCTGATGGTGGCCTTTCTGCTGGTCTACTGGGGCGGGTTAGCCTATGTGGTGCACCGCTGGCTCGTGCCCTGGATCGCCGGCCGGACAGGACAAAAACTCGGGCGGTTCGAGGCCGAGGTGCCGGCGCAGATCGGCCTCGCCTTCGGTCTGTTGATCTCGTTCATCGCGATCCCGGTGTGGGAGCAGCACAGCCTCGCCGAGGAATCAGCCCGCACGGAGGCCGCCGCCTACCGCGAGATGGCCGAGTCGATCGAGGACGCATCGCCTGCGGAAGCGGCACGCCTGCATGAAGCGCTCCGCGGCGCGGTGGGATTTACCGTGGACGAGGAGTGGCCGCAGCTGGCACACCTGCTCACGCCGCGGGTGACGGCGGCCCCGATTCGCGAACTCCGCACGGCGATCCATGGGCTCCCCGAGGGGCCGCTGCAGACCGAACTCCACGACCTCTACAAGCAGGCTGCCATGGCCCGCGAGACGCGGCTGCGGATCGCGGCCACGCGTCCGCCACCGGCCCGCTGGGGCATCGTCGGCATTCTTGCCATCCTCACGTTGCTTGGCGTGGGCCTGATTCACGCCGAATCGCGGCGGGCTCGCCGGATGGCACTTGGCATGGTGTCGGTGGGCATCAGCTGCTGCTTCGTCGTGCTCTTCGCCTACACGAGGCCCTACATCGGCCAGTTCGCCGTGCAGCCGGTCGATCTCCAGGATCTCGTCGCCGATCTCGACGCCGACGGGGTCGTGAAGCAAGCCGCAACCGTCACGTCGGATCGGCCGCTCACCCGCTGAGCGATCGCGGCGCCCGCGGGGCGTCGTCGGGGAGCGTGGGCACCGACCAGATCACATAGAGGCCGACGGCGACGGCTGCAAGGAACGCCCACCGCAGCCACCACGTCAGGCTGTTGAGAAACAGGCTCACCGCCACGACCGCCAGCACCATCACGATCGCCCGGTGCTTCAGCGATCGGCGGATGCCGTGGTAGTGCTGCCAGTCGTCGAGCGTGGGGCCGAACGTCCGCGAGCGGTGCAGCCAGGCGTGGATCCGCGGCGAGCCTCGGTAGAAGCACCAGCTCGCCAGGAGCACGAACGGCGTCGTGGGCAGGAGCGGCAGCACGGCGCCGAGCGCCGCCAACCCCAGGCAGGCCCAGCCGCCGGTCACGTACAGAAACCCGCGGATCGGATCGGTGACGGGACGGACATCCATGAGGAATGAAAAATCCCGGGTTCGGTCAGGCGGGTGCGGGGATTCTACCACGCCTGCTTTTCCCGTATGATCGCCGCCGCCGTCGGCCCGACGGCCCCCGCCCACCAGCCTCCGGAGAACCTGCCATGCCCCTCGTGCCCATGCGGATCCTGCTCGACCACGCCGCCGAACATGGCTACGGCCTCGCGGCGTTCAACGTCAACAACATGGAGCAGATCCAGTCGATCATGGAAGCGGCGAAGGAGACCGATTCGCCCGTGATCGTGCAGGCCTCGCGGGGCGCCCGCAGCTACAGCCAGGACAACTACCTCCGCCACCTGATGCTCGCCGCGGCCGAGCTCTATCCGTCGATCCCGATCGCCATGCACCAGGATCACGGCAACTCGCCGGTCACCTGCCAGAGCGCGATCGACAACGGTTTCACGAGCGTGATGATGGACGGCTCGCTCAAGGAAGACGGCAAGAGCCCGGCCGACTTCGACTACAACGTGAAGGTCACGAAGGAAGTGGTCACGCTCGCCCACCGGCAGGGAGTTTCTGTCGAGGGCGAACTCGGCTGCCTGGGCTCGCTCGAAAGCGGCGAGGGCGAAGCCGAGGACGGCCATGGCGCCACGGGCAAGCTCTCGCACGACCAGCTGCTGACCGATCCCGACGAGGCCGCCCGGTTCGTGGCGGCCACCGGCGTGGATGCGCTCGCCGTGGCGATCGGTACGAGCCACGGGGCCTACAAGTTCACCCGGAAGCCCGACGGCGACGTGCTGGCGATGAAGCGGATCGAGGAGATCCACGCCAAGCTCCCCAACTGCCACCTCGTGATGCACGGCTCGTCGAGCGTGCCGCAGGAACTCCAGGACATCATCAACAAGTTTGGTGGGAAGATGCCGCAGACCTGGGGCGTGCCCGTGGAGGAGATTCAGAAGGGGATCAAGCACGGCGTGCGGAAGATCAACGTCGACACCGACTGCCGGATGGCGATCACCGGGGCGATCCGCAAGGTGCTCGCCGAGGCGCCGGAGAAGTTCGATCCCCGCGACTACCTCAAGCCGTCCCGCGAGGCGATGAAGAAGGTGTGCGCGGAGCGGATGGTGCAGTTCGGTCAGGCCGGCAACGCCGGCAAGATCAAGTGCATCACGCTCGCGGACATGGCGGCGCGGTACGCGCGCGGCTGACCGTTCTGGCCTGAAGTAGCACAGGTTTTCAACCTGTGGCTGCCCATCGCGGCGGCTCGGGGCTACCCGTGCCCATCGCCGGACGTTCGCGGATGCCCTCGTGGCATCCGCTCACTCGATGCTGCTCTCGCTTCGCCGGGCACCGATCCGCCGCAGGCGGATTGGTCGTGGCTTCGCTCGACCAGCAACGCCGGCTCCTGGACACGGGCAGCCCCGAGCTGAGTTCGGGCCCGGGGAGGCCGAGCCGGTCAGCTTTCACCTGAAAAGATCAGGCTGAAAAGCTGCGTTGCGTGGCTTGCGCAGACGGCCTACCATCCCGCCCCCGCGCGGGGATTCCGCGCGGATTCCCCGCCCGCGGTGTAGGCATGCACGATCTCAACGACGACGGCATTCTGGCGCACGGCCGTGACATCCTCCGCGCCGAGGGCGAGGCGGTGCTCCGAGCCGCCGACGCCCTCGACGCCTCCTTCTGCCGCGGCGTAAAGATGATCCTCGGCTGCTCCGGCAGCGTGGTAGTGACCGGGATCGGCAAGGCGGGGCTCGTGGCGCGGAAGATCTCCGCCACGCTCGCCTCCACCGGCACCCCGAGCCACTTCCTTCATCCCGCCGAGGCGCTGCACGGTGACCTCGGCGCGCTGCGGGCCGACGACGTCGTGCTCGCGCTCTCGCAGTCGGGCGAGACGGAGGAGATCACGCGACTGCTGCCCCACCTCGCCGCCCGCCGCGTGGCGATCGTGGCGCTCACGGGCCGGGCCGACAGCTCGCTGGGCCGCGCCGCTGCCGTGGTCGTAGCCACAGGCGCCCTCCGTGAGGCCTGCGTCCTCGGGCTCGCGCCGAGCACGAGCACGTCGCTGATGCTCGCCCTCGGCGACGCGCTCGCCCTGGTCACCAGCAGCCTGCGGCAGTTCACCGCCGAGGACTTCGCAGCCCGTCACCCCGGCGGGAGCCTCGGCCGCCAGTTGATGGTGGTCGAGGACGTGATGCGGCCTCTGGCGGAATGCCGCGTTGCCCGTCCCGTTGATACCGTTCGTGAGGTGTTCGTCCGGCCGCTGCCGGCCCGCCGGACCGGCGCTGTCATGATCCTCGACGACGCCGACACGCTCGCCGGCATCTTCACCGACAGCGACCTGGCGCGACTCTTCGAGCGGCGGCACGACGCGGCGCTCGACGAGCCGATTGGCCGCGTCATGACCATGCGGCCGACGACGCTGCCGGTCGGCACGCGGCTCCGCGACGCGGTCGCGATCCTGGAGTCGCGCCGGCTCAGCGAACTGCCCGTACTCGATCAAGCCGGCAGGCCCGTCGGACTCGTCGACATCGTCGATCTCGTCGGCCTCGTGCCCCCCGAGGTGCTTGCCACGCTGCGACCGGCCGCTGCGGCCTGAGCCCCCTCCTGCCGGAACGTTTCGCCATGACAGCCGCCGACCTCGATCGCCGCCTCGCCCGCGTGCAGCTCCTGCTGCTCGATGTGGACGGCGTGCTCACCGACGGCGGCGTGACCTACGACGACCAGGGTGGCGAGTCGAAGACCTTCCACATCCGCGACGGCCTGGCACTGCGGGCCTGGCAGCGGGCCGGACTTCGCGCCGGAATCATCACGGGGAGGTCGAGCCGGGTGGTCGAGTGCCGAGCCGCGGAACTCGGCATCGAGATCCTGCGGCAGGGAATCGACGACAAACTCACGGCCGCCACCACGGTGATCGGGGAGTGCGGGCTCTCCTGGGAGGAGACGGCGTTTCTTGGCGACGACCTGCCCGATCTGCCGGTCGTGGCACGGTGCGGCGTGGGCGCGGCGGTGGCCGACGCCTGCGCGGAACTCCGCCACGCGGCGGTGCTTGTGACAACGCTTCCCGGCGGCCGCGGTGCCGTCCGCGAACTGATCGAGCGGATGCTCAAGGCCCGTGGCGGCTGGGACGCCATCGTGGCCCACTACGCGGCTCCGCGGACCTGATGCTCCCTCCGACGGTGAGACGGTGATGGAACATCGACTCGGACGGACGCTACGAGTGTTTCTCGTCACCCTGGCGGCGGCAGGATTCTATCGGCTCGCCGTGGTGCCGATCGTCGAGCCGCGGGTTCGAGATGCCGCGGCGGCCCTCGAAATGACACCGGAGGAGGCCGCGGCGATCCGCGCCCGCGCCGACCAGCGGCTCGCGGCGCTGGGCGACGTGTTTCCGCCCGGATCGTGGGAGCGAGACAACCCGATCATGCTCGAGAGCCGGCAGATGCGGCTCCTCTTCAAGGACTACCACTCGCTGCCGGACGGTCGCGTGAACCTCGTGCCCTGCACGCTCGTCGTGCTGCCGGACCGAAACCGGGTCGCCGCCGACGGCCAGCCGGGCCGCACCATGGTGCTGCGGGCTCCGCAGGGGGCCGTACTTGAGTTCGACGAGCCACTCGACCTCCGCCAGGGTCGGCTGGCGCGACTGATCGGCGGCAGCCTCCGCGGCCAGGTGACGATCCGGGGCACGCCCACCTCACCCGAGGCCGAGGACGACGTGGAGATCGTCACCCGCGACATCGAACTCGACGAACTCGAGGTTCGGACCGGCGAGATGGTGCAGTTCCGCTACGGCCGTTCGAGCGGGAGCGGCCGCGGGCTCGTAGCCCGGCTGCGGCCGCGACCCGGTGGGGGCGGCCCCGCTCAGGGCGCCGGCCCCGGTGACAAGGGACCCAACATCGGCGGCGTCGACTCGATTCGTCTCGACCGTGACGTGAAGATGCGAATCGAGGGTGTCGCGGGGGGCATGCTGCCCGGGTCGATGCCTGCCGCCGCCCCCGGCCCTGCCACTCCCGCTGCCGACGGACCACCCGCCGCGCCGCCGGTGCTCGTCACGTGTCGCGGCGCGCTGTGCATGAATGTCTCGGCCAACGTGATCACGCTCGAGGATCATGTCGATGTGATCCGCGCTGCCACCGACGGCGCCGCCGAGCAGCTCTCGTGCGACCTGCTCGCGATCGTGCTGGCCCGCAAGCCGAAAGCGGCCGCGAACGGCACCGCCGCGTCGGCCCGCGGTGGTCTCGAGCCGGTGGAAATCCAGGCGAAGGGCACGCCCGTGGTGGCCCGCTCGACCGGCGCGCAGCTCGAGGCCCGCGCCGCCCGACTCGGCTACGAGATCGCCACGCGGCGGATCCTGCTCGATGGCGAGGAGCCGGTGTCGCTCGTCGCGAAGGGGTCGGAAATGGAGGCCCGGAAGATCGACTACATGCCCGGCGAAGCCGGCGACCCGGGGACCCTCATGGCCGTCGGGCCGGGCTGGATCCGCATGCGTTCGGAGAAGTCGCCGCCGGCGCAGGCGCGGTGGCAGCAGTGGCTGCGGATGCGACCTGATGGCGACGGCCACGTGGTGTCGCTGGCGGGTGACGCCGACGTGTCCGTCGAGGCGCAGGGTCGGCTGTCTGCCGCCGAGATGCACCTTTGGCTCGACGTGGTGAAGGGGCCGCGGCCCGCGAAGACCGACCCCGCCGCTGGCCCCGATCTCTCCGGCGTGCGGCCGTCGCGGCTGCTCGCCCGCGGCATGGTGGAGGCCGACGCGGAGGAGGTGGCCGCGCGGACCGACCGACTCGAACTCTGGTTCCGGACCGTTGAACCACCTCCGCCTGCGGCGGCCGCTCCCGTGGTTGCCGGCGCGCCCGCTGTGTCACCAGCCCCGAGCCAGTCGCCGCCAGCAACTCCGGCACCCACAGCCGTCGCTCCACCGATCCAGGCAGCCCCACCGCGAACCCGCGGCAAGATGATCGCCAGCGCCGCCCTCGTCCGCGGACAGGTGACGCTCGCCGCCGCTGGCAACGAAGTAGACGAGCTGTCGATGGAGGGCCAGGTGCACCTCGTCGAACAACCGCTCGCGCCGCCGGCACCGGGGACCGTGGCCGAGCCAGGTGTGGAGATTCGCGGTGACCAGATGCAGCTCACGCGGGCCACGCGGCCCGACGCCAAGGCGATCGTCTCGGGCCGGCCGGCCGTGGTGAAGGGCAGGGGCCTCGATCTCGAAGGACCAATGGTCGAGTTTGACCGCGGCCACAACCGGCTCGCCGTGGACGGTGCCGGACGGCTGTCGCTGCCGATGGCCGCCGGGTCTGGGGCACTCGAGTCGTTCAGCATGACCGGCGGCCCGCCGCCGGCCGCTCCGCAGGGCGGGCCCGGGAAGCTCGACGTCACCTGGCAGGGACGGCTCGACTTCGACGGCCAGAAGGCGCGGTTCATCGACACGGTGATCGCGAAGGGAGCGTCGGCCGAACTCCAATCGGGGTCGCTCGATGTGATCTTCGACAGGCCATTTGAGTTTGCGGCGGGCGATTCGCCCCGCAGCGGCAAACAGCCCGAGGTTGCCCGGATCGCCTGCGGCGCCGGCGTGAAGCTCGTGAGCGAATCGGTCGACGACGTCGGCGAGAAGTCGGCCGAGCAACTCTTTGTCCGTGATCTCGTGATCGACCGCCTCACAGGGGACGTCACCGGATCAGGCCCCGGCCGACTCGCGAGCACGAGGGCCGGTCAGCCGCCGCAGATGTCGCTGCCGGCTGGTCCGCAGGGGCAGCCCGTGGCCGCGCAGCCCGTCGCCACCACCCGCCGGGCGAGCGAACTGACGTATCTTGGCGTCGACTTTCAGAAGGGGCTGCGGGGCAACCTCCACCGCCGCACGATGGAGTTTCACCAGCGGGTCGAGGCGATCTGGGGGCCGATCGCCAAACGGGGCGACACGCTCGATCCCCATGCGGCCGGCGGTCTGCCTGAGAGCGCCGTGACGATCGACTGCGACATGCTCGGCGTCGGCCAGGCGCCGCCCATGCCCGGCCGCCAGCGGTCGAGCATGGAACTCGGTGCCAGCGGCAACGTGCTCGTCGAGGGGGAATCATTCACCGCGCGGAGTGCCAGGCTCACGTGGAGCGAGGCGAAAGACTTGCTCGTCTTCGAAGGCGACGGCCGCAGCGATGCCCAACTCTTCCGCCAGCTCAAGGCCGGTTCGCAGCCGTCGACCGCGTCGGCGGGCAAGATCCTCTACTGGCGGACGCTCAACCAGGTTGACATCGAGGATGCACGGTTCCTCGATCTTGACCAGATTCGCGGTGGTGGTGGCGGTGGTGGCGGCGTGCCGGGAGGCTTTCCCGGCGGTGGTGGCGGGCCGCGTCCGCTTACGCCGCCTCGCGTGCCCGGCACGTAAGCGCCTCGTGAAAGCCGAAGGCCGT
>JBAXOU010000053.1:0-16446 GCA_037133115.1 Planctomycetota bacterium | reverse complement strand
GGCGTCGTGCAGTCCGCGGCCCTGTCGATCAATGCATCGGGAGGCGCGGGCATGAACATCTCCGGGAGCGGCAAGTACATCACCGCCATCAGCCAGTTGGGCAACGTGAACTACTGGGTGAACAACAACATCATCAAAGCCAACAACGGTGCTCCCGGCTGGTCGGTCGTCGTCGACACCACCACCGACCCGACGAAGGTGATGCTGACGGTCGTCCCTGAGCCAAGCGTGACCGCGCTTGGTGCCGTTGGCATGGCGGTGGTCGCCTGGCGACGACTGCGTCGACGGTAGGCACAAGGCCGGGTTCGAGGCATACGGGTCCACTTGATCCTCGGGTGTTCACGAGGCTCGGGGCTGCCCGTGCCCGTCGCCGGACGCTTGCTTCGGGTATGCGACTGTCGCGCCGTCGCCGCCGTGCCGGCGTCGGCTCCAGCTTACGGTCGCCGGGCGCGGCCCGGCTCCCAGTATCCTGCCCTCCGCTCGCTCGATGCTGACTTCGCTCCGCCATCCATGGCTGCGCCGACTATTCCGCTAGCGGGAGATCGGTACCCGAGCAACGCCGGCTCTCGGGCACGGGCAGCCCCTCGCCGTCCGCCCTCCCTTGTCCCACCGCAGGTTGCCAACCTGCGGCTACGGTCGGACATCGCAGCGCCACCCGTAGCACAGGTTTTCAACCGGTGTGTATTCCCGGTTCGCATTGAGCTCGCAGCATCATTGCTCTCATGTGATTCCGGAAGGGGGAGCAGTCGGCCGGCTGCGGCTGCGGTGGCGTGGCGACGGTCAGTGCCGGCCAGCACTGCCGTCGCTCGCAAGGTAGTTGCTCAAGCCCACCAGAAGCGTGCTCAGAAAGACGATCGTGATTCCTGCGACGATCAGCCGCAGCGTCCGCGGCCTCGTCTCCCGCCATTCCCCGAGGCGGATCGCCCAGAGATTGCTGAACACGATGATGAAGGCCATGTGCAGCGTCCAACTGCCGAAGTCGTAGCCGCCCATTCGTGTGGCGCCCATCCCGTAGAACATGAACTGCAGGTACCAGGTCACGCCCGCCACGGCGGCCAACACGTAATTCGCCGCCGTCGGCGCCGCGGTGCGGCCGAGGTAGTCGCCGAAGCTGCCATGCCAGGCGTTCAGGAGCAGGCACCAGATCGCGTTGGTGGTGAAGCCGCCCGCCAGGAGCACCACGAGCACCGGCGTGTTTTTCCAGAGATCCGCCACCCCGTGCCGCGTCGCCAGTTCGGCGATCGGGGCCCCCGCCGCGAAGCCGAACGACATGCAGGCGCTCATCAGGCCGGCGAAGAGCGCGACGAACAGCCCTCTCGTGAAGCTGAACTCGGCTGCGCGGCCGGCTGGGCTGGCGGCGGCGAGGTCGCGCTCCTTGGCCATGCCCGCGAGGCCGCAGACCGCGATTCCCAGCAGGCAGATCCCCAGGCCGGCGAGCAGGACGAGGCCCGGCAACTGACCGAGCATGGTGCCGAACGTGCCGGCGTAGATCGGCGGCACGATCGTGCCAAAGAAGGCACAAAATCCCAGGGCCACCGCGTAGCCAAGCGACATCCCTAGGTAGCGGCAGGAAAGCCCGAAGGTGAGCCCGCCGATGCCCCAGAGAACGCCGAAGAGGTAGGTCCAGCCAAGCGTCGCCGACGGCACCGCGGCGAGCAAGGCTGGCAGATCCGGCACCACGAGCCACGCCACGACCAGGGGAGCGATCAGCCAGGAGAAGACCCCGTTGATCAGCCAGCCGCTCTCCCACGACCAGCCGCGGATGGCGCGGAGCGGTAGATAAAACGTGCCCGCGGCGAAGCCGCCGATGGCGTGGAGCAGCACTCCGAATGGAACCATGGCTCGGCAAACCGTCCTTTCAGCAGACGGTGACGGTGTCGATCCCGAGGAGCTTTCCGAGCTTCTCAATCTTGGAAGCGATGTGGCCGACGCCCACGGCACAGTGGTGGGCCGGGCCCTGGATGTTCCAATCGTTCACGAACCGCCGGGCGCCGATCGCAAACTTGTAGCGGGAGTTTGTGTTGCCGATTTCGAGGATCGGCCCCGGGACGCTCTCACCCTCGGCCACCAGAAACATGAGCCGGCCGTCGACCGTCTGGACCACGCTGAGCAGCGTGACCGGACCGTGCTTCACACTCATCTCCACGCTCAGCCCGCGGCCCACCTTGCCGTGATAGACGTCCAGTGGACGCACCCTCGTTCTCCCCTCCGCGATGGTGATGTGGCCGGGGCCATCGTGCCCCATCAGCACCACGTCGTCGCGCCAGTCCATCGCGTAATACTCGGTGAACGAGCCGCCCACGCCGAAGCTGTCGAGGATCTTCATCGCCTGGGCGTTCTTCACCTCGTACTCCCCCGCCACGGGAATGCCGCGGGCGGTGAGGAGGGAGTTTCCGAGGATGATCGAGCTGATGGCGTCTTCGTTCTCCTCACTGCCTGTGCCCATGTGGTAGTAGGCCATCGAGCCCAGGGCGTGCTCGGCCACGAGCCGGTCGAGCGCCACCGATGTCTTCGCTGCTCGCTCCAGTTCTGCCTGCGAACAGTCGGCCTGCACGGCGAACACCTGCCGGAAATACTCCACTCGACTGGCAATCTCGGCCGGTGTGACCGCTCGCCGCAGCGCCGCCAACTCCTCGACCTCGATGATCTCCATGTGCCCGCCAAACGTAGCGCACTGCTGGGTCAGGTCGGAGTAGATGTCGAGCATTCCGCCGTAGTAGTGCCCCATCAGGCCGAGACGGTTGTGCCACATCACGTCGGCGACCCGGGCTGCATCGATCCACGCGTCCACTTCCTGCCAGCATTCCGGGTCGTCGTGCAACTGGCCGGTGATCTGGTGAAACCCGATGCGGGCCCGGTTGAAGACGTTGGCGATCTCGGGCACCGGGCAGGCGCTGCAATGGGCCAGCCATTCGCCCGTCATCTGCGTGCGATTCCCCAGCGCGTTGAACGCGTCGTAGTCGATGGCCGCGCTGGGCGAAAGGTTGAGGATGATCACCGGCACCTTCGCCCGTTGCACCACCGGCAGGACGGTGGAACTCAGCGCATAGGTCGTCACGTGCAGGAAAATCAGGTCGACGTCTGCCTGCCGAAACGCATGCCCCGCCGCAAACGCCTTCTCGGGCGTGTCGACCAGGCCGAGATTCACGATCTCGACGCCGTCCCTCGCGAGCTTGTGCTCCACGAGGCCGAGGTATCCCTCGAGCCGTTCCTTCAGCCCGGCGAACTGCGGCCAGTAGGCATCCAGGCCGATGCCAAACAGCCCGACTTTGGTGGTGTGCATGAGGTGGTCAGTCGTGCTCAGGACGAGGGCATGGCGAGGTCATGGCACCGCGGTCGCAGCAGGCTTCGGCGGCACGGCCGTGAGAATCACCTTGCCCGGGTCGGTGGTGGTGTCGACGTTGATCGACCAGCCGGGGGCGCCTTGATGAGCCCTGATGATGGAGTGGGCGACCCAGAACTTCACATTGTCGAGTTGGCTGGCGGCGGTGATGAAGGTGCCCTTGTCGGAGATGTTCATCGACGCGCCTCCCGAAGCGTTGATCGACAGGGACTCGCACCGCACGATGCCGCCGGAGATGTCGATTTTGCCGTCCTTGCCACCGGCTCCGAGGTTCAGGTAGCCGCTCATGGTCAACAGCCCGCCGGTCACGACCACGCCGCCGCTATTGCCAAGGGCCCCGGTGACGAGATCGGTCGTCGTCAGTTGGCCACCGGCAGTCACGGTGAGCCCGCCCCCCGGCCCGATATAAACCTGGCCGGCGGACTTGTTGCCCATGGTGCTGACAGACGGAGCAGCGTGCGGCGAGCCCGCAGTGATGACGGTGTTGCCGGCGCCGGACTCTGAGGGCGTGCCGCCGCTCCAGTTGGAAGCGATCGACCATTCATTGCTCGTCGATCCATTCCAGGAGATATCGGCATGGGCCGGAGCGCCGACGAGCGCGAGCCAGCAGCCAAGGCATGTGGTCGCGGTGACGGCAAAGCGAGCGGTCGTTGTCACGGAGGTGATCCCGATGGGTGCACGGTGCGATGAAGTGGCGGGACGACGTCGCCCCACCCCAGGGGTGCGAATATCACGGCGACACGCTGCGCCGTCAATGAGTCCGATGTGCGGGGAAGGGAAGGGGGCGCGACTCGTCGATCACGGCCCAATGCATGCACTAACGCATCTGCATCAGGTCAGCACATCTGTTCGTCGCCCATACCGGCTCCCGGCATTCCACTGCCGCGCTTGATTCGCGACCGCGGTCGTTGTCTGCTGCGGTGGTGAGAGGTGAGTGTGCAGGCCGTGCAAAAATGCCCGGTGTTGTCCCATGGCGAGATCCGCAGTGCCGTTCCCTGCCGCCGTCGCGGGAGCGGTGATTGCTGTGGTGGTCGCTGGCGGGCGGCCTGCCGCCCAGGACGCCCTCCCTCTCTGGAACAAGACGGTCGCTGCTGCTGCCTTCCGCAAGCAGGGCGTTGAACGGCCAGAGCAGCCGCCGGCCGGGTACCTCGCCAATCCGCACTACCAGTGCGAGACGATCGGCCTGGGAGGCACCGTGGTGCGCGTCGGCCCGCACGGGTTCACGTCGCCAGCCGCTCCGGCCGTTGACCGCACAGGCCACCTGGAAAGCCGGCCCTACCTCAGCCAGCAGCACTGGTGGGACGAGGAAGCGCATCGCCATCAGCCGTTCGATCTCGTCGGCGGCTACGGAAATGATGTCGCGGTCGGTGAGATCCAGTCATTCCGTCACGTTCTCGACATCGCCTCCGGCTTCCTCCAGATCGATCTCACGCTCGCCGCCCACGGCGCGTCGTGGCGAAGCCGCCGGGAGATGTTTGTCACGCCCGAGGGCGTGTGGGTGGTCCGTGTCACCGATGCGATCGGCGCGACGATGCCGTTCCGGTTGCGGATCGACCCGAAGCGGAACGTGCGAATCTATCTCAATGGAGGTGTCTACGCCCGCGAGCACGAGCCCTGGTCTGCGGCCGCCACCGCACAAGAGAAGGGCCTGGTCGTGACCGCCGAGCGGCCGCGGTCGTGTACCGCCGCACTCGCCGTCGCGATCGATGCAGCGAAGCCCTTCGTCGATGCTTCCTCGCGGGTCTGCGGCCCAACCAGGTCCGGGAGTACGATCACTTTCTACATCGCCCCCGCGTCGTCCTATGGCGGGGCCGATGCCACCGAGGCGGCCTGGGCCAAGGCCGAGGCCGCCCGGAGGCAGGGCTTCAACGCCCTGCGGAAAGAGACGGCGAGTTGGTGGCGGGCGTTTTTTGCGATGTCTTCGGTCGTCATCCCGGACCGTGACCTCGCGACGTGGTACGCGCGTTCGATGTGGTACCTCGGCGTGTTCTTCGGCAACACGGACGTCCCTCCGGGATGCAACGGCACGAGCCTGGAGAGCTTCGCCGGCGCGATCTGCCCCGAGTATGACCTCGTGATCGACCAGCGAGCTCTTCTCTATGCCAATCATGTGGCCGAGGCCCGCCGAGTATGTGACTGGGCGGGGCGAACGCTGCCGCAAGCATGGGCGGCACGCGAAGGCCTGACGCTTCACGAGGTCTCGGTGCGGTATGACCGCGGAGCGAAGTATGGGCCGCTCCTCGGCTACGACGGCACCGTGCTCATGCCACCGACCACCGGGGAGGGAATCTGGGCCTACGAGGATTTCGCGGGCACGAACCTGGCGCTCGTGGCACTCGACTACGTCGACTGGAGCGACGACGAGAGCCGGTCCCCGCTTGCCAGACGACTCTTGCGCGAGACGACGCAGATCGTGGCCCAGGAACTCGTGCCGCGGCCCGACGTGGGCGGCCACCTCCACCAGCGGATGCCTTCGACGGTTCAGCAGGCCGCCGCGGCCTTCGCGCTCCGCGAAGCGAGCCGCCGCGGTGAGGCCGAGGACGGCTGGGAAGCTCTCGCCGGGGCCGTGTACCTTCCGACGGCCGATCTCGCCGGCGCCCGCGTGCTGGCCGCCGGACCGGGAGCCGCCGCCGAGCGTGGTCGCGGCGACGTGACCTGGCTGGTGCCGCTCTGGTGGTATGGCATCATCGGCGCCGACGACCCGCTCGTGAAAACGACCTACGACATGGTGCGGGAATCGAAGACCGGCGACTACGTCTTCAACAACGGCTGGATGGGTGTGATTGCCGCCAAGCTCCGCGACGGTTCGGAGGCGCACCGCTGGGCAAGAGAGCTTCTCAGGCCCGAGGTCACGCTCTTCGACGACTGCTGCTTCGGCGAGATCATCGCCGATCGTGAAGACTTCAAGAAAGCGCCCGAGGTGGCCGCCCATGCGGCGCTCGTCTGCAACGTGACGCAGATGCTTCTCGATCCGGATAGCGACCGCGAGCTCACCGTGTTTCCAGCCCTCCCGGCTGCGTGGCAGCGCGACCGCGTGGCGTTTTCGCATCTTGCCGCCCGTGGCGGCATCCTCGTGAGCGGGGAGCGTTCGGTCGGAGCCGTCTCCGTCACGCTCGAGAACCGCGCCTCTGGCGAACGCACCCGCACGCTTCGAGTGCGGCTCCCCGCCGGCACGACCACGCTGCGCCTGCCGGAAGCCCGCGTCAGTGATGAGTGGGCGATCATTCCCGATATCCGGCTCGCCCCGGGCGAGCGGCGCCAGTTCGACCTGCTGCCGTAACCATTCCACCATGCGATTCCGCAGCCTGTCACAAAGCGGTCGTCTCTGGATCTGTCTGCTCGCCATGTGCGGCAGCCACCTCGCCGGCGTCGCGAAGGAACCCGCGCCTGCCCGTCAGCCGTTTCCGAACATCCTATTTCTCATGACCGACGACCAGCGGTGGGACACGCTTGGGTGCATGGGCAACGCCGTCGTCCAGACGCCGCACATCGACCGGCTGGCCGCGGAGGGCACGCTGTTCTCCAACGCCTTCGTCACCGCATCGGTGTGCAGCGTGAGTCGGGCAGCCATCCTGACGGGCGCCTATCCATGCTCCCGTGGCGTGGGCGACCTCGTGGCGATGGTGACGCCGCGGGACGTGAATGCCACCTACCCCGCCGTCCTGCGGCGTGGAGGCTACGAAACGGGCTCCATCGGCAAGTGGGATGTGGGGGCCGGCGAGGACGGCTTCCAACTGGGCATGCGGCTGTTCGATTTCTGGGGAGGAGATCGGCTTCACGGCAACTACTGGCACGAGGCAGACTGCCCGCTGGTGACCAATGACGGTCGGGCGTCGAAAGAGGCGATCGCCTGCACCTGCCCGCCGCAGGGATCGACGCCGCGCGTCGGTTCGGCAGGCATGCGGCACCCCATCCACTTCGACCGCGACATCGTGCCGCTCAAAGCGCGGCAGTTTCTCGCGGGTCGCGATCCTGCTAAGCCGTTTTTTCTGGCTGTCGCGTTTCGTGGGCCCAAGGATCCATGGTCGGATTCCCCTGAGGATGTCTCTGGGCTCTATGCGGATGCCACCATGCCCTTGCCGGCCACGGCGACGGAAGCCGACGCCGCCCGGCAGCCGCCGTTCCTGCGGGCGTCCCTCGCTGCCGACCGAGGTCTGGAACTTGCAAAAAACCACGAGGCGCTCGCCGGGGAGGTGCGGAAGAACTACCGGCTGGTATCCACCATCGACGGCACCGTGGGCAGACTCCGCGCGCTGCTCGCGGAACTTGGCCTCGACTCCACTACGATCATCGTCTTCACCTCCGACAACGGCCACTTCCACGGGGACCACGGCCTGTGGGGCAAGTGGCTGCCGCACGATCCTTCGATCCGCGTGCCGCTCATCGCCTACGATCCACGCCTGCCTGCCGCGACACCTGGCCAGGTGCGGGAAGAACTGGTGCTGAACATCGATCTGGCGCCGACGATCCTGTCGTGGGCCGGGCTGACGATTCCGCCGGCCATGCAAGGCCGCAGCCTGAGGCCACTCGTCGAGGGCCGAAGCGAGTCTTGGCGCGAAGACTTCTACCACGAGTTCACGTGGACGGCCGATGGCCGGATCGCTCCGAGCGAGGGCATCCGTTCAGCACGCTGGAAATACAACCGGTATTTCAGCCAGAGCCCGGTGGTTGAGCAGTTGTTCGACCTGCAGGCTGATCCCGGCGAGACGGTCGACCTCAGCGGGATGCCGGACCACGCCGCCCGGCTCGACGAGATGCGAACGAAGGTCGAAACCTACCGGGCCGCGCTGAGCCGCCCGTAGCGCCGGGGCCCCATGTTAGTCCTGCCGCGGGATCCACTTGCTCCAGTCGGGCGAGGCCTTCGACTCGTAGGATCGCGGTGCGAGGTTGGCGGCGATCCAGGCCGGTGGATCTCGCCGGAACTCGGCGAGCTTCGCGACGACCTCCGGACGGCTGCCCTGATTGGCGACATCCCGCTCGAGCAGGCCTTCGATCCGCTTGGCGACGATCGCAAACTGCTTGTCGTCGTGCTGCACCATGCGGGCATCCTGGGCGGCGAGCGTGAGCAGGAAATGAATCCCCTTGGCCCGCAGTGACCGCGACGTCTTGTAGACGATCTCCCGCTGGATGCGGAGATCGTCGGTCCGATCGCTGCCGGCCGCGATCGCCTGGTCGTAGAGTTCCACGGCCTTGAAGCCCAACGCGGCGGAATCCTCGAGCCGTAGGCCGGCATCCTCGAACACCCAGGGATGCGCCTTGTGCTCTTCGGTGAGCATGAAGTTGCCCTTGCGGTTCGCCTTCCAGATCGGAGTGTCCCAGGTGCCGTTGGGGATGTTGACCGGCTCCCAGTCGTGGCCGCCGTCCCAGGGGCGGTCGAGCCCCATTGGGCCGATCAGGTAGGTGGTGTCCCACGGGTAGGCCTCCACGGAACGGGCCACGTACTCCCACGCTTGGATCACCAGCGGGGCTGCCTTCGCGCCGTACGGCGCTGCGATCTCCGCGAGCAGTGTGTCCATCGAAGCGTCTGGAGACCGCATCCAGGCCTTGAGCATCGCGGCATTGACGGAGAACGTCGTGGGGGCGAATCCGTAGTACTCCTTCACGCCGACGATTCCCTTCATTTCCTTCCAGCCGATCATCTGCTCGTAGATCAGGCGGGGAAAGAAGTCCTCGAAGAGGTAGAGCGGCTTGTAGAAGGTGTGGTCGAACTCGCCGAGCACCGGGATGCCGCGTTCCTCGGCCATCTGCACGAGCCGCCGCACGCCGAGGTCGGATTTGAACGAGCGGTCATTGAAGGGATAGACCTCGTTGCTGCTGGAGGGGTTGAGCACAAGTCCGAAGTGGGCGGGCTTCACATCGTCGAGGATCGCCACCACCTGCCCCTTGGAAAGCTCCCACGGCTTCCACCACAGCCGGGTGTTCGGCCTCACCGACTGCATCGTCTCGTTGAGCATGTTGAGAAAGGCCGGGAGGCGGGCGTCGAGCGGTATGCCGCTGCAACGAGGGCAGGGGCCGAACTCGCTGCACAGCCACGCCTGCTGGTCGAACGTGTAGACGAGCACGTCGTCGACCTCTGGGAACGAGACCATGAACTCCTTGAGGAGGTCCCGGTATTTCGTCTGCACGGCTTGATCGAGGATGCAGGCCGGCCGCACCGGGTTGAAGTTCACCATTCGGGGAATCCCGAAGTGGGCGATCGTCTTCAGTCCGTGCTTCTTCGCCTGCGCGATGCGGAACTTGAACTTCTCGCGTTGCTCGGCATTGAGGTCCTCGAGATTCAAAACCTCGCCCGCCGGCTTGCCGCCCCAGGCGATCGACAGCTGCACCATGTTGACGCCGAGCTGCTTGATCTGCGTCAGCTCCTCATCACTCCAGGAAATGTCGGGCACCGAGGGGTTGCCGACGATGCCGACGAACAGGCGGTATCCGCCCGGGCCGGTGGCAGCCTGCTCGGAAGCAGCCGGCGGCTCATCCCCATGGAGCGCGGGCCCGAGGCAGGCGGCCGCGGCGAGCAGCGGTAGGGCGGTGAGAGCGGGTGAGATCCACCGCGTACGGCGGGCTGCGTCTTCGGGGGCTGTGTGGCGTGGCATGGGTTTCCTTCGGACGAATCTCAGGAGTTGATGATGCCGGTTCGTCGGGCTACGGCGACGGCTTCGAGTTTCGAGTGGGCGCCGAGCTTCTCGATCACTCGCTGCACGTGGGCGCGGGCGGTGTTGCGGGCGATGTGAAGCCGCTGGCCGATGCCCGCCGTGCTCGTGCCGCCTGCGAGGAGATAGAGCACCTCGCGCTCACGGACCGTGAGTCGCAGCGACCGCCCCGTTGCGGCGATGGTGTTCGTCGCGTGGGCCGGAGCTGAGGCGGCGTCAGTGCGGGCGGCGAGCAGCGCCACCGCCAGGCTTTCGGCCGAACCGTCTTTCGCGACCAGCCCGTCGCACCCCGACGTGGCAGCCGCCTCCCTCGTCTCAGGAGTCGCGTTTTCGGCCAGGAGCAGGATCGTGGTGGTGGGCAGTCCAGCGCGGAGCGAGGCCACCATCGATGCCAGCGAGCCGTTGCCAGACTGCTGGTCCACGACCGCCACATCCGGAGCGAATGCAACGCATTGGGCCACGGGGCAGGAGTCGTGGCCCCCAATGAACGACGTCTCGATGCCCCGCTCGCTGGAGAGCCAGTGGGCCAACGGCTGGAAAAACATCGGCTGCTCGCCGATCAGGGCGGCCCGAACCTGACCACGCACCACGTTCATCTCGGAAACCCTCACACGTCCCGGCGGGCCGGTTGCCCCGGCGGCGATCCGGACACAGTAGCAGCGGTTTTTGCCGAGTGTTAGGATTCCAAAGATGAGCACTAGCACAAAATTGAAATACGGAGCCTCCAGGCCGGTGGCCGATCCGCCGCCGCATCAGCCGCTTTCGTGGAGGTCCTACCACCAGACCGTGCGGCGAATCGTGGCCAAGTGGAACCCCAACCACGGCAACTACGGCGTGCACGACCACGAGTTCGTGGAAATCGCCGTGATCGCCGCTGGCACGTGCCGGCATCAGACCATCCTCGGCGAGTTTCGGCCCACGGCCGGAGACGTCTATCTGTTCCGGCCAGGGGCGTGGCATGGCTATGCCGATGTGCAGGGATTGTCGCTCTACAACTGCTGCTTCGACACGGCGCTGCTCGGCAGGGAACTCGGGTGGATGGCCGACGAACCCTACCTCGGCAACCTTCTCTGGGCGTTGCCGCTCTCGCCCCGCCAGCGTGGCATGGTGGCGCTCCGCCTCCCTGCAGCAGAGTTCACGGCCTGCCGACGGCTTCTCGATGAGCTCTGCGAACTCGCGCGAAGCGACCATCACAGTCACTTCGGCGATCACGTTGGCTTATTGATCCAGACCCTGAGCCTTTTGGCCCGAAACACGCCGCGACCGTCCACGACATCCGTCGGAAACGTTCGTGCCCAGCGGGCGGTTTCGGTGGCGCTCAAGAGCATCGACGACGCTCCGGCAGACGAATGGACGTTGCCACTGCTTGCCGCGCGGGCGGCGGTCGAGCCGACGTATTTTTCGAGATTGTTTCGGGCTGCGGTGGGCCTGCCGCCGATGGCCTATCTGACGCGTCGCCGGCTGGAGGTCGCCACCACGCTCCTCCGCCGCAACGACCTCGCTATTGGGGATGTAGGGGCGATGGCCGGCTGGCCCGATGCCAACTACTTCAGTCGCAGCTTTCGCAAGCACTTCGGGATGACGCCGTCGCGGTATCGGCAGCGATTTTGCGAGGGGCAGAAGCGGAGCTGACGGTATGAACGGGTCGCACGCGATCGTCGCGCGGCGTGGGGTCACCGCAGCCGGCCGGAGACATGCTCGGCGCCGGCGGGACTTGTGAGTTCGCTGCTCAAACGCTTCGGAGCGACCGCCGTGGGGCACAAGTCGCACCGGCTTCTGCGCGTGCCTCCGGCCGGCTGCTCCCCCTTTCGAAATCACATGCGAGGGATGATGGTGCGAGCCCAGTGCGAACCAGGAACACACACACGTGGAAAACCTGTGCTACGGGGGACAGAGGACAACCACAGGTTGACAACCTGTGCTACGTGAGGCGGAGAGGGGCTGCCCGTGCTCCGGGAGCCGGCGTATGCCGCCAAGCGCAGCCAGGATGGCGAAGCGCAGGCGGCATCCGAGTGAGCGACGGGCAGGATGCCCGTCGCGAACGTCCGGCGACGGGGCACGGGCAGCCCCGAGCCCCCGCGAAAGAGGCCCGCGGCCTTACGGCCGGTCGGCTTGTACGGGCAATACCGGAGCCTTACTCGTTGACGTAGGTCTCGAGGAACCGGGCGAGCTTGTGGAAGTCGCAGCCGCGTTCCACGTAGCGGACCACCGTCACGAGCGTGTTGGGATCGACCAGTTCCTCGAACGGCACGTAGTTGAGGTCGAGCTGGCCCGACACGCTCACCATCACGCCATTGAGACCCCGCTCCGCGAGCGCCCGGTATCCGCCCACGCCGAGCTGGCTGCCGAGCATCACGTCGAAGGCGTGAGGCTTGGCGCAGCGGGCCTCGTAGCCCAGCTGCAGCCCCACCACCTTGCGCGACCGGTTCGTCTGCTTCTTGAACTCGTCGCTCACGAGCTTGGCGAACATCTTGCCGAGCTGCACGTGCGAGATCGAGATATGGCCGTGGTCGTCGCGGGGGATCCCCTCGAGGGCCTTGGCGGGAAGGTATTCGGCGAGCCCTTCGGCCATCACGATCACGCCGTACTGCTTCCCCTCCTGCTCCTCGCGAACCCGCATCGTCTTCACGATCCGGCCTACGACGGCGTCGATGTCCATCACCGGCTTGATCTTGGTCTCCCCGTTTGGGCCGGTGACCGTCTCCTCGCCGCGGAACTTGCCGTGGATGTCCTCCACGCTGATCACGAGGCTGGCTTCGCCGGCGATGGCGGCCCCGTAGGAGAGCCAGCCGGCACTGCGGCCCATCGTCTCGCAGAGGAAGTAGGCACGACTCGCCTCGGCGTCGTAGAGCAGGTTGCGGATCTCGCCACCGAGCGTGTCGACCGCCGTGAAGTAGCCGAATGTAAAATCGATCCCCATATAGTCGTTGTCGATCGTCTTTGGCAGGTGGACGACCGGGATTCGCTTGGCATCGGCGGGGAGCCGATCCTGATAGAGCTTGAACTTGTTGGCCGTCTTCAGGGTGTCGTCTCCGCCGATCGAGATCAGGGCCTCAACCCCGAGGGACCGCAGCCCCTCGTAGGCGTTCTTCAGCTGCTGCACCCGCTCGGCGTCGTCGAGGTGGCTGGGGTGCGAGACATGCTTGCCCGGATTGGTGCGGGCGGTGCCGATCATGATGCCCTGGCCACTCCGCGTCCGCTTGAGGAACTCGGGCGTGATCTTGATGTAGTCGCGGCCCTCGACGAGCGGTTTCGCCGGCGAATAGTCGGCGAGCGACGAGTAGCCGTGCTTCATGCCGATCACTTCGGTCCCCTCGCGCATGAAGGAGGTGGCGGCGGTCGAGATCACGGCGTTGGCGCCCGGGGCGGGGCCGCCGGCGAAGAGAATCGCGACGCGACGGAAGTGGTGGGTGGCGCGGTCGGGGCGGGCGAGGGACTCGGGCATCGATGACTCCTGGAAAGATCAGCCGGTGAGCATGCGTTCTACAAAGGTGGTGTCGACCTGGGCTTCGTGGAAGGCGGTGTTGGCAAGGACTTTGAGGTGCAGCGGGACGGTCGTCTTGATCCCCTCGACCCGCAACTCCTTGAGGGCCCGGATCATCGTCTCGATCGCCTCCTTGCGGGTCGGCTGATGCACGATCAGTTTGCCGACGAGCGAGTCGTAGTAGGGGGGCACGACATAGCCGGTGGTGGCATGCGAATCCCAGCGGACGCCGAAGCCGCCCGGGGCGATGATGCGGTCGATCCGGCCCGGGCAGGGGCGGAAGTTGGCGTCGGGATCCTCGGCGTTGATCCGGCACTCGATGGCGTGCCCCCGCGGCTTGATGTCGGCCTGCTTCAGGTCGAGTTTCTCACCCGCAGCGACGCGGATCTGGGCCTTGAGCAAGTCGATGCCGGTCACCATCTCACTGACCGGGTGCTCCACCTGGATCCGGGCATTGACCTCGATGAAGTAGAAGTTGTCCTGCTGGTCGACGATGAACTCGACGGTGCCAGCCGAGTAGTAGCCGGCCGTCTTCGCCAGCCGCACGGCCGCGTCGGCCATTTTTTGGCGGATCGCCTGCGGCAGGCGGGGCGAGGGGCTCTCTTCGATGAGTTTCTGGTGCCGCCGCTGGGTGGAGCAGTCGCGCTCCCAGAGGTGAAACACGTTGCCGTGCTGGTCGCCAAGAATCTGGATCTCCACGTGCCGTGGCCGCTCGATGTATTTCTCGATGTAGATGCCTGCATTGCCGAACGCCGCCTGAGCCTCAGCCGAGGCCTGCTGCCAGGCGCTGGCGAGCGCGAGATCGTTGGCGGCCACCCGCATTCCCTTGCCGCCGCCGCCAGCCGTGGCCTTGAGCAGCACGGGAAACCCGATCTCCTTGGCGATCCGTACCGCCTCCTGCTCGTTGGCGATCAGACCGTCGCTGCCCGGCACGGTGGGCACGCCCGCCTCGCGAGCCAGCGCCCGGGCGGAGTTCTTGTCGCCGACGCTTAGCATCGCCTCGGGCGTGGGGCCGATGAAGCCGATGTCGCAGGAGCGGCAGACCTCGGCGAAGTGGGAGTTCTCCGAAAGAAAGCCGTAACCGGGATGGATCGCCTGCACGTTGCCGATTTCGGCGGCGCTGATCACGCGGTCGATCCGCAGGTAGCTGTCGGACGCCTTGGCGGTGCCCACGCAGATCGCCTCGTCGGCGAGTTCGAGGTAGGGGGCGCCGCGGTCTGCCTCGCTGTAGATTGCCACCGTCTCGACGCCGAGTTCGCGGCAGGCCCGTATCACCCGTAGGGCGATCTCACCGCGGTTCGCAATCAGGATCCGTTTGAACATGGAATCTCCACGGGTGGGCCGGAGCGTTCGAGGGCCGCATCGACCTTGGGGTTAGCCCTCGGGATCGACCTTGATCAGCGGCTGGCCGAACTCGACCGGGGCGCCGTTCTCGACGAGGATGGCGACCACCTGCCCCGACACGCCAGCCGGAATCTCGTTGAAGACCTTCATCGCCTCGATGATGCAGGCCGTCTTCTCGGGACCGATCCGGTCACCGACCTTCACAAAGGGAGGAGTGTCGGGCCCGCTCGCCTTGTAGAAGGTGCCGACCATCGGGCTCTTGATCACCACCGTCCGGTCCGGGGCCGCGGCCTCGCCGCCGCCGGCCGGCGCCGCAGCTGCTGGCCTGGCGACCGGTGCCGAGGGCGCCGAGTAGGCCACGACCTCGCCACCGCGGCGAATCCGCACCCGGTTGTCGGCCTGTTTGAGGTCGAGTTCGGAGAGATCGTGCTCCTTCATCAGTTCGATCAGCCGGCGGACCTTCTTGACGTCGAAGATGTCGACCGGGTTGGGGGCGTCTGCCATGGAATACGGTCTCCTGGGGGGCCGCCCGGGGGGGCGGCATCACGGGCCGGGGCCAGCGGCCCTGAAGCGGCCGAAAACCGGCGGATTTTGCGGCGAGGGTAGCCCTTGTTCGCCGCGGGCGTCAAGGTAATCACGGCGGCGGCGCGGGCCGTCGTCCAAGGGTAGCGGAAACGCCGCTGCTATCACGCGGCTTCCATTTCCGTCACACTCGTGAAACCGGCGGCCAGAATGGGCGTCAGCGTCAACGCTTGGAGTCTCGAGGGCATGCCGTCACCACCGCCCGATGACCTCCCCCGGATGCCAGCGCGGCCGCGCGAGGCGAGTAAGCGTGACTTCGGCCGCGTCGTCATTGTGGGGGGCTCTGCCGGGATGGCCGGGGCCCCGGCGCTTGCCGCGATGGCGGCGCTCCGCAGCGGTGCCGGGCTCGTGGAACTCGTCGTCCCCGAGCCGGTCGTGGCCATCGCCGCGGCGTTCGATCCCTGCGTCATGACGTGCGGCCTCCCGGCCGCTGACGGTGAGTTCTCGAGCGGCACGGCGGCATCCCTCGCAGCCCGCCTTGCCCGGGCGAGTGCGGTCGCCATCGGCCCCGGCATCGGTCGCTCGGACGCGGTGCGCGACCTGGTGGCGTCGCTGTGGCGGCACCTCGATCGCCCGGCCGTGTTCGATGCCGATGCGCTCTGGGCGCTGTCTCTGTGTGGTCCGCTCACCGAGCATGCAGGCCCGCGGCTGCTGACACCCCACGCGGGCGAGATGCTCCGGCTGCTGGGTCTCGATCCGGCGGGGCCGGAAGCCGACGATCGCTCATTCCTCGAGGCCGAGGCTCGCAGGATGGCGGCAGACACCGGCGCCGTGATCCTCCTCAAAGGATCGGGCACGCTCGTCACGGACGGTCGGTGCGAGGCCCGTAACACCACGGGCAACCCCGGCATGGCGACCGCCGGCACGGGCGATGTGCTCAGCGGCGTGGCAGCGGCTCTGCTCGCGCAGGGCATGTCGCCCTTCGAGGCAGCGCGGCTGGCGGCCTGGGTGCACGGCCGGGCGGGTGACGCTGCGGCTGCCGATCTCGGCGAGGTGTCGATGACCGCCCGCGACCTGCTCGACCGATTGCACGTCGCGTTTTGTGA
>JBAXOU010000052.1:0-16852 GCA_037133115.1 Planctomycetota bacterium | reverse complement strand
AAGGTGCCACCAGCGCCCCGCCCGCCAGGTAGACGGGGTCGTTCATGGTTGTGGAGCGAATGTTGTCGAACGCGTTGACCGTCGCGGTCGAGCCGATGGCGTAGAACGTCACCGCCGATCCGTTGTAGGTGGCACCACCGGCAGCGGTGTTCACGAACAGGTTGTACGAGGTGATATCCGTACTTGAAATATCGGTGGTCGTGGCCCCGGTGACGAAGGCGATCCGGAACCGATCGCCCGGGTTGAGCCCAGCCGGGGTGTTGATAGAGACCGGTGCGGCCGCCGTCGGAACAGCCAGCGCACCGATCACGGCCGCCAGGCCGACGGAAAAGACGACGCGGGAAATGCGGGCGAACGAAACCGTGGACCTTTTCATGAGCGAGTCTCCGTGTGTGTGTGTGTTTGGGTGTGTGCGTGTGGCTTACGAACCACGCACCTCACGACCGTGGTTTTTATGAGGCAGACAGAACTCCGCAAGCGACAAAAACCCACGAAATGCCGAATCAACACCGGCGCGCACCAATCAACACCGGCGCGCACGAATCAACACACCGGCGCGCACGAAACAACACGCCCGCGCGCACGAATCGACACAGAGCGATGATGCATCTGCCCCGGTTTGCGGTCATACTGATCATGTTGGAGCGCGCTCGGGCGATACGCCCTCCCGCTCCGCCGTGTCAGCCGCTCGAGCGGCGCTGTCCGCGGTTGCCACACCTGACGCTCATCAGCAATGACGCCTCGGCGATACCTCCCATGGATGTCACTCCATTCGGCCGCTCGAATGCCGCGAGTGCGACGGGCGTCACGCCTCCGCACATCGCAGCCCTGCGCGACTCGCTCCCGCTCATGCGGACGCGAATCTTCTGGTCGTTCCAGGTCGTGTTCTGGTCGGCGATCTTTCTGACCGCGGTGGGACTGAGTAACGGCTTTGTTCCTGCCGAGACGACGTTGCTGACATCGGTGTTGCGAGCCGGCTCGGGCTTCGTGATCACGACTCTCGTCTATCTGTTGTTCGAGATGCCACGGCTCTGCGTGCTGCCGAGGCGGGTGCGTTGGCCTCTGATCGTGGCCTTGGCGACGTCGGGCCTTGTGGCATCGCTGCTACTGATGATCTTTGCCGGCCTCCTGGGCGATCCTTCCAAATGGACTCGCGACGCGACGCTCTGGGTGCTCGCGCCGCGGATCATCATGGCGGGCTTCTGGTGCGCGGGCATCTTCGGGCTGGAGGTGGTCCAGGAACTCTACAAGACCAAGCTCCGGCTTGCGGAGAACGAGGCGATCGCGATCTACACGGAGCTACGGCTGCTCAAGGCGGAGTCGGTCGCCCAGACGTTCGAACTACGGCAGCTGCAGGCGCAGATGAATCCTCACTTCCTTTTCAATGCGCTCAATGCCGTGGCGAACAGCAAAGACGACCCCGAGGCCGTGGAGAGCGTCATCCGCGACCTCGCCGACTACCTGCGGTTCACGCTCGGAGAGGCCCGCACGCTCGAGCCGCTGTCGCGGGAGTTGCGGGCCCTCGAGAAATACCTCGCGATCCAGCACGCCCGGTTCGGCGACAACCTCGTCTGCCGTTTCTCCTGCGACAGGGCGGCCCATGCCGTGATCGTGCCGCCGATGCTGATTCAGCCGATCCTCGAAAACGCGCTGCACTATGGAGCCCAGACGAGCAGCATGCCCTTGCGGGTGAGCGTGACGGCGAAGGTGGTCGATGGCTGGCTCGAGGTGGTGGTCGCCAACACGGGCCGATGGGTGGCGCCAGACGCGACGCGTTCACCCTCCACCGGGATTCGTTCGCTGCGCAAGCGGCTGGCCCTGCTGATCGACGAAGCGGCCACCGTCGACACGGTGATCGACCCAGACCTCGACGGCGGCTGGGTGCGGGTCGTCATTCGGATGCCCGCGCGGTTCACCCAGCCGGCACCGACCGCCCACGAGCCAACGCCAGCTACGGAGCTTGCCTGACATGACGTCACCATCCTCATCGGCTCACACGGGCCGGGATACCACGATGCTCACTGCCCTCCTTGTCGATGACGAGCCCCATGCCAACGGACGGATGCGGAAACTGCTCGCCGCCCATCCGGAAATCGGTGTCGTCGGTGTTGCCGGGAGCGTGGCCGAGGCCCGGGCCGTTCTCGAGACGCAGCCGCCGGACGTCGTGTTTCTTGACGTGGAAATGCCCGGAGGCACCGGTTTCGGACTGCTCAAGGATGTGCCCGACGGCACGCAGGTGGTGTTTGTCACGGCCCGCGAGCAGTACGCCGTCCAAGCGTTCGCCGCCGCCGCCACCGACTATCTGGTGAAACCCGTCGATCCCGAGCGGCTTGCCGACACGGTTGCTCGCCTCAAGAAGCAGGCTGCCGGTACGCAGGGACAGCCACGGGAGGAGTGCGAACAGGTCAGCGACAATCTCGACGCGGAAGAGCCCGTCGATGCCGCTGTCTTGGGGCTCGGCGACGTGGTCAGCGTGCCATTGGCCGGAAAGCCCACGTCGTCGGCGGTGACGGTCGGTGATATCTGCTGGGTCGAGTCGCTTCGCAACTACACGCGGGTCGCGATCAAGACACAGGCAGGCGTGCTGCTCTTCCGCCGCCGGCTGAGCCACTGGGACCAGGTTCTGCCCACGAGTGCGTTTGCGAGGGTGGGCAGGTCGTACATCGTCCAACTCGCAGCGATCGAGCACATCGAGTGGTCGTTTCGGACGGATACCGTGGTCACGTTTGGCGAGGGCGTGGAACCGCTCGAGCTCGGCCGGTTTCCGAGCACGCGGCTTCGGGAGATTCTCGGCGACAACGCCTAGCGGGCGGGCGCGAGCGAGGGGATCACGCCCAGCGGCCAGACAAGTCGTTGCAATCCGCAACCCTCGACCCCGTCGCTGCCGCTCGGGGCTTGTTGGAGGTGTTCAGAGCGGCGCAGACGTGTTCACAGCAGCGACTTCGCGCTGGCCATCGCGAGCACCGCCGCCATCAAGAAGCGGATCGCGGTAACCGGTAGCCGGAAGGCGCCGAGATGCGCGCCGATCGCACCGCCAATCGCCGCGGCCACGACCAGCGCGAAGCCGGGCAGCGAAACTGACCTTCCGGCAGCGATCCCGCCGGCTAGGCCGGCGAGCGAGTTGACGAGAATGAACGCCGCCGACGTCGCCGCGATCGTCTTCACCGGCGCCGCGCGAAGGGCAAGGAGCACGGGCGTGAGAAACACGCCGCCGCCCACGCCCGTCAGGCCCGAGAGGAAGCCGACACTGCCGCCCGTCGCCACCAGCACCGCGGTCCGCAGCGCGGTGTCTGCGGGCAACAGCGGGGTGGACACCGCCGCGTCTCCCGGGGGTCCGCGGCCTGAGGCAAGCGCCTCGATCGTGATCCGGATCGCCGCGATGCCGAGCACGATCCCAAGCAGCGTCTCGAAGGCGGCCTTCGGCAGGGCGAGCCAGCCGCCCACCGCCGCGGCGGGCACGCTCGCGACCGCCAGCGGGAGAAGCAGCCGGCGATCGAAGTGGCCAGCCCGCGCAAACTGCACGGTGGCGATCGTGGCCACGATCACGTTGAGCAGCAGCGCCGTCGGCCGGATCACCTCCGGCGCGAGCCCCCAGAGCGTCATCACCGCGATGTAGCCCGTCGCGCCAGCGTGGCCCACCGATGCGTAGACCGCGGCGACGACCGCCACGGCGGCGACCAGCGGCCAGTCGGTCATGCCGGGTCCGCGGCGTGCTTCTTGAGGAGTTCGAGCGGCACGATCTCGAGCGCCTTCTCGTGCGTTGCTTCGAGCACCACGAGCGGCGCATGGCCGGCCTTGGCCGCCTCGAGCCACCGCGCCGCGCACAGGCACCAGTGATCGCCGGGCATGAGGCCCGGAAAATCCCACTGCGGCTGCGGCGTGACCAGGTCATTGCCCGCCTTGACGGTGAACGCCAGAAACTCCTTCGTCATCACCGCGCAGACCGTGTGGCTGCCAGAGTCGTCGGCGCAGGTTCGGCACGAACCGTCGCGGAAGAATCCGGTGAGGGGCTCGCGGGAGCAGGAGGCGAGCGGGCCGCCGAGCACGTTCTTTTCGGCGTGCGGCTGCGAAGCACCGCTCGGACGGTCGAAGGCGATCATGGCGAACCCCGGAGGACAAACGGCGGGAACAGTCCCTTGGCCGTATGATGCCAGTGACGACAGGCAGCGGCAACAGCCCGCCGCGCCGTCCACCGTTCACTCGCCCCCGGATCCTGCGGATGCTCAGCCTCCAGTCGCCCACATCGCCCCGCTGGCTCGCCCAGGTGGATGCCGCGCTCGACGACGTGATCATCGACCACGCCCACTGCGAGAAGAAGGCGGCGGGCGTGGCGATGAACCTCTTGTTCTCCTACGTCGACCACTCGGAACTCGCCCGGGCGATGACAGAGATCGTGAACGAGGAACTCGAGCACTTCCGGCTCGTGCTCGACATTCTGGAGCGGCGCGGCATCCCATTCCGAAAACTCTCACCGAGTTCCTACGGGGCCCGGCTCCACGATCTGATCCGCAAGGAGGAGCCGGCCCGAGCCGTCGATCGGTTGCTCGTGGCTGGACTGATCGAGGCCCGCAGCTGCGAGCGGTTCTCGGTGCTCGCCGACCACGTGGCCGACGAGGAGCTCGCAGCGTTCTACCGCAGCCTGTTTGAGTCGGAGGCGAGGCACCACTCCACCTACGTGCGGCTCGCCTGCGGCTTCATGCCGGAGGAGGCGGTGCGCCAGCGGCTCCACGAACTCGCCGCCGCCGAGGCTGTGATCCTCGACCAGGGTGATCCGTTCGCCCGCATGCACAGCTGAAAAGGTTGCAATGACACCATCAGCCGGCGGCCATGCGACGAAGCCCGCGATCCCCGTCAACGAGGCGATCGCCGTGGGAGCGCTCCTCGCGCTCGCCGCGTGGGCGGTGCTCACGTGGTCGGGGATCGGCGGGCGGGCGGTATCGCTCGGGCCGATCGATCCCGCGCAGTGGTTCCCGGGTCGTGGCCTGACGCTCGCCGAGGTGCCGCTCGTGGCGATGCTCGTGCTTGGCGGCGTTCCGCTCGTCTGGGACCTGCTCAGAAAACTCTTCGCCGGGACGTTCGGCTCCGACCTGCTCGCCGGCATCTCGATCATCACGAGCGTGCTGCTTGGCGAATACCTCGCCGGCGTACTCGTGGTGCTCATGCTCTCTGGGGGCGAGGCGCTCGAGAGCCGGGCGGTGAGCCGGGCCGGAGACGTGCTTGCGGCCCTGGCCCGGCGGATGCCGTCGCTCGCCCACCGCAAATCGGCCACGGGCATCACCGACATCCCGCTCGGCGACGTCGCCGTCGGCGACGTGATCGTGGTCCTGCCCCACGAGATCTGCCCGGTCGATGGCGAGGTCTTGGCCGGCCGCGGCGCGATGGACGAGGCCTATCTCACCGGCGAGCCCTACCGGATGGCGAAGGCGCCGGGGTCGGCCGTGCTCTCGGGTTCGATCAATGGCGAGGCCGCGCTCGAGATCCGCACCGAGAAGGTGGTCGGCGACAGCCGCTACGCGAAGATCATGGAGGTGCTGCGAACGAGCGAGGAGCGACGGCCGCGGCTGCGGCGGCTGGCCGACGCGCTCGGGGCCTTCTATACGCCGCTGGCCGTGGCGATCGCGGCGGCGGCCTGGTACTTCAGCGGGTCGGCGACGCGGTTTCTGGCGGTACTCGTGGTTGCCACGCCCTGCCCGCTTTTGATCGCGATTCCCGTGGCGATCATCGGCGCGGTGTCGCTGGCGGCGAAGCGGGGCATCGTGATCCGCGACCCGGCGATCCTCGAACGGCTCGACACCTGCCGCACGGCCATCTTCGACAAGACCGGCACGCTCACCTACGGCTCGCCGCACCTCACGGAAGTGATGCCGCTCTCGTCGCTGTCGGAGAGCGACACGCTCGCCATCGCCGCGAGCCTCGAAGCCTATTCGAAGCATCCGCTCGCCTCGGCTGTTTCGCAGGCGGCTGCCGACCGCGGCCTCACGCTGCTTCAGGTGGAGGAACTCGCCGAGAAGCCGGGCCGCGGGCTCACCGGCCTCGTGCAGCGGCCAGGCGTGGGCGTAAAGCCACACGAGGTGGCGATCACCAGCCGCCAGAAACTCACCGCCGCCGATCCGGCCGGTGCCGCCGCGCTCCCCGCCGCCGCCGGCGGACTCGAGTGCGTGGTGGTGATCGACGGGTGCGTGGCCGCGCTCCTCCGGTTCCGCGACGCGCCACGCGCCGACGGACAATCGTTCGTCCGCCACCTTGGCCCCGCCCACCGACTCGACCGCGTGATGCTCGTTTCGGGCGACCGCGAGAGCGAGGTGCAGTGGCTCGCCGACACCGTCGGGATCACCGAGGTTCACGCGGGCATCCAGCCCGAGGGCAAGCTGAAGATCGTGGAGGAGGCGGTCCGACAGGCGCCGGTCGTGTTTGTCGGCGACGGGATCAACGACGCCCCGGCCCTCGCGGCGGCGACCGTGGGGGTGGCGATGGGCGCAGCAAGCGACGTCACGAGCGAGGCGGCCGGCGCGGTGATCATGGACTGCTCGCTCGAACGAGTCGACGAACTCTTCCACATCGCCTCGCGAATGCGGTCGATCGCCCTACAGAGCGCCGTGGGCGGGATGGTGGCGAGCGTGGCCGGCATGGGCCTCGCCGCAGCGGGCCTCCTCCCGCCGACCGCCGGCGCGCTGCTCCAGGAGGCGATCGACGTCGTGGCCGTGCTCAACGCGCTGCGAGTCTCGTGGAATCCCGGATCGCTCACCGACTACCGGTGACGCTCACGTGGCGAGAAGAAGACCTGACCGCTTTACGGCCGGGTCTCACACGCCCTATCCTCCTGGCATGCGTTGGAAACACACCGCTACTCTGCTGATCCTCGGGGCTATGATCCCCGTGCTCATCGTGGCGGCCGGCCTGACGGCGATCTATCTTGCCGGCAGCCGGCGGCCCACGCCGCCGCCCGACGCCGCCGCCTACGGCACCCCGTGGGGATCGGTCGACCTGGAGACGGTCGACACGCTCACGCCCTCCGGCGTGCAGACGACGATCACGGAGGCCTTGCGAAGCGAAGACTCCGCAGACCGCGGCAGCGACGGCCGGTTGCACTACGACTTTCTGGCCCTCTCTGGCGGCGGGTCGTATGGGGCCTTCGGCGCGGGCATGCTCTGCGGCTGGACCGATCGCGGCGACCGGCCCGACTTCAAGGTGGTCACCGGCATCTCGACCGGCGCCTTACAGGCCACCCCGGCATTCCTCGGCTCCGCCTACGACCCGCTGCTCAAGCGGTTTTACACCACGACCACCAACGACAACATCTTCCGCAGGCGGTCCACACTCACAAGCCTATTCGCCGACGGAACCCTCGATTCCACGCCCCTGCGGCGGCTGCTGGAGGGCGCGATCGACGACAACGTGCTCGCTGCCGTGGCCAAGAAGCATCGTGCGGGCCATCGGCTGTTCATCGGCACGTCGAACATGGATGCCAACGAGTTTGCGATCTGGGACATGGGCGCGATCGCCGCCAGCGGCCGCCCCGACGCCCGCCGCCGCTACATCGACGTGCTCGTCGCCTCCGCCTCGGTACCAGTGGTCTTTCCGCCGGTCTACTTCGACGTCGACATCGACGGAAAGACCTACTACGAAATGCACTCCGATGGCGGCGCGGAGGCGCAGGTGTTCCTCCGCGGGTTCATGCTCGACGTCGAAGACGCGCTCGAGGGAGCCGGACTGGCACGCGGCGAAGTCAAGGCCCGGCTGTTCGTGATCCGCAACGGCCGCGCCGACGACCGCCCCGGGTATGCGTCGATCAAACCCATGACGCTGGCGATCGCGGAGGCGACAATCGGAAAGCTCTTCAAGATCACCGCCGCCGCGAGTCTGTATCGGATGTACGTGCTCGCGAACCGCTACGGCGTGGAGTTCAACCTCCGCTGCATCCCTGACGACTATCTGCTCGATTTCGACGGCCTCAACTTCGACCGGCCGCGAATGAACACGCTCTTCAACCACGGCTACGAACTCGGCCGTGGGTCGGCCGACTGGCTGCACGCCCCGCCCGACCTCGACCCCGACGAACTGGTGCCGACCCCGGCCACCGCTCCCGCGTCGGATCGCTGATCGCGGCCACGTGCGGCCGATGCCGCGGCTTCGGCCTCGCTCTTGGTGTAGTTGATGACGACGTCGTACCCGCGGCGTGCCAGGCCCAGGACCGTGGCGGCGCCCACACCCGTGGCAGACCCTGTCACAACGGTGACCTTTCGCTCTGGCTTCTCAATCTCCCTGCACATTGGCGAGCCCCGGCTCGGTGATGAGTGCAGTAAGTCGGATGTCGCCGCCACACCCTGCGCACGCCCGCCTGCTGCATGTCCACCGACCACATGCCCAGCCAAAGGGCGGAAATTACCGCGTCTGACGACGCCGGAACACCTGCCAGCCGCCGCAGGCCAGCCCAGCAAGAACCATGAGGGCATAGGTCGAGGGTTCAGGGACACTCGCGACGCGAAAACCAACGCTCCTGATCTCGTTCGACGGGACGCCAATGCCCCGGGCCGAGGAGGCACAGGGGTTGGTGGTGAGGCCGGGGTACCAGAAGGACTGATAACTGCCACCGAGGATCGCGCGATCCTGAGACGCCGAGCTGTTCGTGCCATCAAAGGCACTCTCCATCCATTCCGACACATTGCCGCCTTGGCCCATCGTTAGAACGGGGCTCAAGCCGCCCGCATTGGTCACCGCCGCTGGCTGAAGCCCAGCGAAATTGTACACCGCCGTGCCTGCGTCGGTCCCGCTGGCCACGGCGATCGGGTCGGTGTTACTCGCCGTCGGGTAGAGAAAGTAGTTTGTCCCGGCCGCGTTGTAATACGCCGCCTTATACCACTCGTTCTCGCTGGGCAGAAAATAAAAGGCGTTCTTGTTCCGGTAAAGATTGGTTCCTCCCGCCGTCCAGGCCTGCTCGCTGCTCCACAGAGCCATGCTCCAACTACCGCTGCTGAAGGTGAGATCATAGGCCGCCGTCTTCCCAGAGCTCGTGTTCAGCCAGTTGACAAACGCCGCCGCCTCATACCACGAAAAAGGCGCCACCGGCTGGTTGCCCGTCCATTCCCCAGCCGTCACGTCGGCCAACCCGCCAGCCATCGCCTTGGTGACGGCTTCCTGGGTGACCTCGTAAGTGCCCACGCGGTATTCGTAGGGCACGGCTCCGTAGCCGGTCGTATCGGCCGCATTGCCCGCGCTGCCTATGCGAACGAAGTCGATAGTGAACGTGTCGGTACCGCTGCCAAAGGTATCGGCCCGCACGGAGGTTTGGATGCTGAGAGTGAAGGCGGCCAAAAGCGCCACCACTGCCGTCATTGGTTTCAGGCAGGCCCATGCAGCCAACCAAAGGGAACGCGTCTTGATCGAGGGGTGAATCATGCTCATGGCTCCTGGGAGGCGACGGAGGGACCACTCTGGAGGGACCACTCAGAATCGAAAATCTATTAGAAAGCGAAGCCTAGTTCTGTTCCGATTTCATGTCAAGCAGTTCGCCACAACCCATTGAAATGAACTGAAAGCACGACTGCGGGTGCGGGCTTCCGACCATGTTTCAGAGGTTGATTCCGGTCGGGCAGCGAGATCGCCGCGGCGCCCTGAATAGTTACGCGTCGGCTGAGATGCGGGCGGCGATCGCGGTGGCCATCGCTTCCGCCGCGGGCGGATGGAGCCGCAGCCAGAGTTCCGGCTCGACGAGCTCGAGTTCCATCACGGCGAGGCTGCCGTCGTCGAGGCGGACCAGATCGACACGGCCGTAGGCAGGCACCTCGTCGCAGGCCGCCAGCGCCCGCTCGGCAAACGCCACCTGCTCGACAGACGGCTCGAGGGGGTGAACGGTGCCGCCGTGGTCATCCTGCACCCGGAAGTCACCCGGCTTGGCCCGTTTCCGCAGGCCATGCGTCACGCAGCCGGCAATCGCGACGAGCGTGTCTTCGCCGTTCGTCACGACGTCGGCGACGAACGGCTGAAGCAGAAACGACTCGCAGGCGAGCAGCGGGTCGATCACCCGCTGCACCGCGGCGGCCGTTGCACGATTCACCCGGTAGGTATGCCGGGCCGCACCCGACACGCACGGCTTGATGACCGCCTCCGACCAACCGGTCTCGCCGAGCAGGCCGGCGAGCGAGAGCGACTCGCCACGTTCTAGAAACCGCGACGGCACGACCGGCACGCCCCGGGCGGCGAGGTCGCGGAGATAGTGCTTGTCGAGGTTCCAGCGGACGATCGCGGCCGAGTTGCACAGCCGCGTTAGTGGCTCCACCCGCTCGAGCCATGCCATAAACTCGGCGAAGCGGTCGAAGTAGTCCCAGGTGGTGCGAAACACGGCTGTGCGAAACGCCGACCAGTCGACGTCGTCGCGGGCCCAGTCGACGCGGACCGCCGACAGGCCCCGCCGTGCAAGCGCCCCGATCAGCAAGTCGTCGTCGCGGAGGATGTTGGCGAGATACCAGTCGTCGGCGGCCGCCGAATCGGCGGCGTAGCGGCGCTCGGTGAGCAGCGCGACGTCGGCCCCTGGCGACGCACCGGCAGGACCGGAAGCTGACGCCCTAGCCACGGGCGAGCCGCTTGGTGATATGCCTCGCCGCGCCGGTGGCCGCCGCAGCCGTCGCCGAACCGGCGATCCACATCGTGGCGCCGGCCACCGCGCCAGCCAACACGCCAGCCGGCCCCGCCGCCGCACCGCCGGCGGCGAAGGCGAGGCTCGTGGCCGTCAGGCCCGCGGCCTCACCCGCCTTGCGGCTCTGCTGCTCGGAGGCCCCGCGCTGGTGCGCGGTCCACTCCGCGGCGAGCGCCGCCGCCTCGCCAACGATCGCGGCTGGCAGCATCGTCTTGAGGCCGACGCGGACGGTCGTGCCCAGCGCCGTGCGAATGGCAACCCGCTCGGCGGTGCCAACCGCGGCCCGCGCGGAGATCGCCGCCGCGGCCCGCGACACGCCCGCGGCGACCCGCCCCATCACGATGTCGACCTGCCGGCTCGTGCGACTGCCGGTCGCGCACCAGGTCGCAAAATGCTCGCAGTTGTCGATCACGGGGTCGTAGCCGTCGCGGCCGACGTGGGCCAGTGCCCGATCGGCGATCTCGTCGGGAGCAAACGCCGCGGCCGGCTCGTTCCGCAGGCGGACGGCGCGGCCCTCGGCGAACTCGGCCAGGCTGGTCCGCACCACACGGCCACCGCCGAACGGGTTGCGGAAGTCGTGCGGCCGCGCATGCACGACCGTGCCGTCGCCGAGATCGACGCCGTGGTGCAGGTAGGTGACGGTCGAGCCGATAATCCGGTGTTCGACCTCCAGGCGGTCTCCACGTGACATGCGCGGTCCTCCTTCAACCAGAATCTACGCTTCCGCTCGTCAGGTCGTTCAGTCGAATTGTGAGAATTGCGTTCAAACACGCCAAAACGGTTGTTCGTGCCCCCCTTGGCCCGTAGGGTGACGCGGGCCTGCGGCCGGTGGTTCGGCGGGGTACCCCCTGGAGCGATGGACCGTGGAGATTCTCGAGTCCCTGTCGTCGCTGTCGATCCCGCAGACGCTGCTCCTCCTCGTGGCGCTTGCGATCGCCTTCGGCTTCGAGTGCATCAACGGATTCCACGACACCGCCAACGCGGTGGCGACGGTCATCTACACCAAGAGCCTGAAGCCGACGCCAGCCGTCATCTGGTCGGGCCTCTGGAACTTCATCGGCGTCCACGCCGGTGGCATCGGCGTCGCCTTCAGCATCGTCCACCTGCTGCCCGTCGATCTGCTGGTCAACATCAAGACGGGCCGCGGACTGGCGATGGTGCTTTCGCTGCTGGGCGCCGCGATCATCTGGAACTTCGCCACCTGGTATCGCGGCCTGCCGGCCTCGAGCTCCCACTCACTAATCGGGTCGATCATGGGAGTGGGCATGATGAACGCCTGGATGGAGCAGGGCTCCGTCTTCAAGGGAATCAACTGGCACAAGGCATCGGAGGTGGGACTGGCGCTCTTGATCTCCCCGGTGATCGGCTTCGGCCTGGCGGCGGCCCTGCTGCTCGTCGCCAAGCGGCTCATCCCCGCCAAGGAGCTCTACGAGCCTCCCCACGGCGACGAGCCGCCACCGTGGTGGATCCGGGCGCTGCTCGTGGGCACCTGCACCGGCGTGAGCTTTGCCCACGGCTCCAATGACGGCCAGAAGGGGATGGGCCTGATCATGCTCGTGTTGATCGGCATCGTGCCTGCCGCCTACGCGCTCAACATGGGCACGTCGCCGCAGGGGATCGCCGCCACGGCGGCCGCGGCCCAGAAACTGGAGGAGCAACTCACCGAGCCACAGCTGGCGACGATGATGGCGGCCCTCAAGGAGCGGCACATCGCCACCGCCCGCGTCGAGAGGATCGCCCGGCCAGACGGCGTGGCCGCCGCGGCCGTCAACGAGTCTGACCTGGTGGACGACATGCTCAATCCCTTCCCCAGCGGCGACATCGTGCTGGCCACGCTCGACCCGCTGCCGCTGGCGCGGGAGGTGCGGGAGAGCCTCGCCGGCCGGGAGAGCTTTTCCGGGATGTCGGCCGACGACCGCTGGGCGCTCCGTACCCAGCTCGTCGAACTCGGCGCCGCGGTCCGCACGCTGCTGCACGAGTTCGGCGACAAGCTCTCCGACGACCGCCGCAAGGTGCTCAAAGGCCTCGCCGGCGAGCTCGCCAAGCCGGTGGAATACATCCCGGAGTGGGTGGTGATGGGCGTGGCCCTGTGCCTCGGAATCGGCACGATGTTTGGCTGGGAACGGATCGTGGTCACCGTCGGCGAGAAGATCGGCAAGACGCACCTCACCTACGCCCAGGGCGGTGCGGCCGAACTGGTCGCCGCCTCGACGATCGCCATGGCCGACTCGCTCGGCATGCCGGTCAGCACCACCCATGTGCTCTCCAGCGGCGTGGCCGGCACGATGTGGGCCAACAAGTCGGGCATTCAGCCAGAGACGGTCCGCGAGATCGCCGCCGCCTGGATCCTCACGCTGCCAGTCGCGATGGCCCTCTCCGGCGGCCTCTACTGGATCTCGACCCTGTTCACCGGCTGACGCCCGTCAGGGCATGATCACGCCGGCAATCGCGGCCGAGAGGGCATTGGCCAGGGTGCTGATCACGAGCATCTTCACGCCGAGCTGGGCAAGGTCGCTCCGCCGCTCCGGAATCAGGGCGCCGATGCCGCCGAGCTGGATGCCGATGCTGGAGATGTTGGCAAAGCTGCACATCGCGATCGTCGCCAGCGAGAAGGCCTTGGGCGTGAGTGTGTCCTTCAACTTTCCGAGATCGAAGTAGGCGATCATCTCGTTGAGCACCGTCCGCGTGCCGAGCAGGCCGCCGATCGTCTGGCAGTCTTGCGACGGCACGCCGATCAGCCAGGCGAACGGCGAGAACACCAGCGAGAGCAGCCACTGGAGCGACAGGTCTGGCCGGCCGAAGAGGCCGCCGAGCCAACCGAGCGCGAGGTTCGCAAGCGCCACCAGCGCGATGAACGAGATCAGGACCGCGCCCACGTTCGCGGCGAGCATCATTCCCTCGCGGGTGCCGCGGGCTGCCGCGTCGAGGACGTTGGAGTCGATCCGCTCGTTCGAGACTTTGAGCGTGCCGAGTGTCTCCGGATCACCCATCTCCGGCACGAACATCTTCGTGAGGAAGATCGTGGCCGGAAAACTCATCAGGATCGCGGTGAGCAGGTCGCGGAGATCGCAGCCGGCGGCCTTGTACGCCCCAAGGATACCCCCCGACACAAGCCCCATGCCGCTGACCATCACCACGGCGAGTTCGGACCGCGTGAGCCGCGGCAGATAGGGGCGGATGACGAGCGGGGCCTCCGTCTGGCCGAGAAAGATCGAGGCGGCGGCGTTGAGCGTCTCGGCGCCGCTCGACCCGAGGATCTTCGCGGTCACCCAGGCAAACGCCCGCACCACCACCTGCATGATCCCGAGGTGGTAGAGCACCGCGAAGAGCGCCGCCACGAACACGATCGTGGGCAGCACGCGGAAGGCGAACACGAAGCCCGTGGGCCCCGCCGGATCGGCGAGTTTGTCACCGAACACGAACCTCGCGCCCGCGTCGGAGCAGGCAAGCACCGTATCGACCCATTTCGCCGCCGACTCGAGAACCTGCTGGCCCGTTGCCGATCGCAGAAGGACGAATCCGAGCACGCATTGCATCGCCAGCCCGCCGATCACCATCCGCGGCGAGATCTTGCGGCGGTTCTCCGAGAAGAGCCAGGCCGCGCCGAGGATGACGGCCACGCCGAGGAGTCCGCGAAACCGGTCGAGATCGCCCATCGTGATGCCTCGTGCGAGGGAAACAGGGTCAGAGCCGTTCGAGAATCAGCGACGGCGTCGGGGGTGGAGCGTCGGTGATCGTGGTCGCGTCGGCGAGCATCGCCAGCGCCTTCGACACCATCAGCGCGTGGGTCGGATTGACGTGCACCTCGGCGATCACGTCTCCCTTCGCCACGGAATCGCCGACGGTCCGCAGGAAGACGATTCCCGCCGACGGGTCGATCGTGGAATCGACGCGGGCCCGGCCCGCGCCCAGGAGCATCGATGCCTGCCCAACCGCCCACGCCCGTAACTCGGCGATGAATCCCGATCGCTCGGCCCGAAAATGGCCCACGACCGCCGCCTTCGGCAGCACGCCCTGCGGGTCGTCGCAGACCCGTGGATCGCCTCCCTGGGCCGCGACCACCTTGCGAAACCGCTCGAGCGCCGAGCCGTCGGCGATCGACCGGCGGCACTTCGCCAGAGCCTCGTCGCGGGTCGCCGCCACGCCGCCGAGCACGAGCATCTCGGCGGCGAGTTCCAGCGACACCTCCATGAGATCGTCGGGGCCGCGGCCCTTGAGGCACTCGACGCTCTCCCAGACCTCCAGCGCATTGCCGACGGTGCGGCCGAGCGGCGCGTCCATGCTCGTGATCAGGGCCTGCACCGGCTTGCCGAGCTCGCGGCCGATCCGCGTCATGCTCTCGGCGAGGGCCCGGGCATCTTCCCGCTTCGCCATGAAGGCGCCGTCGCCGGTCTTCACATCGAGCACCAGTGCATCGATCCCCTCGGCCAGTTTCTTGGAGAGGATCGAGGCGGTGATCAGCGGGATACTTTCGACCGTCGCGGTGGCGTCGCGGAGCGCGTAGAGCACGCGGTCGGCCGGCGCGATCTCGGCCGTCTGGCCGATGAGCACCAGGCCACACTCGCGGGCCACGCGGCGGTAGGCGGCGAGATCGAGGTCGATGCGGAAGCCAGGGATGCTCTCGAGTTTGTCGAGCGTGCCGCCGGTGTGGCCCAGACCGCGGCCCGAGACCATCGGCACCGTCACCCCGCAGGCGGCGGCGATCGGCGCCAGGATCAGGCTCGTCTTGTCTCCCACGCCGCCGGTCGAGTGCTTGTCGACCTTCGGACCGGGGATGTCGGAGAGGTCGATCACCGTTCCCGAATGGAGCATCGCGTCGACAAGCGCGGCGGTCTCGCGGGGCGTCATGCCCCGCCAGAGGATCGCCATCGTCATGGCCGACCACTGGTACTCCGGCACCTCGCGGCTGGCGATGCCGCCGATCATGAAGCGGATCTCGTCGGCCGTGAGTTCGCCGCCGTCGCGCTTCCTACGGATCAGATCGACGGCTCGCATCGCGGTGCATCCCGGGATCTGGACGACTCGTGGGCGAGTCAGACCGTGGTGAAGTGAATCAGTGCTGGGCCGAGGTGCCGAACTGCCGGTCGCCCGCGTCGCCGAGGCCGGGCACGATGAAGCCGACGTCATTGAGCCCCTCGTCGAGGGCTGCCACGTGAATCGAGACGTCGGGCATCGCCTCGGCAAGCCGCTTGACGCCCTGCGGTGCCGCGATCAGCGCCAGAAAGATGATCCGCGGAATGCCGGCGGCTTGGAGGATCTCGCAGGTACGGATCGCGGAGCCGCCGGTGGCGAGCATCGGATCGACGACGATCGCCAGCGTGGCGCCGCAGGTGGCGGGCAGTTTGTTGTAGTACTCCTGCGGCCGGAGGGTGGCCTCGTCGCGATAGAGGCCGATGTGCCAGACCTCGGCATCAGGAATCAGTTCCAGAAGGCCCTCGGCCATGCCCAGGCCGGCGCGGAGGATCGGCACGATCGCGATCCGCTCGGCGATCCGCCGTCCCTTTGCCTCGCCGAGCGGCGTGGGCACGCTGACGTCGTTCGTGGGCACGGTCGTGGTGGCCTCGACGGCCAAGAGCCTCGTGATCTGTTCGACCGTCCGACGAAACGCAGGGGGCTTCGTGGTCGGATCGCGGAGGGCGACCACGTGGTGCGCGACCAGCGGATGCGACGACACCTGAACCCGCGACATGCAACTGCTCTCCGATTCCCTGCCAGATACGGCCGCATGATCATACGGCTGGCTGGCATGTTGTCGAATGCGCCGCGGCCGCACGGCAGCGGTAGACTCCGCCACGCGGCCATCCCTTTCGACAGCGCTTTCTTCCCCACTGCCACGAGGTTACCGATGCCTGCCCCATCCGCACTCCCCTCCGACGACTCCCTGCTCGCCGCCGCTCGGGACGCCGGGGCCAACGCCCATTCGCCCTACTCGGGCTGGCGGGTCGGCTCCGCGGCCGTGTTCGCCGAGACCGGCGCCACGATCTTCAAGGGGGCGAATGTCGAAAACGGCTCCTACGGCCTGACGATCTGCGGCGAACGCTCGGCGATCTTCGCCGGGGTGGTGGCGGGCGGCCGCCGGCTCGTGCGGATTGCGGTCACATGCACCGACTCGTCGGGGACGCTCGTCGCGAAGATCGCCCCCTGCGGCGCCTGCCTGCAGGTGATCGCCGAGTTTGGCACGAGCGACACCGCGATCGTGATCGACGGCCGCGGCACGTT
>JBAXOU010000051.1:0-16932 GCA_037133115.1 Planctomycetota bacterium | reverse complement strand
ATCTTCGCGGGCGACGCGAATCCCCGCGGCGTCGTGAACACGATCAGCACCGCCTCGGCGGCCAATCCGCTGCTCACGGGCACCTACGACGTGCTCGCCGTGCCCGCGGCGAACAGCCCGCTGATCGGCAAGGCGGCGGCCACGCCCACGGTCAACGACACCTCGTCCACCAGCGCGAGCCACGACCTGGCGGGCACCGTGGCGAAGTATGCGGGCCTCGACGTCCGTGACCTCGCCCGCCCCGCCACGGGCCGCGACATCGGCTGCTACGAGGTGGAGGCCACGGGAACCGCATGGCGGCCCCTGCGGCGAGCGGAAGTGGGTGTCGTCGCGACTGCGTATCCGACCATCAGCGGTGTGACCATCACGTCGGGGGCCTCGGGCACGTCGGCTATCACCATCACCGGCGGCCTCACCCAGGTGAACGCAGTGCTCGCCACGCTGAACTACACCGCGCCTGCAACGGGTGCGTCCGCGACCCTAACCGTGCAGCCCAACGATGGCACCGCGGCCGGCAGTCCGCTCACCGCGGCGATCGCGCTCACCCTGCCTTCGCCCACGATCACCCCCTCGGCAGCCGGCCACACCGCGACTCCCGTCGGCTCCGTGACGATCGCTTTCGTGCGACCGGTGACCGGCTTCGACCTCGGCGATCTCACGCTGACCCGAGGCGGATCGGCGATCTCGCTCGCGGGAGCCACGCTCGGCACCACCGACTCGCGAACCTACACGCTCGGCAACCTGGGAGCCTCGACGGCGACTGACGGCGTCTACGTGCTGTCGCTCGCCGGCGCGTCGGCTGGGATCGCCGATGGGTCTGGAAGCCAGCTCAAGCAGGCCTCCACATCGACCTGGACGCTCGACGCAGCGATCGTCGTCGCCGCCGGCCAGACGGTGGTCGACTCGACGGTTCGCAGCGGCACGATGGGCATCACCAAACGGGGGGCCGGCACGCTCGTGCTCACCGCGGCCGCGACGTTCACCGGCAGCGTGATCGTCGAGGAGGGCGAACTGGTCGTCCGCAACGTCGCGGCGCTCGGAAGCGGGAGGGTGGACGTCCGCGCCGGGGCCCGCCTGTCGCTCGACGTGGCCGCGGGCAGCGTCTCGCT
Source organism: Planctomycetota bacterium (assembly GCA_037133115.1). Taxonomy (GTDB): domain Bacteria; phylum Planctomycetota; class Planctomycetia; order Pirellulales; family UBA1268; genus QWPN01. The sequence continues at coordinate 15,823 of JBAXOU010000051.1, read as the reverse complement.
CGCGTCGCTGGTGCTCGCGGCTCTCGGGCGGATCGATCTGGGAAGCGGCTCGATCACGGTGGCGGCCGGGGGCTTCGTCGAGGAAACGCTGCGGCAGCGGCTGATCGCAGGCCGTAACGACGGCACGTGGGACGGCGCCACCGGCATCGTGTCGCGGAGCGCGGCGGCATCTGTGAGTCCAAGGTCCGTCGGCTGGATCATCCGTGCAGAAGGATCGGCCAAGATTGCGTTTGCGGCGGCCGGCGACACTGACCTCGACGGCACCCTCGACGTTCTCGACTTGGCGACGTTCATCAGTTCCGGCACGTTCAACAACGACGTGCCAGCCGACTGGAGCACGGGCGACTTCACCTACGATGGTTTGTGCGACGTCCTCGATGCCGCCGCGTTCGCCGTCACCGACGTGTACGACCTTGGAAGTTATCTCCCGACGGATTCAGCTCAGGCCGCGGCGCTCGACCCCACGAGCCTGGCGTTTGCGGCTCTGGCCAGCACTGACAGCACCACGTCAAACCCGAAGAAGAAGGTCATCGGTTCGCTGTAGCCGGCCGGCTTGAGGAGTTGCCGTAGAAGCCCAACGCCGTGAGGCGTGGAGCGAACCACCAGTTGACGCCGCGTTCGGTGTGGTGCGCCCGCGGCCTCACGGCCGGTCGGCTTGCACTCGAGACTCAGGCGAGGCCTGAAAACACACAGGTTGAAAACCTGTGCTACGAGTTGAAACCCTGTGCTCCGGGAGGCAACCCGAATTAGTCGCCCCCCGCGAGCCGGCGACGATTGGCGGCCACCGCAGCGGCGGCATCGGGACGCGCGGCGAGGATTCTCAGGAAGAGGTCGTCGAGCAACTGGCGGACCGCCGAGTCGTAGATCAGGTCGGCCACATGGGGCGCCGCGGCCTGCGCGGAAACCACGAGGCAGTCGTTGGTAGCGGCGATCAGCGATTCACTCCGCTGTCGCGCGATTGCCACGACTCCGCCAGCCGCCGCTCGCATGTCATGGCAGGCCTGGAGCCAGACGGGATCGTCGGCGCGATCGCACACCAGCAAGAGTGCGTCGCGGCCGCAGGCGGCCAGCAGACCCGCCCGGAGCGACGCGGCGTGCGTGTGGGCGATGCAGCGTCGACCGATCGCCGACACGTGCGCTGCGAAGGCCTGTGCGGCGAGACCACCTCCGCCGTCGCCGGCAACGAAGAGCGTCTCGGCGGCGGCCAACCGCCGGACCGCGGTGGCGAGGAGTTCCGGCGGGTTGAGTGCCCGCGTCTCGTCGTCGGCGGCGGCTTTGCCGCGGGAAAGCGCCTCCGCGCGGGCCGTGTCGGGATCAGAGGAGACGACCGCCGGCCCGTTGGAGGCAGCCTCGCGTGCCAGGGCCTCGGTGATCGAGAGCTTCATGTCGGGATAGCCGCGAAAGCCGAGTCGCTTCGCGAACTTGACCACGCTCGACTGGCTGACCGACAGGGTGTTGGCGAGTTGCTGCGACGACCGATCTCGCACGCACAGCGGATTCTCGACGATGTACTCGGCGATGCGCCGCTCGATCACCGACAGCTCCCCGTGCTCGGCCCGCAGCGCAAGCAGGTTCCGCATGCGATCCCACGAGGTGATGGTCAGGCGGCCTGCCTGATTCGCTGCTGGGACGACGAGGTCATGATCCATGGTAATGATGGCATATGCTCCTGTTCGAAGACCATTCCTTCCCCGCCTGAGGTCTACCGTAGAGGAACACCCCCCGCCCGCAATCGGACGATCGTCCGAGCGCCCCACCGGGGGACGTGTCTTGCCCAGAGAGCCGCGGCACTTGAAGATAGACTTCCTCCGTTGGGGATTCGGCGGCAGCGTCCGTCCGCCGTGGGTGCGCCGCAGGAACGATCGAATGCCCCAATCACGATTTGCCAGCCGGCACCTCGCCGCAGTGGTGGCCGTCGTGGCGGCGGGCGCGGCGTGCTGCCCCGCCCGAGCCGAGTTGCCACCGTCGTCCGCGTCGAACAGCCTCCTTGACGACTACGCGCTGCGGCAGTGGACCGTCGAAGATGGCCTGCCAGAGCGGGCCGTCCAGTGCGTGGAGGAGGGGCCTGACGGCTTCTTCCGGGTGGCGACGTTTCGTCACCTGCTGCGGTTCGACGGCATCCGCTTCATCGACGTCGGCTCACCTGGCAAGGATTTCGACAGCGATCCGGGCGAACGCATCCTGAAGATGCACGCGGCTGCCGACGGCCGCGTGTATCTCCTCACGACCGAATGCGTCCGCTGCCATGGGCCGGACGGCTGGAGCCGGCTGCTGCGGCGGTCACCCGATGAATCCCCTGACGAGTGGCGAGCCGCGATGCTGACGGGCGACTCGCAGGGCGTTGTCCATCTGAGCGGCGGCAGCGGGATCGTCACGTTCCGCGCAGGGGCCATCGTCGCCTCGGATACCGGTGCCGCAACCCTCCAATGGACCGTGGTGGGGGGCGTGCCGCACGAGATCATCGACGGCGATCTCGAACCCCATCCCGTGCCGGATCACGACCGGAACGAACCGACCGTCCAACTCTCCGTGTCCAACGAGGTACCAACGGCGGTCACGCCGAAGGCCATCTATCGCTGGACCGAGGGAGTCTGGGAGGCCATCGCCGATCGTCCACCGGAGACGACCTGCGCGCTGGTCGATCGATCCGGAAGCCTGTGGTGCGGTGGCGAGCAGGGGATCCGCGAGTACCGCCGTGGCCGGTGGGCGGTGCTCGAGACCGGCGCGGCGCCTGTGAACGTGGCGGTGAGGTCGATCCTCGAGGACAGCGACGGCACGATCTGGGCCGCCACCGACGGCGGCCTCGTCCGCTTCCTCCACAAGACACAGGGCGCGCGGGTGGTTCCGGTTGCCGGACCTCTCCCTGGCGTCAAGGCGGCGTGGCAGGCCGACGACGGCACGATCTGGGCCACACCCGAGCGGGGCGGCCTCGTCCGCCTGCGAGCGGGTGACGCGGACAGGGCCTTCGAGTCCGTGCCGCTGCCTGCCAGTGTCGCCGCGCTGCGATTCGAAGCGATCCTTGCCGGCCGCGATGGCGAGATCTGGCTCGGGACCGACGGTGCCGGACTGTGGCACGGGCGGCCGGATGGCACGTTCGAACGCGTGCCGGCTGCCGCCGAGGGGCGGCGATTGTCGATCATCGCCGCGCTGGCCGGTGACCCAACGACACGGCTGTGGATCGGCAGCGGCGAGGGCCTGGTGTTCCTCGATCCGGCGACACCTCCCCGGCCCGCCGCCGAGCCGAACTCCGCCGTACGGTTGGTCGAGGCGATCGTCCCCGACACCGACGGCACGCTCTGGATCGGTCGGCAGGGCGACTGGATCACGCAGGTCGATGCCGACGGCGACACGCTGCGCCGGCTCGATGTGGCGGGACTGCCGCAGGGCTCCGTGTGGTCGTTCCACCGCGATCGCCACGGCACGCTCTGGGCCGGTGGCGATGGTCGGCTGATGCGACTCACCGAACCGGTGGCGGTGTTCGACGTGAACCACGGACTCCCCGAGGCAGCGATCACCCAGATCGAGGATTCGCCCTCCGGATTGCTCTGGGTGGGCACGCGGGACGGCTTGTTTGCCGGAGACCTTGCGACCATCGAGCGGTGGCCGATGCGACGTGGGCTGTTTCGCAGGTTCGACCCCGACGGGCCGCTGGCACACGTCACCTGCACCGGCCGCATCAACGCGCTCGGCCGTTCGGATCAGTTCCTCTTTCCATCTGCGCAGGGACTGCTCGTTCTCGACGGCGGGGCGAGCGTCGTTCGTCGCACCGCCCCGCAGGCGGTCATCGAGCACATCAAGTCGACGCACCGGGATGGCACCATCGTCGAGGGCACGCCAGCGGGAATGGTCGTGCCGGCCGGCGATACGGCGGTGGCGGTGCGGTTCACCGCAATCCACATGGCGGCTCCGGAGGCCCTGAAGTTCCGATATCGCGTCACTGCCGGTGACACCGGCGTGGAGGCCGACCCCTCGGATGACGACTGGACGCCGGTGGGCCGGTCGCGGCGAGTGGTGCTCCACGGCCTGCCCGCCGGGCGCCACACGTTCGAAGTGCGAGCCAGCCTCGATGGGAAGTACGCCGCCGAGGGAGCGACGGCCGTACTCGATGTCGAAGCCCTGTTCTGGCAGCGGCCGGGCTTCATCGCCGCCAGCGGCGCGGCGGCGGCGGCGGCGGTGGCGGCGCTGGTGCTCGCGGTGGTCCGGCAGCGATATCGCCGCCGGCTCTCCCGCGAGCGGGAACTGCAGCAGGAGCGGGAGCGGATCGCCCGTGATATCCACGATGACCTCGGGGCGGGCCTCACGCAGGTGGCCCATCTCTCGGCGATGGCGGCGGACCACGACGGCGACACCGGTGCGCGGGCGTTGTTCCAGCGGATCTGCACCGCCACCACCGGCCTCACGCGGTCGCTCGACGAGATCGTCTGGGCGGTGAATCCGGCCAACGACTCGCTCGACAAACTCGTCTCCTACCTCGCCGAGTTCGCCCAGGAGTTTGCGTCGGCCGCGGGCGTTGCCTGCCGCCTCGACCTGCCGCACGACGTGCCACACCGCGTCGTCTCCTCGCGGGTGCGGCACAACATCTGCATGCTGCTCAAGGAATCGCTCAACAACGCCATCATGCACGGCCTGCCCAGCGAGGTGCTGATGACCATTCGGGTGGACGGCCACCAACTGCGGCTCACCGTCCTCGACAACGGCAGGGGCTTTGACAGCACCGCGATCTCGGCCGAAGGATCGGGCCGGCACAGCGGCATCACGGCGATGCGGCACCGCACGGGCGAACTGGGTGGCCGGCTCACGATCGAGTCGCTCCCGGGAACCGGCACGACGGTCGCCATCGCGGTGGAGGTCTGACATGACCACACCCCGTGAAGGAGCCACCGTCGCAGCCACTGAAGGCGGGCCGATCCGCGTCGCGATCATCGAGGATGACCGCCGCGTCCGGGAGAGCCTCGGTGACATCCTCCGCGGCAGCCGGGAGTGCCAGTTCGCCGGCGCCTTCTCCAGCGGAGAACAGGCACTCGAGCAGCTGGCAGACGTCAACCCACGGGTGATCGTCGTCGACGTCAACCTGCCCGGCATTTCGGGAGTGGAGGTGATCCGCCGCATCGCCGCCATGCGGCGGCCGTGGCAGACGCTCGTGCTCACGGTCTACCGCGACACCGACACCATCTTCGAAGCGTTGTCAGCCGGCGCGGTCGGCTACCTCGTGAAGCCGATCACGCCGGCCAAGCTCGTCGAGTCGGTCTGCGATGTCGCCGCAGGGGGTGCACCGATGACCGGGGCCGTCGCCCGCAAGGTGGTGCAGGCGTTCGCCCGCACGTCCCACGCCGCACCGGCCATGGCGTCGACCCTGACGGCACGCGAGCGGGAGGTGCTCGACATGCTCGTCCAGGGGCTTTCCAAGAAGGAGATTGCCACGCGGCTGAGCGTCTCGTTCGCCACCGTCCGCACGCACCTCGAGCACGTCTACAAGAAACTGCACGTCCGCACGCAGGCGGAGGCGGTGGCCCGCTGGCTCGGTGGCCGCGAACCGCCGCGCTCGCCGTGATGCAAAGTTTCCGCGACGCGATTGCCCGGCATAAACGCGCGGCGCCATCGTATCGCCATCGAATCCAGTGTTGTTGTCATTCGCTCCATCTGCATGGGATACTGGAAGGGCGGAAACGACAACCGCACGATCAATCGACTCCGGGGGTGGTGCATGTTTCTCGAACGAACGCTGGTCCGGCGACTCGTCTGCCTGCTCGCGATGGCGACCGCGAACCACTTGCCGGCTGCGGATGATGCGGTGTCGCACCGCCCTCTCAACGTGCTGATGATCGCGGTGGATGACCTGCGGCCCGACATGGGCTGCTACGGCAACACCGTCGCCAAGACGCCCAACATCGACCGGCTCGCCGCCCGCGGGGTGGTGTTCGGGCACGCCTATTGCCAGCAGGCCGTCTGCAGCCCCTCGCGAACGTCGTTGATGACCGGCCAACGGCCCGACACCACGCGGGTGCTCGACCTCAAGACGCACTTCCGCACGGCGCTGCCCGACTGCGTCACGCTGCCGCAGCATTTCAAGGCCAACGGCTACCACTGTGCGGCGCTGAGCAAGATCTACCACCGCGGCTACGAGGACGGCCGCTCGTGGAGCGAGCCGCACTGGTATCCCAATGGCAAGGCCGTCGACGCCGATCCCGACGACTGGACGAAGCAGACCACGAAGAAGGTGGGGGGCGGCGTCGAGGAGTATTCCGCCGACACGCCGCGGGCGGAGTCGGGCAAGGGGCCGGCCACCGTGGTGAGCGAGAAGTCCGACGACGAACTCCCCGACGGGTACACCGCCGCCGAGGCGGTACGGCGGATCGCCGCGCTCTCCAAGCAGGACAAACCGTTCTTCCTCGCCGTCGGACTCCTCAAGCCGCATCTGCCGTTCGTCGCGCCGAAGAAGTATTGGGATCTCTACGATCCCGCCGCGATCCCCGGGCCGGCGATCGACCAACTTCCCGAAGGCGCGCCCGCGTTTGCCGGACACGCCAGCGGCGAACTCCACCAATACCTCGACATTCCGCCTGGCAATCCACTGCCAGCTGACGTGGCCCGCCGGCTCCGGCACGGCTACTACGCCTGCATCAGTTACACCGACGCCCAGATCGGCCGCCTGCTCGATGCCCTCGACAAAGCCGGCATCGCCGACAACACGGTCGTGGTGCTCTGGGGCGACCATGGGTGGCAGCTCGGCGACCATGGTCTGTGGCACAAGCACACCAACTTCGAGCGTGCCACGCGGGCACCCTTGATCATCTCGGCCCCGGGATGCGCTGCTGGAAAAACAGCTGCAGCACCGGTGGAGTTCGTCGACGTCTACCCCACGCTGGCCGACGCCTGCGGGCTGCCCTCCGCCGCCGGACTCGCGGGCACCAGCCTCGGGCCGCTGCTCCGCGATCCGACCGGCTCGGTGAAGCCCGTTGCCATCAGCCAGTATCCTCGGGGCAAGGGAGATGGCGCCGACGGACCGGTGATGGGCTACAGCGTCCGCGACGAACGCTGGCGCTTCACGGCCTGGCGGGAAGACGGAGGCTCACGGATCGTGGCGCGCGAGCTCTACGACGAGCGCGACGATCCCAATGAAACCCGCAACCTCGCCTCCGACCCTCAGTTCAAGCCGGTGATCGACCGCCTTTCGGCCCACCTTCCCCCGCCAGCGCCGGCGTCGACGAAGGCGGCCAAGTCGGGAAGCAAAAAGGCCCAGCCGGCGGCGCTATGACCAGACTGGTTCTGCTCGTTCTGGTCAGTGCCCTCGGCATCGCCTCGCGGGGCTGGGCCGAGGATCCGGCTGCCGCACGGGTGTATCACTCCGCCCGCCCCGGCTCGCTCGCCGAAGCGAAGCGACGGCTGGCCACGGGTGACCCCGAAGTTCGTGACGCCGTCGATACCCTCGTCGAGGAGGCCGACGCTCTGCTCGACGTGCGGCCGCCGACCGTAACCGACAAGCGTTGGCCGGCGCCGAGCGGCGACCCGCACGACTACACGAGCCTCGCGCCCTACTACTGGCCCAACCAATCCGCTGCGGACGGGCTGCCTTACGTCCGCCGCGACGGCCGGCGGAATCCGGAGGCAGACGACACGCAGTTCACCGATCGCGGCCGAGCGGGCCAACTCGGTTCGGCCATGGAGACGCTCGGCCTCGCCTGGCAGTTCACCGGCCAGAAGCGGTATGCCGAACACGCCGCCGCATTTGCCCGCACCTGGTTCATCGACGAGGCGACGCGGATGAATCCCCACCTCCGCTACGCTCAGGCCATTCGCGGCACCAACGATGGCCGCGGCGCGGGCATCATCGAGGGCCGCGATCTGGTGGAAGCGATCGACGCCGTCACGCTGATCGACGATGCGGGCGTGCTCTCGGCCACCGACCACGAGGCCATCGCCGCCTGGGCCGGCGACTACCTCGACTGGCTCCTGGAGAGCGAACCCGGCCGCCGCGAGCGGGCCGCCGACAACAACCACGGCACCTTCTTCGACACGCAGGTCGTGCAGTTGGCCCTGCTGAGCGGCCGCCGCGATCTCGCGGTCGACGTGCTCGAAGATGCCGGCCCGCGGCGGATCGCCGTGCAGATCGAGCCCGATGGGAGCCAGCCGCACGAACTGGTGCGAACGAGATCGCTCGGCTATTCCGCCTTCAATCTCCAGGCGCTGTGCCACCTCGCCACGCTCGCGGAACACGTCGACGTCGACCTCTGGCGGTATGAAACCCCCGACGGCCGATCGATCCGCCGGGCCATCGACTTCCTCATGCCCTACGTTGCGGCGCCGCACCGCTGGCCGCACGAGCAGATCCGCCGGATGGAGCAGGCCGATTTTGCGACGATCCTCTGGCGGGCCGGGATCGTCTATCGCGATCCGTCGTACGCGGCGCTCGTGAAGGGTTTGACGGGCGCCGGGGACGGCCGAATCCGACTGACGTTCGTGGACGAGTGACCGCGTGACCAGCCGCATGACACGCATGAACAGGGGAGAAGGAAGCATGGTCTCGATCGATCGCCGCGGCGGATGGCTGCTGGCGCTGGCACTCGCGACGACCTCGACAACGTTGCCGATCCTCAGCCGGCCTGGGGCGGCCGCTGAGCAGGGGCAACGCCTGACCGACGGCTGGGAGCACTACCGTGGCACGCTCGGCAGCGCCTGGGAGGTCTGGCGGGGCGAAAAGGCGAGCGACAACGTCGCCTGGACGAAGGTCTCGCTGCCCCACTGCTTCAACGCCCGCGACGCCGTCGATCCCGACGAGCGGTACTACCAGGGGCACGGCTGGTACCGCGCGAGGCTCGAGTCGAAGAACCCCTTTCCACACGGCCGCACCCTTCTCCACTTCGATGGTGCCGGACAGGCGACGAGCGTGTTCGTGAACCTTGCCGAGGTCGGCAGCCACCTGGGTGGCTACGACGAGTGGACGCTCGACATCACCGACGCCGCCACGGGTGCGCTGGCCGACGAGTCGTGCCAGGGGAAGGTTCCGCTGGCGATCCGCTGTGACAACTCGCGGGATGCGGAGTCGATCCCATCCGATCTCAGCGACTTCAATCGCTACGGCGGCCTCTACCGGCATGTCCATCTCGTGCACGTGCCCGCCGTGTCGCTGGAGCGGGTGCACGTGCTCCCGGTCCTCGCCGACGGGAAGGGGAGCGTCACGATCCGCGGGCGCTTGCGCAATCCGGAGAACATCACCGACGAACTGGCCCTCGCGATCGAGGTCCGCGATCCAGCCGGTGCGGTGGTCCACCGCCATGAACTGAAGGCCGCTCCGTGGGAGGGCGACAAAGAGATCGACTCCTTCACGATTCCCGCGCCGGCCACGTGGTCGCCGGCCACGCCCCGGCTGTATTCGTGCTCCGTGACGCTCGCCTCGCCCCACGGCGAGCACCGCGTCGCCGAGCGGTTTGGCCTCAGGAGCGTCGAGTGGGTGCCGCACGGCCCCTTCAAGCTCAATGGCGAGCGGCTGCTCCTCCGCGGCACGCATTACCACGAAGACCACGCGGGAGTCGCGGCGGCCGTGCCCGACGACGTGATCCGCCGCACGATGACGCAGATCAAGGAGATGGGGGCCAACTTCGTCCGCCTCGGCCACTACCAGCAGGCGCCGCTCGTGCTCGACCTCTGCGACGAGCTCGGCCTGCTCGTCTGGGAGGAAATCCCCTGGTGCCGTGGTGGGCTCGGCGGCGAACGCTACCGCGAGCAGTGCCGCGACATGCTCCGGGCTCTGATCGACCAGCATCGCAACCACCCGGCGGTGATCCTCTGGGGCCTCGGCAACGAGAACGACTGGCCCGGCGACTTTCCCGCGTTCGACAAGGAGGCGATCCGCACCTTCATGGCCGAGCTCAACGGCCTCGCCCACGAGCTGGATTCGTCGCGCCAGACGGCGATCCGCCGCTGTGACTTCTGCAAGGACGTGGTCGACGTCTACTCGCCGAGCATCTGGGCGGGCTGGTACTCCGGCCGCTACCGCGAGTATCGCGGGGCCACGGAGAAAGCGATCGCCGACACACCGCACTTCTTCCACGCTGAATGGGGAGGCGACAGCCACGCCGGTCGGTTCGCCGAAGATCCGGAGCAGATGCTGGAGAAGGTCGCGGAAGGGCAGGGGACCGCCGAGGTGGGCAAGGCCTACAAGGCGTCGGGCGGCAAGGTGCGAATGTCGAAGGACGGCGACTGGTCGGAGAGCTACATGGTGAACCTCTTCGACTGGCACCTCCACGAGCAGGAGCGAATGCCGAACCTCACTGGTGCCGCCGCCTGGATCTTCAAGGACTTTTCCACGCCGCTGCGGCCCGAAAACCCGGTGCCGCGGGTGAACCAAAAGGGCGTAGTCACCCGCGATGGCACGCCGAAGGAGAGCTACTACGTCTTCCAGAGTTACTGGGCAGACAAGCCGATGGTGCACCTTCTCGGCCACGGCTGGCACGACCGCTGGGGAGAGCCGGGCGAGGCGAAGGAGATCCGGGTCTATTCCAACTGCCCCCAGGTGGAACTCTTCGTCAACGGCACGTCTGCCGGCACGAAGAGCCGCGACGTCGCGACCTATCCCGCCGCAGGCCTGCAGTGGCACGTGCCGCTTGCCGCGGGCCGACATGTCGTCCGCGCAGTGGCCCGCGCGGCGGCGGGCGAACAACTCACCGACGAAATCGCCTTCGACTACCACACGGCCAAGTGGGGGAAGGCCGCCAAACTGACGCTCGCCGAGGCGTCGCGAGACGATGCGGGGGCGTGGATCGAGGCCCGCGCGTTCGACAAGGACGGACTCCCGTGCGTCGACGCGGCCAACGTGGTGCGATTCGACCTCGCCGGCGAGGGCACGCTCGTCGACAACCTCGGCACACCCGAAGGGTCGCGCGTGGTGCAGCTGGCCAACGGGCGGGCCCGCATCCGCGTCAGGCTCACCGGCCGCAAGGCGGTGGCCGCGGTCACATCGCCGGGGCTGCGATCGGCGTTTGTGACGCTCGACGCCGAACCGGCGGCGGGGAAGGCTGCGACGACCGCGACTCAGGCGTCTCCGGTTGGCTATTCCCGGCCGCCGGCGTCGGAAGCCATCGATGTGGCCGGTCTCGACCGCGAGCGGATCCTCAAGGCGGCCGACGCCGCCCTCGCGTTGCCACCGCTCACGATCACGGCCCACCGTGCCCCGCATGCCGAGGGCTCGCCGAACGACTTCTACTCCAACGGTGACTACTGGTGGCCTGATCCCACGAAGCCCGACGGCCTGCCGTACATCCGCCGCGACGGGGAATCCAACCCCGACAACTTTTTCGCCCACCGCCAGGCGGTGAACACGCTCCGCGACCGCGTGGCGGCCCTCGCCGCTGCCCGGCTCGTGACCGGCGACGCTCGCTACGCCGCCAAGGCCGACGATCTCCTGCGGGTGTTCTTCCTCGACCCGGCCACGCGAATGAACCCGAATCTCGCCCATGCTCAGGCCGTGCCCGGCGTGTCAGCGGGCCGGCCGGCGGGCATCATCGACGGGCTGCACCTCGCCGAAGTCGCTCGGGCCGTGAAGGTGCTCGCTGAGCAACGCGCCTTGCCGGAGGCGACGGTCGCCGGCGTAAAGCAGTGGTTCGCCGACCTCTGCACCTGGATGACCACGAGCGAGAACGGCCGCAAGGAAGGCGAGGCGAAGAACAACCACGCCGTGGCCTACTTCGTGCAGTTGGCTGCGTTCGCCGACCTCACCGGCGACGAGCCGCTCCTCGCCGAATGCCGCCGCCAGTTCAAGGAGGTCTTCGTGCCACACCAGATGGCGGCCGACGGATCGTTCCCTGAGGAACTCGGGCGCACGAAGCCCTACGGCTACTCGATCTTCCAGCTCGACCAGATGGCGACGCTCTGCCAGATCCTCTCCGCCGGGGGCGCTGACCTCTGGACGTTCGCGCTGCCCGACGGCCGCGGGATGCGGTCGGCCGTAGCGTGGCTCCATCCGTATCTGGCCGACAAGAAGACGTGGCCGAAGCCGCCCGACGTCGAGCACTGGGAGGGCTGGCCCGTGCGGCAGCCGCACCTGCTCTTCGCGGGGCTCGCCCTCCATGAGCCCGCCTACCTCGATCTCTGGAAGCGGCTCCCTGCCGACTCGACCGATCCCGAGGTCCGCCGCAACGTGCCGATCACCCAGCCGCTGCTCTGGGTGCGATGACGCGAAGCCCCTCACGGCTTTCGTAACGCGGCCGCGGCCATCGCGTCGGTTCCGCACCGCACCGCGGCCGGCAGGTCGAAGCGGTCGAGGTTCATCACCTTGTTCCAAGCTGCCACGAAGTCGGTGACGAACCTCCGCCGTGAATCGTCGCTCGCGTAGACCTCGGCGATCGCCCGCAGCCGCGAGTTGGAGCCGAAGACGAGATCGACCCGACTGGCCGTCCACTTCACGCTGCCCGTCGTCCGGTCGCGGCCCTCGAAGAAGTGGTCGCAGACGGGCGACTTCCGCCAGTCGACACCCATGTCGAGGAGGTTCACGAAGTAATCGTTGGTGAGCACCCCGGGCCGATCGGTGAAGACGCCGAGCTGGGCCAGCGGCCCGCTGCCGGCATTGGCGCCGAGCACCCGCAGACCGCCAACGAGCACGGTCATCTCCGGGGCCGAGAGCGTGAGCAGCTGCGCCCGATCGACGAGCAGCTCCTCGGCCGGCCGGTCGATCTCCCGAGCGAAATGATTGCGAAACCCGTCCGACTTCGGCTCCAGCACGGCGAACGAATCGACGTCGGTCGTCGCCTGCGTGGCGTCGGTCCGTCCGGGCGTGAACGGCACCGTCACCTCCTGCCCGGCCCGACTGGCGGCCTGCTCCACCGCCGCGCAGCCGCCAAGCACGATCAGGTCGGCCATCGACACCTGCCTGCCACCGTTCTGGGAAGCGTTGAACTCTTTCTGGATCGCCGCCAGCCGGTCGAGCACCTTCGCCAGTTGGGCAGGCTGGTTGACCTCCCAATCCTTTTGCGGCGTCAGACGGATCCGGCCCCCATTGGCCCCACCTCGCTTGTCGCTGCCCCGAAACGTCGACGCCGATGCCCAGGCCGTCGAGACCAGCTCCGGCACCGAGAGCCCGGAGCCGATGATCGTGGCCTTCAAGGCGGTGATGTCCCGTTCGTCGATGAGCGGGTGGTCAACCGGAGGCACGGGGTCTTGCCAGATCTGCGGCGCCGGCACATCGGGGCCCAGGAGCCTCGACACCGGCCCCATGTCGCGATGCGTGAGCTTGTACCAGGCCTTGGCAAACGCCTGCTGGAACTGCTCCGGGTGCTCGTGAAACCGCTTCGCGATCGGGGCATACTGCGGGTCCATGCGGAGCGCGAGATCGGTGGTGAACATCATCGGCGGATGGGATTTCGCGTCGTCGTGGGCGTCCGGCACCGTGCCCTCCGCCGACTTCTCCTTCGGGGTCCACTGCCAGGCCCCGGCCGGGCTCTTCGTCAGTTCCCACTCATAGCCGAGGAGGTGGTCGAAGTAGCCGTTCGACCAGGTCGTGGGCGTCGCGGTCCAGGCGCCCTCGAGGCCACTGGTGATCGTGTCATCCCCCTTGCCAGTGCGGAAGCCGTTCTTCCAGCCGAGCCCCTGTTCCTCGATGCCGGCCGCCTCCGGGGCGGGGCCGACGTTGTCGGCACTCGCCGCGCCGTGGGCCTTGCCGAAGGTGTGTCCGCCGGCGATCAGCGCCACCGTCTCTTCGTCGTTCATCGCCATCCGGCCGAACGTCTCGCGAATGTCGCGGGCGGCCGCCAGCGGATCGGGCTTGCCGTCGGGCCCTTCCGGATTGACGTAGATCAGGCCCATCTGGACCGCTGCGAGCGGGTTTTCGAGCCGGCGATCGCCGCTGTATCGTTTGGCACCGAGCCACTCGCTCTCCGGCCCCCAGAAGATGTCGTTCTGCGGCTCCCAGACGTCCTCGCGGCCCCCGCCGAATCCGAACGTCTCGAATCCCATCGACTCGAGGGCGACGTTCCCCGCGAGGATCATCAGGTCGGCCCAGGAGATTTTCGGGCCGTACTTTTGCTTGATCGGCCAGAGGAGCCGGCGGGCCTTGTCGAGGTTTGCGTTGTCGGGCCAGCTGTTGAGCGGCGCGAATCGTTGCGCCCCGTAGCCGGCACCGCCCCGGCCATCGCCAATCCGATAGGTTCCGGCGCTGTGCCAGGCCATCCGGATGAAGAACGGCCCGTAGTGGCCGTAGTCGGCCGGCCACCAGTCCTGCGAGGTCGTCATCAACTCCCGGAGATCGTTCCTGACCGCCTCCAGATCGAGCGTCTTGAACGCCTCGGCATAGTCGAAGCGTTCTCCCAGCGGATTTCCGGCGGGAGAGTTTTGATGAAGGATGTCGAGGTTCAGCTGATCGGGCCACCAGTCGCCGTTGTTCATGCCTCCCGCCACCGTGGTGCGGGTCGCCGGCGCGGGGTTTCCCATCACCGGACAGGTGGCTGCGGCCGGCTCCGCCGCGTGGCAGGTAGTCGTGACCAGTGCGCCGAGCGCAACGCACCGGACGAGGATTCGCTGGATCATGGATGTCCCTCTGGTTGACGACGTCGAGCAGGACGGGTGGGCGATTCACCCAGGAATCGACTCGTATCGCATTCTACGACAGTGCGGGCCCGACGCTCCCCGCCTGCGGGACACTCGGTGCGACGAACTGGTTTTCTGTGGCGAAATCGCGCCGTTTCCCGGGCCTGAACTGCCCTTGAGCGATCGCCGATGTTCCGGGACGATCCGCGGCTCCTGCGGGAATCTTGGATGCGTCGCCCGTTCGCCATCGTGATGCTGGTCGCAACCCTGTCGGCGGGGACGTGGGCCACCGCGCAGGAGCAGTTGCCTCCGCCGCAGGCCGCGCCGATCATCCTGCCCGCTCCGCTCGGCCCGCAGTCGAACGCCGTCCAGCCGAATCCGTTCGCACTGCTGCCCGAGGGCGCGGTCATCGGCCCCGGCGGGCCGGTGATCCCCGGACCGCCTCCGACGCCCCGCAACGCGGTCGTCATCCCGCCGCTCGACGCCGAACTCGTGTGGACGAAACTCGTGGACGTGACCGACGACTTCTTCAAGGTGAACTCGGAGCAGCGGGTGGTGTTTGCCAACGGCGTGCCAACCGAGGGCCGCATCGACACCTTCCCCCAGACCGGCGCGACCGTCCTCGAGCCGTGGCGGGGCGATTCGGTGGGCTGGGACGAGCGGTGGGAGGCCACGCTGCAGTCGATCCGCCGAATCGCGACCATGCGACTCACTCCCGACTCCGCCGGTTGGCGAGTGGAGGTCGTGGTCAACAAGGAACTCGAATACCTGCCCCGGCCGATGCGGGCGACCACCGGCGGTGCCTCGTTTCGCAACGACGACTCGCTCTACCGCTATGGCACCCCGCTCCCCACGCTCGGGCAGCAGGTGGGCGACCAGCCGCGGCCGGTCGCGAGCCCCACTCCCAACCTCGGCTGGATCCCGCTCGGCCGCGACCCCAAGCTCGAGCAAAAGATGCTCGCGCTGGTGCTGGCCAAACTGGGCGTACCGCCGCAGCAGCAGGCCGAACCCTACTACCAACCGCCCGATGCAGCCGGCGCCGCAGTGCCACAGCCGGGCCTTCCACCAGCGGCACCGCCCGTCCCGCAGGGCCCCGTCTACGGAGCCCCGATTCCGCCCGAGCAACTCCCACCGGGCGCGCAGATCGCCCCGGGGCCGCCGGTGCCAATCGAGACGCTGCCGATCCGGTAGCACAGGTTGTCAACCTGTGCCCCACCGCAGGTTACCAACCTGCGGCTACGTTTCCTGGTCCCAGTAGCACAGGTTGTCAACCTGTGCCCCACCGCAGGTTACCAACCTGCGGCTACGT
>JBAXOU010000050.1:0-17104 GCA_037133115.1 Planctomycetota bacterium | reverse complement strand
GCTTGATGCCGACCCAAGCGTGAAGGAGGCCCGCGGCCTTACGGCCGGTCGGCTTTCAGCGGGGAGGGTCGGTGAGCACGCTACGCTGGTAGACTCCTCTGTCATGAATACACGAATCGTCACTGGTCTCTGCCTGCTCGCGGCCTGCCTCGGCGGCGGCCCGAACGCCATCGCCCAAGAACGACCGGTCGCCTTCACGAACGCGGAGTTGCTGCCGATCTCCGGTCCACCGATCGCCCCCGGCACGGTCATCGTCGCCGGCGGCACGATTGCCGCGATCGGCCCGACGGCCACGACGCCGATTCCGCCAAACGCAGAGACGATCGACTGCACCGGCAGAGTGATCATGCCCGGCCTCGTCGATACCCACAGCCACGTGGGAGGCGGCTGGGGGGGCGATGCAAGTGGCCCGATCCAGCCCGATGTCCGCATTCTCGATTCGATCAATGTCCGCGACTCGGGGTTCCGCAAGGCCCGGGCCGGCGGCCTCACCACGCTCAACATCATGCCTGGCTCGGGGCACCTTCTCTCCGGGCAGACGATCTACGCAAAGCTCCGAAAGGCCTCGACGATCGACGACGTGTCGATCCGTGACGCGGCCGGCAAGCCGCTCGGCGGGATGAAGATGGCCAACGGCACCAACTCACAAAAGGACGCGCCGTTCCCCGGAACGCGGTCGAAGTCGGCGGCGCTGGTGCGACAGAAGTTTCTCAAGGCGCAAGACTACCGCCGCAAGGTGGCCGAGGCGAAAGGCGACGCGGCGAAACTGCCCGACCGCGACCTGGAGATGGAGGGCCTGCTCGACGTGCTCGACGGCCGCGTGGTGGTTCACCATCACTGCCACCGTGCAGATGACATCATGACGGTGCTGCGGCTCCGGGACGAGTTTGGCTTCAAGGTGGTGCTCCATCACGTCAGCGAGGCGTGGAAGGTGGCCGACCAACTCGCGAAGGCCCAGGCCCCATGTTCGGTGATCGTGGTGGACAGCCCGGGCGGTAAGATCGAGGCGATGGATCTGTCGCTGGCCACGGGAGCGATGCTCGAGAAGGCGGGAGCGCCGGTCGCGATCCACACCGACGACCCCGTCACCGACTCGCGGCTTTTTCTGCGGACTGCCGGGCTGGCGGTGCGCGCTGGCATGAGCCGGGAGAAGGCCCTCGAGGCCCTCACGCTGGCCGGTGCGAAGATGCTGGAACTCGATGCGCGGATCGGCTCGCTCGCCGTCGGGAAGGATGCCGACCTGGTCGTGCTCTCGGGCGATCCGCTCTCCGTGCGCACCAAGGTGCTCGAGACCTGGGTCGAGGGGGAGAAGGTCTTCGACCGCGACGACCCCGAGGACCGCCTCTTCGCCGTGGGGGGCTACGGGGCCGGCCGCGACCAGAAGGCCCACGCCTGCTGCACCGACGAACGGCTTTCGGAGACGAAGTGATGCGACCGTACCGACCCATTCTCTGGTTCGCCCTGATCGCCATCGCGGTGACTGCGGACGTCCGGGTGCCCGCCGCCGAGGCTCCGCCGCTCGTGGCGGTCTACGGCGATGTCGTCCACACGATGGCTGGTCCGCCGATCGAAAAGGGAGTGGTCGTGATCGACGGCGGGAAGATCACGCTCGTCGGTTCGGCCCTCGACATCCCCGTGCCGCCGGCCGCTCGCGTGGTGCGGGGGAAGGTCGTCACGCCGGGGCTGATCGACGCCCACACCGCGGTTGGCCTGACGGGCTATCTCAATCAGGACCAGGATCAGGACCAACTCGACAAGGGCGAGCCCATTCAGCCGGAACTGCGGGCGATCGATTCCTACAACCCGCGGGAACGGCTCATCGAATGGGTGCGGGGCTTCGGCATCACCACGATCCACACCGGGCACGCGCCAGGCGCGCTCGTCTCAGGGCAGACGATGGTGGTGAAGACCGTGGGCGAGACGGTGGACGATGCCGTGATCGTGCCTGCGGCGATGGTCGCGGTGACGCTCGGCGACGACGCCCGGCCCGGCGACGAGAAGAAGTCGCCCGGCACGCGGAGTAAGGCGGTGGCCATGCTCCGCGGCGAGTTTGTGAAGACGCAGGACTACCTGCGGAAACTCGACCTCGGCGACCCCGAGAAGCGGCCGGATCGCGACCTTCGCCGCGAAATCTTCGCCGACGTGCTCCGCGGCAAGTTGCCGCTGCTCGTCACGGTCAACCGCGCCACCGACATCGACGCCGCCCTGCGGATCGCGAAGGAGTTTGGCATCAAGATCGTCCTCGACTCGGCCGCCGAGGCCTACCTCGCAGCCGACAGCATCAAGGCGGCCGGCGTGCCCGTGATCATCCACCCCTCGATGCGGCGAGGCGGCACCGGCGAGACGGAGAACATCAGCTTCGAGACTCCCGCCACGCTGCACGCCAAGGGGATTTCCGTGGCCATGCAGAGCGGCTTCGAGGGCTACGTGCCCAAGACGAGGGTGGCCCTCTTCGAGGCGGCGATTGCGGCTGCGAACGGCCTGACGACGGAGCAGGCTCTGGCGACGATCACCAGCGACGCGGCGGCGATCCTCGGCGTGGCCGACCGCGTGGGAAGCCTACGGCCGGGCCTCGACGGCGACGTGGCGGTGTTCGACGGCGACCCCTTCGAATACACCTCGCACTGCACCGCCGTCGTGATCGACGGCCGCATCGTGAGCGAGGAGCCCCGCTAGCCACGGCCCATTGGAGACAACGAGGCCGATGCCCAGCGCACGTCGAACGTGGATGATCTACGGTGCGACCGGCTACACCGGCCGGCTCGTGACCGATCGTGCGGTCGCCCGAGGCCTGCGGCCGATCCTCGCCGGCCGGAGCCCGGCAGTCGAGGCGCTCGCCGCCCGCCATGGCCTGCCCAGCCGCGTCTTCGATCTCCGCGACCCGCAGACGGTCCGCGAGGCCGTCGCCGGCTGTGGCGTCGTCGCCCACTGCGCAGGACCTTTCTCCGCCACGAGCGACCCGATGGTCGATGCCTGCCTTGCGGCCGGGACCGACTACGTTGACATCACCGGCGAGATCGAGGTGTTCGAGGCCGCCCAGCGGCGTGACGCCGACGCCCGGGCCACGGGGGTCGTGCTTTGCCCCGGCGTCGGCTTGGTGCTCGCTGTGGAGCACCTGCTCGACCGCGACGGTCCCGGCGGTTTCTTCACGCCCTCGCGGCTCATCGGCCCGCGGTGCGTGGAGTCGCTACCGGGCAGCGGACGGATTGAGATCGAGGTGCGGGGGCCATGAGGCACCGCCCCGGCTTCACGCTCTCGATGTGGACCGGGATCCGCTTTCGGTCCTGGGTCTGCGTGCTTGCGCGGCACGGGTTTCGCGTGTCGCCGTCGCGGATCCCCCGCGCCCTCGGCATCACGGCGGCGAGTCTTGGCAGTGAACTGCTCGCGGCACTCCAAGAGGTCTTCTGGGGTCGGGGCGTGCGAGCTGCCCGGATCGAGCACGACCCGATCGTGATCCTCGGCCACTGGCGAAGCGGCACCACGCTTCTCCACGAACTGCTCGCCCGCGATCCGCGGCTCGTCGCGCCGAGCACGATCCAGTGCGCCGCGCCGAGTCACCTCGTGCTCTCCGAGCAGTTCGCGATCGAGCGGCTCGGCTTTCTGCTTCCTGACCACAGGCCGATGGACGCGATGCGATTGGGATTCGCGCGGCCCCAGGAAGACGAACTCGCGCTCTGCAACCTCGGCCTGCCGAGCCCCTGGTGGGCTGTCGCGTTTCCCAACGATCCGCCGCCCGATCCCGACTACGAGACGCTCGAGTCGCTGCCGGCCGCAGCCCGCGGTCGCTGGATCGCCTTCTGGACTGGATTCCTGCGGGCGGTCCAGTTCGAGCATCCTGGCCGCCTCGTCCTCAAAAATCCGCTCCATACCTATCGGGTGCCGCTGATCCGCGAGGTGTTTCCCATGGCCGACTTCATCCACATCGTCCGCGATCCGCACGAGCTGGTGCCGTCCTGCCTCCACTTCTGGCGGCGGATCGCCGAGGACCACGGTGTGCAGCGGCCGCAGAGCGCCGCTCTCGAAGACCGCGTGTTCGCCTCGATCCTGCGGATGCAGCGGCGGCTCACGGCCACGTGGGAGACGATCCCGCCAGCCCATCGTTACCAAGCGAGGTACGAAGACCTCGTGGAGGATCCGATCGCCGTCCTCCGTGGAATCTACGACCACTTCAGGTGGCCAGGCCGCGAGGAGGCCGAGCCCCGCTGGCGGGAACACCTCGAGGGCGAGCGCGGCTACCGCCGCAACGACCTGCCGCTCGACGACCGGCTCCGCCGCCGGATCGCCACCGAACTGGGCGAGGTGCTCGCGGAGAACGGCTACCCGGCCCGCTGGTCGTCACCGGCCACCAACTCCGCAAACGCGGCAGCCGACGTGTAGTCGAAGACGAAGCCAAGTTCGTCGCGAAGCCGCGGCGATGTCATCACCCACGGATGGCGGACGTAGCCGACGAGGCCTGGGGGCGTGGCCAGCCACGGAAGCCGCAGCGCCCACCAGAGGCGACCGATCCCGGCCATGACTGCATAGGGCATCGGCACGGCGGGCACACCCAAGGCCCGGGCGATCTCCCGGTGCGTCATCGCGTCATCCGGCGCCACGTTGAACGGGCCACGGGCCGATGCGAGCAGGATCGCGAGCGTGGCGCGGGCGAGGTCGTCGCGGTGGACGAACTGGAGCGGCGTGTCGCGACCATCGGGCAGGCAGAGGAAAGGGACGCCGAGAAAATAGTCGGCGAGGAAATTGTGCACACCCCGGCCGACGACGATCGCCGGCCGCGTCCAACTCACCGCGACCCTGGGGCTGGCCTCCGCGAACTCGCGTACCATCCGTTCGACGATTCCCTTGTGCGCGGAGTAGTAGTAGCCGGGCAGCGGTCGCATGGGCGTCGTCTCGTCGCAGGCCCGGGGGTTATCGGGCCAGGCGCCGTAGACGGTGCCGCTGCTGGCGACGAGCAGCCGCCGCGGCTGCACGGCCGCCGCTACGTCGAGCACCGCCTGGGTGCCGTCCACGTTCGTGATTCGTAGGGCGGCGGCATCGCGGCCGGGCTGCACCGCGTAGGCGAGGTGCACGATCGTGTCGGGCCCGAAGAGACCGACCGCCTCGGCCTGCCGCGGGTTGGCGATGTCGCCCTGGTGAAAGTCGTCGGGGGGATCGACGTCGGCCGGGCGGAGGTCGATGCCGAGAATCCGTGCCCTCGGCAGCCGGCGGCGGATCTCGACGATCAGCGACCGGCCGTAGAGGCCACTGCTCCCCGTGATCGCGATCCGTGCCGGGACGTCCGCCGCGTCGGCATTCATGCGCTGGCGGCGTGCCGCCTGCCACTTTGCCGTTCCCGGCGAAGGAGGGCGCGGTAGGCGTGAAAGTCGACCTGGATGGTGTGCCGTGGCGACGACACGTAGCGGCGGCGGATCGCGGCAACGTCGTCGTCGATCGCCCGAAGCATCGCGTCGTGGTCGGGAAGCGTGCAGCGGCCCTCGATCAGGTCTCCCACCCATGCCCCCTGCACCTCGGCGAGCGGGAAGATCGCCCCCCAGGGCTGGATGAGGCCGATGAAGAACAGCCCGGGAACCTCCGGATGAACGACGTGGCGGTACAGACGCACCCGGTTGTCGGCGGCCGCGAACACCTCGCGATCGAGGAACGGAAACGAGATCTGATAGCCGGTCGCGAGCACGATCGCGTCGAAGGGCTCGCGGCTCGCGTCGGTGAACACCACCACCCCGCCATCGAGGTGGTCGATGTCGGGCTTCATGATCACCCGCTGCTCGCGGACGAGGCTGGGCAGGTCGCTGGAAATCGTGGGGTGTTCCTGGAGCACGGCGTGGCCCGGCCGTGGCAGGCCATACAGCGCCAGCGTTCCGCGGTTCATCCAGACCACCGTCTGAAAGGCCCGCCGAAAGAGCCACATCGGAGCGAACCGCCAGAGGAACTCGGGACAGACCGTGTCGAGCGGCACACCGAAGAGATACTTCGGGATCACGTGGGCACCGCGGCGGGTCGAGAGGGCCGTGCGATCGGCGACCCGCGCGAGGTCGCAGGCGATGTCGCAGCCGGAGTTGCCCATTCCCACGACGAGCACGCGTTTGCCCGCGAAGGCCTCGGGCACGCGGTAGTCGTGCGAGTGGAGGATCCGTCCTGAAAACGAACCACGAAACTCCGGCATGCGAGGCAGCCAGTGGTGGCCGCTGGCGACGAGCACATGACGGTAGCGGCGCGTCTCTTCAACGCCGTCGCCGCTGCAGAACGTGACGGCGAACGTGCCACCGGGCTCGGGCTCGACCCGCTCGACGGACGTGCGAAACTGGATTCGCTCGCGGAAGCCGAAGCGATCGACGTAGCGCTCGAGATAGTCGCAAATCTGCTCGTGGCGAGGAAAGTCGGGGTAGTCCGCCGGCATCGGAAAATCGGCGAACGATGTCATGTCTCGCGAGGTGTTGATCTGCAGCGACCTGTAGATCGCCGACATGCCGTTGTCGTTGTCGTAGCGCCAGAGCCCGCCGACCGCGGACCCGCGCTCGAAGCAGTCGAAGGCGAGGCCGCGGTCGTGGAGGGCCTTGACCGCGGCGAGGCCGCTGCCTCCAGCACCGATCACGCAGGCATCGAGAATGTCGGGGGTGGATGCCCTGATCATGACGGTATCGGAGTTGATGAGCCGCGGCAGACGGCACGGTCGTCAATGTAGCCGTCGCCACCAGAATCGTGCGTCAACCGCCGGTCACGGCCGCCCGCCAGGAGGCGAAATCATCGCGGACAGTCGGCCACTCGCAGAAAAAGAGATGTCCGCCAGTGTCATACACCGTGAGCCTCGCACCCCGAATGCCGACGGCTAGGTTCCGAGCCTCGGCGAGTGGCACCAACGGATCACAGCCGCCGGCGGCGATCCATGCGGGACAGCGAATGTCGCCGAGCCGCTCGTCAATGTCGAGCGCGGCGAGAGCGGCAAGCATCACCGTCAGGTCCGCCGGATCGTGGTTGGCAAACTCGCCGTGCAGGCAGCTGAGCCGATCGTTCGGAACCGTGAGTGCCGCCCGGCGATCGGCGGCGCACGACCGCACGATCGCATGATGCAGCCACGGAAGCCGGCCACCTGCCCAGAGCCCGCTCCGCAACGCCGCCGCCCCGACCGCTCCCTGGGCCAGCCATGCCAGCCACGCGATCGAACCGGTGACGCGGGATCCCCTCGCGAAACCCGCGAGGCTCGCCACCGCCGCAACGCGTTGCGGGTGCCGCGTGGCAAGCGCGAGGGCGGCAAAGCCTCCGGTTGACCAGCCGACCGCGATCACTGGTCGCGTTCCCACCACAGCGGTGAGCGCCGCCTCCGCGAGATCGGCAACCAGGTCAGCGTCGATCGCCTCTGGCCGAGTGCCGGCGGCGAGGCAGCCGGGGTGGTGCCCCGGCAGGCTGAGGGCGATCCACGACTCGGCTTCGGGATCCGCGAAGAGCTGGGGTGCAACCGCCACCGTCGTCAGGATGCCGTGCAGGAAGACCACGGGGGGGCGCGGGTCATCGAGAAGGTGCACATCGGCGGCGACCACGTGGCCGTGCACAGGCACCAGCACCCGCTCCACGCCCGGTTGCATTTCCATCGCCGACTCCGTCAGATGGCCCGACACCTTTGGCGAGCCCGCGAGCATGATTTCGGAAACCTTCTGGCGCGGCAAATCGGTGATCGTGTCGGGCGGGTCAAGCGGCATCGGGCGGGCCATGGCGGAAGCCCTCGGCACCGCGGGGGCACGCGTCGGCCTGATCGCCCGCCGCCCCGAGCCGCTCGCTGCGGCCGCGGCGGCCATCCGGAAACTGGGAGGCGTGGCGGAGGAGGCGGTCTGTAACGTCGTGGACGCCGCTGCGCTGACCGCGGCGATCGCCGCCCTCGAGCGACGGCTTGGGGTGTGCGAGGTGGCTGTAGCCTCGGCCGGGATCCACCGGACGTCGTGGCCGCTCGATGCCGCGATCGCCGCGGAGGTGATCGACGTCAACGTGAAGGGCTGCATTCATCTCGCGGCCGCCGTGTTGCCTGGGATGCTCGACCGGCGTCGGGGCTGGTTCTGCGGGATCGCCAGCATCGCGGGCGTCGTCGGGCTGCCGGGCAATGGGGCGTACTGCGCGAGCAAGGCCGCGGTGGTGGCGCTCCTCGAGAGCCTACGGCTCGACGCGGCAGCCGAGGGCGTGCGGGTGACGACCGCCCTGCCGGGCGTGATCGACACGCCGATGATCACCGACGCCGAGCGGGCCGCCGGTGGCGTCATCCCAGCCGCCGAGGCCGCGGTCCGCATCCTCCGCGGCATCGAACGCGGACGGCCTGAGGTGTGGTTTCCCAGGCGCACGGCGCTCGCGGCCCGAGCCGCGCGATCCCTCCCGCCACGGATCCGCGATGCATTCCTCCGCCGCCAGCCGCGACTCGAGGAGCCGAACGACGACTGATACGGACGCACGTGAACCTCGCGCGTCGTCTCGGCACCGCAGCCGGCCGGCGACATGCTCGGCGCCGGCGGGACTTGTGAGTTCTCTGCTCAAACGCTTGAGAGCGACCGCCGCGGGGCACAAGTCGCACCGGCTTCTGCGCGTGCCTCCGATCCGGCTGCTCCCCCTTCCGGAAGCACACCCGTTCCCAATGCGAACCGGGAAGACACACAGGTTGAAAACCTGTGCTACGGGATGCAGCGAGGGGCTGCCCGTGCCCGGGAGCCGGCGTTGCTGACGAGCGCAGCCATGGATGGCGAAGCGAAGTCAGCATCGAGCGAGCGAAGGGCAGGATGCCCGCAGCGAGCGTCCGGCGACGGGCGCGGGCAGCCCCGAGCCTCGTGAAGGCCTCGGCCCGTATGACTCAGCGCGCCGCCATGGCCTTTCGCCGCCGGGGCAGCCGGGACTGCTGCCAGACGTCTTCCACGGCGTTCAAGAGCCCGTCGATGGCCTCCAGCGGGTGGATGGCGTTGATCTGCACGCGGAGGAGGCCGCCGTGGATCGGCACCGCGGGGTAGGTGGCCGACTGAGCGTAGTAACCGCGGTCGAAGAGTTGCCGGCCGGCGGCGAATGTCTTCTCCATGTCACCGACGACCAGCGAGATGATCGCGGAGTCGCCGCCGTGATGCTCGATGCCGAGCGCGTCGAGGCCTGTGGTGAACCGTCGGATCCGCTCGTGGAGCGCCGCCAGGATCACTTCATATTCAGGCGACATGATAATGTCGCAGGCGGCGCTAATTCCCGCCAGATACGGCGGCGGCACGGGACCGCCGAAGATGAACGTGCTCGAGCGGATCTTGAGGATCGTCTTCAACTCGGGCGTGCAGGTGACGAAGCCGCCAAGGCAGGAGAAGGCCTTCGATAGCGATCCGACCATGA
This sequence comes from Planctomycetota bacterium, assembly GCA_037133115.1. GTDB lineage: Bacteria > Planctomycetota > Planctomycetia > Pirellulales > UBA1268 > QWPN01. Next base: position 7,768 of record JBAXOU010000050.1, on the reverse strand, counting down.
GCACGTTGTCGAGCGTGCCGAGCGCCTCGGCCGCCGCCCCACGACCATGGGGGCCGACGACGCCCGTGCCGTGCGCGTCATCGACGTACATAATCCCGCCCAGACCGCGAATGGTGGCATCGAGTTCGGCAAGCGGCGGCGTGCGGCCCGACATGCTGTACACCCCATCGATCGCGAGCACGAGGCCCGAGTGGCTGCCGGCCTGGGAAACCACCCGTTCGAGCATCTGCGGATCGGGCGCGGCGAGCTCCACGATGCGGGCTCCGGCGGCGGCGGCGAGTTTCGCCCCCTGATGGACGCTGTCGTGCGACTCGCGGTCGACAACGAGCAGGTCGCCGGGCTGAGTGATCGCCGGCAGCAGGCCGACGTTGGTCAGCGTGACGCTTGGGTAGATGAAGGTGTCGGGCACGCCGAGCCACGCGGCCAGCTTCTCCTCGGCCTCATCCACGAGCACCGGACTGGAGAAGGCCCGCGACGCGCCGTTGTGGGCGCCCCATTCGGGCAGCGCTTCGCGGATCGCCCGATGGATCCGTGGATGCCGATCGAAGCCGAGAAAGCTGTCCGATCCGAAGTTCCAGACGGTGTGGCCGTCGATTGTCGCCCGCCGATCGTCGGTTGTCTCATCGAGGAGCAGGTCCTTGAGGTGCATCCCTGCGTTGGCGTCGAGGAACGAGAGCGCCACGCGGGTGACCTTGTTCCGCGAGAGCCGTTCGGTAAGCGGCTCGAGCCCCTGCGGCGCGCCGCCATCGATCGGCACCGGCGCGGTCCGCTGCCGACCGGCCCCTGAGAGACGCTGCAGCAGCGATCCCACCGTGATCTGACCCACCTTGGTCATTCCGTCGTTCCTGACAAGCAGACGTCAGCACGGTCGAACCCCTGCCGACCGGCATCCCCGGGAGAATCGGAGCAGGCTAGCACAGGCCGGCCAACGGGGGCCACGATTCCGCGATCGAGCACGCCGGAAGCCGAAGCCACGGCTCCAGCCGTCAGCCGAGCATCCATTCCGGGAGCCGCTGGACCCTGCCCTCCCGGTCGACGCAGACCACGGTTGTCTCGCCGGTCACGAGGATGTGCGTGCCGCGGATCACCTCATAGGCGTGTTTGACGTGGGCTGCCCCGATCTTCTCGACCCGGGTCCGAAGGAGGAGCAGGTCATCGTAGTCGGCCGGAGCCCGGTAGGAGACTTTCGCCTCCGACACCACCATGAACAGGCCGGCATCCTCGAACTGCCGGTAGGTGTGGCCGTGGGCCCGCAGCATCTCGGTCCGGCCCATCTCGAAATAGGTGAGGAAGTTTGCGTGGTGCACCCTCCGCTGACCATCGGTTTCCTGGTAGCGAACACGAATTTCCATCTCATGCACCGCCGCCATTGCCGCCTCCATGACCCAAGGGTCGCGCCGGTCGTTCGTTGACCGCACCATGGGCCAGACTCTATCCTGCCGTCCGGCGGCGCCGCAAAGCGGACATTCCCCCCTGTGGGCGGCCGGTCATCACTGAGCGGAGGCAACAGCGTGAGCCATGGCGACGCGGGAGAGGGAGCGGGGATCGGTTTTGCCACGGCGCGAGGCCGCAACTGGCCGACGCTCCGACAGTTCACCGTGTTCCTCGAGAACCGGGTTGGCCAACTGCTCGAAGTTGTGCGGCGGTTTGAGGGCTCGCGGGTGCGAATCGTGGCCCTCTCCATCAACGACTCCGGCGAATGCGCGTTCGTCCGGTTTCTGCTGAGCCATCCGGAGCAGGGCCGGGAGATCCTCGAACGGGCGGGCCTCGCCATCATCGAGAGCGATCTGCTCGGCGTCGAGCTTCCCGACGATCAGCAGCCGTTGCTGCGAATCTGCACCGCGCTGCTGCAGGCGGAAGTGAACATCATCCAGGCTTATCCGATCATGGTCAGACCTCGCGGGCAGCCCGCCGTTGCCCTGATGGTCGACAACACCGAGATGGGCATGGAGACTCTGGCCGCCAAGGGATTCAGCATGATCACCGAGGGTGACCTCGACGAGATCGAATGATCCTCCGCGGCCCTCGACCGGTCGGCCAAGCGGAGGGGCCAAGCGGAGGAGCCAAGCGCACGCTAGTCGAACATGTCGTCGGGTACGGCTGTGAGCTGCCGCACGACGATCCGCTGGACGGTGTCCCATGCCACGGCCGTCAGCGTGACGCTCCCATCGGCCGCCTGGCTGGCGAACAGTCCGTGAGTACCGCCCGACCAGCGAGGCGAAAACTCCTCCGGCAGGAGCACGGCTCCGCCGACAAGATGGAGTTCGACAAGGCCGCCATGATCACGCTCTGCCCAGAGCCGTGAGAGGAGCGTCGCCATCGGGTTCGACGCATCTCCCACGACGGACACCGGGGCTTGCCAGGCTCCCTCAGTGAATGCGGCGTTGGCCGGCTGGCCAATCCCGGAGATAAAGTTCCAGTCCGCCTCCTCGGCGACTGGTTCGGGCGGTGCGACGGCCTCGGTCGGTGGCGCGACTTTCGTAGGTTCGTCGGCCGCGGGTGGCACGGGTTCCGTTGGGGAGCCACGTTCCGGAATCTGAAGTGGAACCGAGCACTTGCTGCACTTGCCTCGCTTGCCGGCCAGCGCCACTGGCACGACGAGCCGGTGCCCCTCCGGGCAAAAGAATACGATCTGGCCGTCCACGAACTTCGGCTCCGACGAGGGCGAAGGGGCGGCATCCTTTTCGGGAAGGACGCGAGTTTTGTCGTCGGCCATGGGGGGCTTCCACGCGGACTGGACTGACGGGGCCATTCCCGTTCACGGCAGTGTATCCGCGACGCTGCGACTTGACGCGGCCTGAGGGGCGTCTGACACTGCCGCCACCGCCGCCCCTTCCCGCGACCGGAACGCTTCCATGGCCATCGCCGTCATCTGCCCCAGCTGCAAGTCGCGATTCTCCGTCAGCGACCAGTTCGCCGGACGGACGGGCCCCTGCCCAAAGTGCAAGAAGCCCATCAAGATCCCGGCCGTGACGGCCGAGGCCGTGGTGATCCACGAGCCCGAGGCGCCGGTGACGACATCGACGGGCACAGGCCGTGCCCCCACGGCACCGATCCGCCGTATGGAAAAACCGATCGCGGCCATGCGGTTCGTGGCGGTTGGGGCCGTGGCGGTCGCCGCGCTGGCGGCGGCATGGGGCACGGGGCTGATGGTGAAGCCCGCCGATCTTTCCCCCTGGCTGTTGCTCGGTGCGGCGTTCCTCGTCGCGGTCCCGTGCGTCATGCTCGGCTACACCGCCGTCCGAAACCGGGAACTGGAGCCGTTCGCTGGAACGCCGTACCTGCTGAGGTCGCTGGCGTGCGCCGCCGTCTACGCCGGACTCTGGGCCGTGAAGGGAATGCTGCCGCCTGAGGCGACAGCCGAGATGTGGCAGTGGGTCTACCTGGCCCCGATGTTCGTCGTCTCGGGGGCCATCGCGGCCCTGGTCGCTTTCGAACTGGAGTGGGGATCCGCCGTGGCCCACTTCTCGCTCTACGCGATGTTCACGGCACTCCTGCGGTGGCTTGTCGGCCTACCGCCGCTCTGAACCGTCGCCTCATGTCGTTCCCCAGCATTCCGGAACTAATGGCCCTCGATTCGACCGCCTCAGGCGTGCGGATTCCGCCCGGTGATACCGCCCCCCTCACGCCACGGGTGCGAGCGCTGCTCGACACGGCCGAGATGCGGCGTCTGGCCCGCGTCTCGCAGCTCGGCCTCGTGACGCTGGTCTACCCAGGTGCCGTGCACTCGCGGTTCGAGCACTCGCTGGGCGTCTATCGTCTGGCGCTCGAGTTCCTGCAACGTCTGCGGGCCGAACCCCGATTTGCGGAGGTTGTCGGAGACGCCGACGCGTCGGCGTTCATCGCCGCCGCCCTTGTCCACGACATTGGTCACTGGCCGTACTGCCACCCCATCGAGGACATGGGGCTGCCCGAGATTCCGCGGCACGAGTCGCTGGTCGGGGGCATCCTGACGCGCGGGGGCATCGCCGAGGTGCTCGAGTCGGAATGGGGTGTTGCACCCGCGCGAATCGCTGAACTGATCACCGGCTCCGCCCGCGACCGCGCCGGCCGCATCCTCCACTCCCTGCTCTCTGGCCCCATCGACGTCGACAAGATGGACTATCTCGCCCGCGACAGCCTGCACGCGGGCGTGCCCTACGGCCGCAACTTCGACCAATCCCGCCTGCTCGCGAATCTTTGCCTCGACGAGCGGGGCGAGGGGCTTGCGATCGCCGACAAGGGGCGAACCGCCGCCGAACTGATGGTGTTTGCGAGATACGTCATGTTCAGCGAGGTCTACTGGCATCACGCGGTCCGCGCGGCGACGGCCATGCTGCAGCGGGCGATCTGGATCGTGCGGCCTGCTCTGGCTCCCGAGACCCTGGTTCGCACCGACGATCATCAGTTCGTCTCCTGGATCACAGCCGCAGCAGCCGGCACCGCCGCGGCGCCATTGGTCGACGGCCTGTTCGGCTCACGGCGGAAGCTCTACAAGCGTGTGGCCAGTTTCGACGCCCTGCATCGTCCCGAGGTGCACGCCGCCTTCGCGGGAAGGCCGTACGATCAGGTTGTCGCCGTGTGCGGACGGCTCGCCGCATCGCTCTCCTCCCGAACCGGCCAGGGCATCGAGCCGGACGCGCTGCTCATCGACGCTCCACCGGCCGAGCGGGAGGTGGAGTTCCGACTTCAGGTCCGCGAGCGGACTGAACGCGGTGGAGAAACGCCGTTTCGCTGGCGGAAGCTCGAGGATCTCTCGCCCGTCGTTCGCAGCCTGGCGCACGAGCAGTTCGACGATCTCGTGAAGCAGGTGCGGGTGTTCGTCGCAGCCGATGTCGCGGAAGTCATCCGCGGCTGCGGCAGCCTCGAGGATCTGCTCCTCGAGGCTGCCCAGCCGGCGTAAGAGGATGGAAGCGGGAATGCCGGCTTCGCCGGCAGTGGCTCACTTGGCCGCGCCGCCCGGCAGTTTGCCTTCCTCGATCAGTGTGCCGAAGGTCGGCGCGTCTGGCTTCGACGGGTCGCTCGACAGGGCCGCGACCTCCTCGAGCGCTTTTTTGATCTTCTCGACGTTTTTGGCGTCTTCCTTCTTGTCGAGTCGCTCAGCAAGCGCGTGGCCGTAGGCGTTGCGCTCCTTTTTGCTGGCGCCCATATGGCAGACGTTGCACTTGGCCTCCTCGACGGCGGCCGCCAGGGGCGTGCCATCCTTCACATACATGGCCTTGAACTCGTCGGCGAACTGCTTGATGGCGAAGGCTTCACGGGAGAGCCCTCCCGCCGCAACCGCCAGACCGAGAACCGCCAGGCACGAATATCGAAAATCGCGAATCATCGCTGAACTCCGAAGGGATCATGACGCGGCGCGCCCCGGTGGACGGCCCTCACACGTCGCCTCACTAGACAAGGATGCTCCGGCAGCGTCAAGCGGCCGGAGGGGGGATGCGCCGCCGCTTCGCCTGAATCAGCGACCCCAGCCCGCCCAGCCGGTCGGGTCGGGGCGGGGGCCTGGAATCGTCTGGTGAAAGAGGGGCGGCGCCACGTCTCGAATCGACTCGTCAATCCGCTCGGTCGATGCCTCGATGCGGCGAAAAGCGCCGCCGCCTTCGTAGTGGCTCTGGCGATCGATCCACTGGCATGCGGTCCGATAGACATCGATGTCGGCGTTGCCATACTGCTCGATGAACGGCCGGCCGGCGTCGACGACAATCCTGCTGTCCGCGGCCCGAACACGGAGCTGTACCGGCACGGGCTGAGCAGCCGAGTCGCCGAGCGAGATGACGCCCGCCGCGCAGGCGACGGCCACGCCGTCGAGGTCGCAGTCGATGTCGAGCGGTTCCGTCCGCGTCCCTTGGGCGGCGACGAGCCATCGCGGCGACACGAATGCCCCGTCATGCCAGCGGAGCGTCACCCGGCCCGGGCCAGCGTCTGCCGCATCAAGAAAGATGGCGTCTCCCGCCGCCCGCGTCCGGTCGAGCACGATCGTGCTCGAACTCGGCCCGCCTCCTGGCGCGGCCGTCATTGTCACGAACGCAGCCGCACTCCTCGTCGAGGGCCGTGGGGCCGCGGGGTCACCGGGCATGCCAAGCGTCACGTCATCGCACGTCAGTCTTCCGGAGCGGATCGCGAACAGTGCAGGACGCTGCTCGGCGTTGACCGCAAGCCGCAGGCATACCCCCCGAACGACCAGCGTGCCGTCCCCCACGTCGCACGCTGCGCGAGGACCTTCGGGCCCGGACGACAGCATGCCGGTGAACTCCACCACCGGACGCTTGCCGAGAGCCGGACGGAGGGTGAGATGCCGTCCTCCGGTCGCGATCGGATCCTCGCGACGCACGCCGTCGTAGGCCAGTTCGATGGTGCCGCCGTCGGCGACACGACGCACGGCTTCGGCCAGCGAGGTGGCCTCACCGGGCTCAGGCGAGCCGACCACGACCGTTACGAGACTCGCGCCCTCGTCGCCAGTCCGCATGATCGGCGATGTCACCGTGACCCGGCGATCCCACGCCGACACGGCCCACATGGCAGCAACCACGATCATCAAGCCGGCGATCGATACAAGCCATGGCCAAGGACTAGCACCAGGCCGCTCGAACGACACGGCCGCGGCGACGACGGGCCGGGCCGCGGCGATGTGCAGACCCTCTTCCTCGGCAAACGCCGCCAGATCGGCGACCAGCACGGCCGGCCTCTGATAGCGGTCGAGGGGATCCTTGGCCATCAGGCGGGCGACGATCTCGGCGAATCGTCTGGGCACGTCGGGCCGAATGTCATCGAGCGCCGGGGGCGTCTCTTGCTGATGCTGCAGCAGTTTCTGGACCATCGTGCCGTCCGCGAACGGGGGTCGGCCGGCGAGCATGAAGAAGATCGTGCAGCCGAGTGAGTAGAGGTCGCTGCGGACATCGGCGGCCCGTGGGTCGCGGGCCTGTTCGGGAGAGATGTAGTCGAACGTCCCGAGGGTCATGCCGCTGACGGTCAGGTCTCGGTCGTCGGCGACCTGGGGAAGTCGTGCCAGCCCCATATCGACGATGCGGGCGCGGCCTGTGGGCGTGATCACGATGTTCGAGGGCTTGATGTCGCGATGGACGACATCCCGCTCCGACGCATGCTCGAGGGCGTCGGCCACCTGAATGGCAACGTCGACCGTACGGGCCAGATCGAACGGCCCCTCCGCCCGTATCACATCACGCAGGTTCGTTCCTTCGATGAACTCGAAGACGATGAAGTGCCAGCCGTTCTCGCTCCCGACCGCGTGAACCCGGCCGATATTCTCGTGGTCAAGTCGTGCAGCCGACTGGGCCTCATTACGGAAACGCTTGAGCATCTCCTCGTCGTCGGCCTGCCGTCCGGCGAGCACCTTCACCGCCACGGTGCGGTCGAGCGTGGTGTCGAGTGCACGGAAGACCGCGCCCATACCACCACCCCCAATGAACTGATCGAGCCGATAGGGGCCAAGCATCGTGCCCTCGAGCACCCGCCCTATTTCACCCGTCGCTGCTGGCCCTCGGATGATCGGACCGGTGGCCGTGCCACTCCACGAAGCGGCTGATTCGCCTCGCGAAATCACTGTGGCATCGTCGATGGCCCCGGTGGGGCGCGGCGGAGGAAGCGATGCTGAGCCGGAGGATTGGTCGGTTACCGACATGCAATCGACCCTAACATCGCCATCCGCGACGGGTCAATCCGCAGGACAGTCCCAGGTTGCACCCAGGTTGCGGTGGCGGAGGGTCGCCGCCTCGAATGCCGCGCATGAAAAAACCCCGGCCCTCGCAGGTGCGAGGGCCGGGGCTCGTAT
>JBAXOU010000049.1:0-17263 GCA_037133115.1 Planctomycetota bacterium | reverse complement strand
TTGGTGGCTGTCACCTTTATCACCTTTATCCCCGATCCCGCTGGCATCAGAGGATGCCGCCGTGAGTCCGCCACGGTGTCATGTGCGAGGGCTGATCGAGAAACCAGATCCGCTCCCACTCGTCGGTGATGGCCCGCAGGTCTTCAGACGTATAGATGAGCTGCTGCGCGCGGCGGACAGGGTCGCCGGAATACATCGGGATGAGGCAGCCCGTGTTCGTCGCCAGCAGCGCCGCGGCACACACCAGCCAGACAGACTTCCTCATCGCATGGTCCTCCTGACCCTCGCGTGAATCATCCCTGATTCGGCTCGCATGCCGGTTCGCCCGAGGGTTCCGTTCGCTCGTCGCGGCGGATGTACCCGATCGAATCCGATGGTGCGAGGTTGACTCGAACAACTGCTCCGGCCCGGCGGCCGGCTGCCTTACCCGCCTTCCCCAGCCTCTGCCTCTTGTTGGCTCGGCTGGGTCGGCTCATCATCGAGCGGTGCCGGAGACTCGGATGTCGGGGGCGGCTCCTCCGCCTTCCTTCGATCCATTTCCCTGACCCGCGCCTCCATTTCCTTGCCCGGCTTGAACGTGACCACACTCTTGGCCTGCACTGGCACCCGCTCTCCCGTCCGGGGATTGCGAGCGACCCGAGCATCCCGCCGCTTGATCTGGAAGACCCCGAAGTTTCTGAGCTCGATCCGCCCTTCCTGAACGAGCGTTTCGATCAACGCATCGAACGTTTTTTGGACCAGCTCCTTGGTACGGAGCTGGGGCAGGTCGAGCTGTTCGGCGATCGTCCGGACGATGTCTTTCTTGGTCACGGCTCCGACGCTCCGACCGCGTTCTCAACGGATCTGCCGAGTGGCTGAAGCCGTCGAAAAAGGGGAGGAAAAATCGTCGCAAGCCTATGGCTGACAAGCACTAATGTCAACCGACGGCCACGCTGGCACACCGGCACACGAGTTCTTGTTCCCTCATGGTATCGGCCGCATAACCGGCAAACTTCACACAATCGGCACCCATTCGTTCTTGCCGGGCGGACGGCCGGCGACCCGGCAGTCGGGCGAGGCTGGGGCGTCGCGGCTGCCTTGGGACACTGCGGAAACCCACTACACTCGACCGCGTTGATGGATGGCCCCGTGCCGCCCGTCCCCCTGCCCGCGGTGCCCGTCTCCTCCTTTGATCTCATGCCGCCTCCCACCGGGACATCCACGCCCCCCGACCTCTCCGTGGCCCTCGGCCGCCTGCGGCTATCCAATCCCATCCTCGTGGCGTCGGGGACGTTTGGCTACGGCCGTGAGATGGCGGGGCTCATCGATCTCGCGCGGCTCGGTGGCATCGTGCCGAAGACGATCACGCCGTTGCCCCGCCAGGGCAACGTGCCGTGGCGGACGGTCGAAACCGCGGCGGGCCTGCTCAACTCGATCGGGCTCGACAACGACGGGGTCGATGCCTTCCTGGCGAAGCAGCTTCCCTGGCTGCTCGGCTGCGGGGCGCCTGTGATCGTGAGCATCGCCGGGGGGACGATCGACGAGTTCGTCTCCCTCGCCGCCCGCCTCGACGAGGTCCCGGGCATCGCGGCGGTTGAGCTCAACGTCTCGTGCCCAAACGTCAGCCATGGCGTGGACATGGGGAGCGACCCGGAACTCTGCCGCCGCGTGGTGGCCGGGGTTCGCGGCGCGACGTCGAGGCCCGTGCTCGCCAAGCTCACGCCCAACGTCACCGACATCACAGCCATCGCTCGTGGCGCGCGGGATGGCGGCGCGGATGCGCTCACCGTGATCAACACCTGCCAAGGCATGGCGGTCGACTGGCGTCGCCGCCGGCCCCTGCTGGGCAACGTGATCGGTGGCCTGAGCGGTCCGGCGATCAAGCCGATCGCCCTGCGGTGCGTCCACCAGATTCGCCGGGCCGTCGACATCCCGATCATCGGTGTCGGCGGCATCATGACGATCGACGACTGCATGGAGTTTTTCGTGACCGGCGCGTCGGCCGTGCAAATCGGCACCGCCAGTTTTGCGGAGCCCGTGGTGTCGGCCAGGCTGCTCGACGAGCTCCCCGCGGCGGTGGCGGCCCTTGGGGCCTCGAGCCTCGGCGAGATCATCGGCACCCTCCAGCTTCCCTCCCGCACAGCCTGCCCCCCCGCGAGCCCCTCGCATGCCTCCTGAAGCACCGCGTCGCCCTACCCGCGCCCTCTCCGGGATCCAGCCCACCGGCCGGTTCCACTGGGGCAACTACTTCGGCGCGATCCGGCAATACATCGATCTTCAGCCCTCAGCGAAGGCGGATGCCACCGGCGCGCACCAGGCCGCCGACGAGGCCTACTACTTCATCGCCGACCTGCATGCCCTCACGACCGTCCGCGATCCAGCGCGGCTGAGGTCGCTGGTCCACGCGGCGGCGGTCGATCTCGTGGCCCTCGGGCTCGATCCCGACCGGGCGGTGCTCTACGTGCAGTCGGACGTGCCCGAGGTGACGGAACTCACCTGGCTGCTGATGACCGTGACGCCGATGGGGCTGCTCGAGCGGTGCCATGCCTACAAGGACAAGAAGAACCGCGGGCTGCCCGCCGACGCCGGCCTATTCACCTATCCGGTGCTGATGGCCGCCGACATCCTCGCCTACGACGCCACCGTCGTGCCGGTCGGCGAGGATCAGGTGCAGCACATCGAAGTGTGTCGCGACCTCGCCGGGACGTTCAACCACCTCTATGGCGACGTGTTCATGTTGCCCAAGCCGCGGCTCGTCGAGGGGGGCGCCAAGGTGCCCGGCACCGACGGCCAGAAGATGAGCAAGAGCTACGAGAACACGATCGAGGTTTTCGAGGACCTCGCCGCCCAGAAGAAGAAGATCATGCGGATCACCACCGATTCGCGGCCGATGGAAGAGCCCAAGGATCCTGAGGGAGATCACCTCTTCGAACTCTTCGCGCTCATGGCCCCCGAGGCCGACCGGGCGAAGATGGCTGATCTCTACCGCCGTGGCGGCTTTGGCTACGGCGAGGTGAAGAAGGCGCTCGTCGAGGCCGCGGCGGCGTTTTTTGCCGACGCCCGCGCTCGGCGCGCGGAGCTCGAGGCTGAACCTGCTCGCATCGAGGCGATCCTCGCGGCCGGTGCCGCCAAGGCCCGCGCCAAGGCGGGCGAGGTGCTCGGCCGGGCGCGGCGGGCGTGCGGCCTCGCCCGGGGAGAGGCTGCGGTTTCCGGCGGGAAGGGCGGGCGAGCATGAACGTCCTCGGTATCGGCACCGACATCACCGAGGTGCTGCGGATCGCGCAGATGATCGAGCGGCACGGCGAACTGTTCGTCGAACGCGTCTACACGCCCGCCGAGATCGAATACTGCCGGGCCCGCACGATGGCCACGCAGCACTTCGCCGGCCGCTGGGCGGCCAAGGAGGCGGTGCTCAAGGCGCTCGGCACGGGCTGGCGGCGGGGCATCAGCTGGCGCGACGTCGAGGTGACCAACGGCGCCAGCGGCCGGCCCCAGGCGCTGCTCCGCGGAGGGGCCGGCGAGATGGCCGAGAAGATGGGCATTCACTGCATCCTCGTGAGCATCTCGCACTGCCGCTCTCACGCCACGGCCTATGCCGTCGCCCTCGACGAGACGCCGAGCACCTTCACGAGCGACATGCCGTGGGTGTGAGGGGTGCGCGCCCGCGCCGCCGGGGATGGCAGCTGTCTCCTCGCGGGAGCATTTCGCTCGATGCGGGTTGACGCTGCGAAGTCTGCACAGCGAAATGCTCGACGCTCGTCGAGCAGCCGCCAGTCCCCGGCTTCCCCTCTTGGGTGAGTTCCTGGAGGTCAGGCACAGGTTGAAAACCTGTGCTACGGAGAACGCCGCAGCGAGGGGCTGCCCGTGCCCGAGAGCCGGCGTTGCTGACCAGCGGAGCCATGGATGGCGGAGCGCAGTCAGCATCGAGTGAGCGCAGGCCTGGAGGGCCGTAGCGAACGTCCGGCGACGGGCACGGGCAGCCCCGAGCCCCACGCAAGGCCTCAGATAAACGGTGAGCCGCTGACGGCCCGTCAGGCTTCGAACTTCTGGAGTTCGGCGACGCCGCCTTCCATCGTGAGCTGCGCGAGCGGCGTGCCCTCCGGCACGGGCGTGACGCCGTCGCGACGGGTGAGCGAAAGCCTCGTCTGGCCGCTGAGATGTAATTTCAGTTCTTTCTCGAACGCCTTCTGCCGGTCCTCGGGGAGCTTCGTGAAGGCCTCGCGGCCCCGGCACTTGGGAAACGCCCGACAGCCGAGCCATGGGCCCCGCTTGCCGTCGCGGAGATTCATCAGGTCGCCGCACTTCGGGCAGGCGATGTCGGTGACCAGCGGCGGGGGCGAGGGAAACTTGAGGTTTCCCTTGCGGTCGAGGTTGAGGATGAAGGGAGGCGGTTCCGCCGCAGCCTCGGCCGCCTTCTTGCCCCGCGGCTTCGGCGGCCGCGGCTTGTCTTCGACGAGGAAGTCTCCGAAGCGGCCGGTCCGCTTCACCATCGGCACGCCGGCCGGGGAGAGGAGGTCGATCTGCTCCGGGAGCAGCGGCCGCCGCTGGCGGTCCACCGGCATCGCGAAACTGCACGCCGGCCGCTCCTTCGGCTTGGCCTTCTTCTTCGCCTTCTTGGCCTTGCCCTTGCCGGTCGCGGCCGGGGCCTCGACCGGTTCGTCGATGATCTTCTCGTTGTAGCCCGAGCAGGAGAGAAACTCACCCTTGCCGCCGAGCCGGTATTCCAGCCGCCGACCGCACTCGGGACAGGCGTAGGGCGACGGATCCGACTTGGCCTTCGCGTGCTCCTGCTCCATCGCCTCGTCGAGCTTCGGCGAGAGCTCGCCGTGGAACTCGTGGAGCATGTCGGTCCACTTCTTCGTGCCTTGCGCCACCTGGTCGAGCTCCCGCTCGATCTCTCGCGTGTAGCCGATCTCGATGAACTGATCGCGGAAGCCCCGCTTGAGGAAGCCGGTCACTGCCTCGCCGATCGCCGTGGCCTGGAAGCGGCGGTCCTGCTGGGTCACGTAGCCGCGGTTCTCGATCACGTTGATGATGCTCGCGTAGGTGGAGGGGCGGCCGATTCCCTCCTCCTCCATCTTCTTGACGAGCGTGGCCTCGGTGAACCGCGGCGGCGGCGCCTGAAACTTCTGCCGCGGCTCGATGTCGAAGGGCGCCAGCACCGCCCCCTTGGCGAAGTCGGGGAGCACCTGGTCGCCGTCGTCCCGCGGGGTGCCGCTGATCGAGTAGAAGCCGTCGAACCGCAGCACGCGGCCGTGGGCCTTGAAGACGGCTCCCGTGTCGCGGTCGCTCCGCCGCATGCGGACGCTCGTCGAATCCCATTCGGCATCGGTCGACTGGCAGGCCACGAAGCACTGCCAGATCAGCCGGTAGAGCTTGAGCTGCTCGTCGCTGAGCGCGGCAGCGATGCGATCGGGCTCGCGGAAGGCGTCGGTCGGTCGGATTGCCTCGTGGGCCTCCTGGGCGCTCTCGTTGGAGCTGGAATACGACCGTGGCTTCTCGGGCACGTAGGCCGCCCCGTGCCGCTCCTCGAGGTAGCGGCGGGCCATCTCGATCGCCTCGCGGGAGAGGTTCGTGGAGTCGGTTCGCATGTAGGTGATCAGGCCCACGCGGCCTTCGTCGGGCAGGTCGATGCCCTCGTAGAGCTGCTGCGCGATCCGCATCGTGCGGTCGGTGGACATGCCGAGGCGGCTCGAGGCCGCCTGCTGCAGGGTGCTGGTGATGAACGGGGGATAGGGCTTCGACCGCGTCCGCGTGACGTCGATCGACTCCACCGTATAGCGAGACTGTGGATCGGGCCGACCGCTGAGGCGAACGACGTTTTTCCCGCGGCCTTTGCCCGATTCGTCGGCCTCCCTGACCACGGCGATGTCGAGCAGGCCGGCCGCCTCGGCGGCGGCACGGACGTCGGCGGCGAGGTCGACCGTCGACGTTTTCTCCGCCTCGATCTTCACCGACTTCCCACCAACCTCGACGAGGTCGCAGGCGAGCGAGCGGTGATCGGCGAGCCAGGCCATCCGATCGCGGACCAGCGGCGGCCGGCCGCGTTCGTCGCGCTTCCCCATGAAGGCCGACCACTCGCCGTGCAGACCAGCCGCGGCCGCCACGTCGAATGTCATGCCCCCGGAGATCTCCCACGACTCCGTCGGCGTGAACTCGCGGATATCCAACTCGCGATCGACCACGATCCGAGTGGCCACGCTCTGCACGCGGCCCGCCGAGAGGCCACCGGCCACCTTCTTCCAGAGGATGGGCGAGACCTGGTAGCCCACGATCCGGTCGACGATCCGTCGGGCCTGCTGGGCCTCGACCCGGGGCATGTTGATGGCCCGCGGCGACTGGAAGGCCCGCTGCACCTCCGCCTTCGTGATCGCGTCGAACGTGACCCGCTTGGCCCGGTGCGGGTCGACCCCGAGCACCTGTGTGAGGTGCCAGGCGATCGCCTCGCCCTCGCGATCCAAGTCGGTCGCGAACCAGATGTCGATGGCTCCCTTGGCGAGCCGGCGGAGTTCCGTGACCGTCTTCGACTTGTCGGTGTCGATCTCGTAGGTGGGGGCGAAGTCGTGATCCATGTCCACGCCCGGCACCGGCTGCTTCGAGCCCTTGGGCGCCCGGCTCGGCAGGTCGCGGATGTGGCCGATCGAGGCCTTCACCACGAATCCTGGCCCCAGATACTTCTCGATCGTCTTGGCCTTGGCAGGGCTCTCGACGATCACCAGCTGGTAGTCGCCCTTCGGAACACCCGCTTCCCGCGGACCGTCGCCAGGCTTTTTGGCCGAACCGCGGCGAGTGGATCGGGCTGGAGAGGACGTCTTCTTGGCCATGGTGAGCGGTTCGCGAGGGGATGCGGTGGGAGCAATGATAGGGCGGATCAGGGCTTCGGGATTGGCGCATCCAGGCCTAGCGCTACAATCTGCGGCCTGCTGAGGCCCCGGGCACGCGGCCTTCAAGCGTTACCCTCCGCGCTCTTTCCTTGTCAAGCCTTGGCGGTTTCGCCGTCAGGCAACAGCCCACAGGCGGTTCCATGGCCGGATCCTTCGGTGTCTTTCGTCAATACGAGAAGGCGGCGCTCGCCGCCCTCGCCATCATGGCGATGCTCGCTTTTTTCGTCCTGCCCCCATTTCTCCAGATGGGCGCCGGAGCCGGCGGGTCGGACCCGATGGCGGTGTCGTGGAACGGCGGCGGCCTGCGGGAAAGCGGCCTGCAGCGGGCCGTGATCATGCGGAAGGTGATGAACCAGTTCCTCGTGGAGACGATGGCTGCGTCGGGGCAGGATCCATCCCGGATGCGACTGGCCGACGACGAGAAGGACGTGGTCGACACGATCCTGCTGGCGAAAGAGGCCGAGAAGAACGGGATCGTCGTCAGCAACTCCGCGATCAACCAGTTTCTCTCCGAGTGGACGAACGACCTTGTGCGCCCCGAGACGTTCAACGGAATCGTCAATCAGATCGGCGGCCGGATGGGCATCTCGCAGCAGGACGTCTTCGAGGCCCTGCGGACCGTGCTCATGGCCCGCCGCATGGAGTCGCTCCTGGTCGGCGGCGTCGGTTTCGAAGGCGCGCCCCCGGGATGGCGGTGGGACTACTACCGCCGGCTCGAGCAGGGCGCGACGATTGAGACCGTGCCGGTGGTCGTGGAGACGTTTGTCGACAAACTCCCCGAGCCCACGGAGCCCGCGCTGCGGGCCTTCTTCGAGAAGTACAAGGACGCCCTGCCGGCGGCCCGGAGCCCCGACCCGGGCTTCCGCCAACCGCACCGCGCCCGCTACGACTATCTCGTCGCGAAGGCCGGCATGTTCGAGGACGAAGAGAAGAAGAAGGTCACCGACGAACAGATCAAGGCCTTCTACGAAGACCGCAAGGCCGCCCTCTACAAGGCGAAGCCGGTGGACGACACGACGGCAGCCGACGCGAAGGACGGCGAGCCGGCCGCGGAGAAGACCGAGAAGACAGACGAGCCGGTAGCCACAACCACGCCGGAAGCGAAGCCTGCCGACACTCCCGCAGGCAAGGACGGCGCCGCCACGGACCGCGTTCGCGCGACGCCGGTGGCATTCCGGCAGCCGGCGAAGGCCGAGGGCGAGAAGGCTGCGGAGGCCGCCTCGGCGGCTGCAGACAAGCCGGCCGACGCACCCGCCGATGCCACCGAGAAAAAGGACGGCGCGGCCGAGTTTGAGCCTCTCGACAAGGTCCGCGACAACATCATCGACCGGTTGGCCAACGAGGCGGTCGAGAAGCGGATCGCGGCGATCTACGACGCCGTCAAGACCGACGTGGCGAAGTATGCCGAGTCGCTGGCCCTCTGGGAGGTGGCCGGCGACGGTGCCGGGCCGGCCCCCGTGGGCCCCGACGTCAAAAAGATCGCAGCCACTCAGGGCCTCGAGGGGGGCACCTCCGATCTTGTCAACGCCACGCAGGCCTTTGCCGACGGCGGCATTGGCGGGAGCTTCGAGTTTGCCGTCTCGCGCGAGTTTGGCGTGCGGCAGCAGCGGTGGATCGACTCGATCTTCGGGACCGGCGCCCAGTCGCTGCAGCCGGTGAACTCGCGCGACGTCGAGGGCAACCGCTACCTCTCGTGGAAGACGGAGGACCAGCCAGATTTCACCCCGTCGTTCCAGTCGGCTCGCGACGACGTCCTCCGCGCCTGGCGGATCGTCGAGGCCCGGCCGCTGGCCCGGAAGGCCGCCGAGGAGATCGCTGCCGAGGCGAAGGCCGGGAAGACGCTGGAGCAGATCGCGGCGGCCCGTGGCAGCCTGGAGGTCGAGAAGGCTGGGCCGTTCACGTGGCTCACGCGGGGCACCGCGCCGTTCGGCTCGGCGCCCGAACTCTCGCAGCCCGAGGGGCTGGCGATGCCGGGCGATGAACTGATGCGGGCGGTATTCGACCTCGAGCCGGGCCAGACGGCCGTGGCCTTCAACGAACCGAAGACGGTCTGCTACGCGATCCGGTTGGTGTCGCTCGAGCCCGACGACGCCCAGCTCAAAGACCTGTTCCTCGCCTCGTCGCAGGATCCCCGGCGTCTCGCGACAGTCGCTGACGACGACACCCGAAGCGTCTACGACGGCTGGATGAAATCGATCCTGGACCGCTACGCGGTGTCGTGGAAGCGCGACCCGCGCGGGCCGGAGCTGCGGTAACTCGGCCGCCGCTCGATCGCGTCGCATCGTCGCGGCTGCTCCCCGTTCCTGAATTGCAGAGGCATGGGGGAGCTCGGGGCTGCCCGTGCCCGAGAGCCGGCGTTTGCTGACGAGCGCAGGCAGGATGCCGAAAGCGAGTCAGCACCGAGCGAGCGAAGCCCACGAAGGGCGCAGCGAGCGTCCGGCGACGGGCATGGGCAGCCCCGAGCGGCGCGAACGCGCGGATCACGTGTCTCAGCGGCGCGGCTTGAGGACCACCGTCGCCAGCGGCGGGAGCGTGAGCACCAGCGAGAACTCATGGCCGTGGTGCGGCCGTGGCTCGGTGGCGATCGCCCCGGCATTGCCGAGATTTCCCCCGCCATACCAGCCCGAGTCACCGTTGAAGACCTCGTCGTAGACGCCCCCGTGGGGCACGCCGAGCCGGTAGCCTTCGCGGGGCACGGGCGTGAAGTTGCAGCACACGATCGTGAAGTCGGCCGGGTCGGCAGCCCGCCGGATGAAGGCCAGCGCGCTGTCCTGCCAGTTGTGACAGTCGATCCACTCGAAGCCGCGGCCGTCGAAGTCGAGTTCGTGGAGCGACTTCTCGCGCCGCACGAGGCGGTTCAGGTCGGCGACGGCCCGCGACAGGCCGACGTGCTTCTCCCACTGGCAGAGATGCCACTGCAGGCTCTCGTCGAAGTTCCACTCGGCCCACTGCCCGAACTCGCCCCCCATGAAGAGCAGTTTCTTGCCGGGGTGGCACCACATGTAGGCGTAGAGGAGCCGGAGGTTCGCGAACTTCTGCCAGTCGTCGCCCGGCATCTGGCCGATCAGCGAGCCCTTCATGTGGACCACTTCGTCGTGCGAGAGCGGAAGCACGAAGTTTTCGTGAAAGGCGTAGATCAGGCTGAACGTGAGTTCGTCGTGGTGATACTTGCGGTGCACGGGCTCGTGCCGCATGTACGTGAGCGTGTCGTTCATCCAGCCCATGTTCCACTTCAGGCTGAAGCCGAGCCCGCCCACGTAGGTGGGCCGGGACACGCCCGGCCAGGCGGTCGACTCTTCGGCGATCGTGAGCGTGCCGGGGAAGCGCTCGTGGACCTGGATGTTGAAGGTCTTGAGGAACTCGATCGCCTCGAGGTTTTCGCGGCCACCGAAGCAGTTGGGCTCCCACTCGCCGTCCTTGCGGCTGTAGTCGAGGTAGAGCATCGAGGCCACGGCATCCACCCGCAGGCCGTCGACGTGGTAGTGCTCGAGCCAGAAGAGGGCGCTCGAGATCAGGTAGTTGGCCACTTCGTGGCGGCCGTAGTTGAAGATCATCGTGCCCCAGTCGGGGTGCTCGCTCTTCCGCGCATCCTCGTGCTCGTAGAGCGCGGTGCCGTCGAACCGGCGGAGGCCGTGGCCGTCCTTGGGGAAGTGGGCGGGCACCCAGTCGATGATCACGCCCACGCCCGCCCGGTGGAAGGCGTCGATGAGCGACATCAGCGCCTGCGGCGGACCGAAGCGGCTCGTGGCGGCGAACAGGCCGATCGTCTGATAGCCCCAACTCGCCGAGAGCGGATGCTCGGTGGGGGGCAGGAACTCGACATGCGTGAATCCCATCTCCACGATGTAGGGCACGAGTTCCCGCTCGAGATCGGCGTAGGAAAGCCAGCGGTGTGGGTCGTCGCCCGGCCGTCGCCAGCTCCCGAGGTGAACCTCGTAGATGGAGAGCGGAGCCGACAGCGAATGGCGGGCGGCCCGCGTCGCCATCCACTCGCCGTCCTGCCACTGGTGGGCGTCGAGGTCGATCACCTGCGAGGCGGTGCGCGGGGGCACCTCCGCCCCGAAGCCGTAGGGGTCGCTGCGGTCGGAATGACCGCCGGCGGCGTGCACCCGATACTTGTAGAGCGTGCCGACGTCGAGCCCCGGCACGAAGAGTTCCCAGATCCCCGACGGGATCCGGTTGTGCATCGGGTGGGCTGTCGAGTCCCAGCCGTTGAAATCGCCCACCACCGACACGCCGTCGGCGTTCGGGGCCCAGACGGCGAAGGTCACGCCGCGAACACCGTCGTGCTCCTCGAGATGCGCCCCGAGCTTCTCGAAGCTCGTCCAGTGCCGACCCTCGCCGAGGAGATGGAAGTCGTAGTCGGTGAGCATGGGGCGGGCTGGCGGCTGGAGGAGAGACCGTACAATCGTGACACACGGCAGGGCTTCACGCGTCGCAACTTCCTGCGGCCGGCGTGACTTCCGATGCCGGTCGTGACGGATGCGACGGCGGAGGGCGACGAGGATGGGCTACGAGCGGTTCGCGCCGGTGGAGCGGGCGATCGAGATCGGCGGCGACCGCTACACGTTCTGGCAGCCGCCCGACCTCGACGCCCTGATCGACGTCGAGGCCTTCGAGCGGGACGAGCGGATTCCCTACTGGGCCAATGTCTGGGAGTCGGCCCTCGTGCTCGCCGAGGAGATCGCCGACATGGCCCCCGGCGGCCGCAGCCTCGTCGAACTCGGCTGCGGCCTGGCGCTGCCGGCGATCGTGGCCTGCCGCCGCGGCTTCCGGGCGGTGGCCAGCGACTACGAAGACGACGCGCTCGAGGGCGTCCGCTACAACGCTGACCGCAACGGGGCAGAGGGCCTGGCGACGCTGCTGTTGGACTGGCGGCGGCTACCAGATGACCTGCCGGCCTTCGACCTCGTGGTCGCAGCCGACGTGCTCTATGAGAAGCACCACGCCGAAGCCCTGGCGGCCGTGGTCGCCCGCGCGCTCGCTCCGAATGGCACGGCCCTCGTGGCCGACCCCGGCCGCGCCCGGGCCGTGAACTTCGAGCCTGCCATCCGCGCCGCAGGCCTGGGAATCGTGAAGCAGCAGCCCCGCCGTCCACACGGCATCACCACCGGGCCGGCGATCGACATCTACCGCGTCACGCACCCTCGGTGAGCGCGTTGTGAAGTCGTAAGACCCACAGCAAGGCCCACAGGTTGAAAACCTGTGCTACGGGGGGGCCAGCGAGGGGCTGCCCGTGCCCGGGAGCCGGCGTTGCTGGCCGAGCGCAGCCAGGATGGCGAAAGCGAGGGCAGCATCGAGCGAGCGAAGCCCTGGAGGGGCGTAGCGAGCGTCCGGCGACGGGCACGGGCAGCCCCGAGCGGAAGGTAGCCCAGAAAGGCGCACAGGTTAACAACCTGTGCTACGAGCGGGGCGACCGCATCAAGAACGTCGGATGCTAGCACCGGGCGTGCTAGCACCCGATCTTGTGGTGGCACGGGTGCCACCACCACAAAATCCGAAAAAAGCTTGCTAGTGCCCTTGCGGCCGATACGTTCGCCGCCAAGCCCGACATGGATGTCGGGATGACTTTTCACGGAGGATCCTTCAACCATGGCAGCCAAGCCCCTCATCGGCATCAACACCGACTACCGTTCGACCCGCAAGGAGCACGCGGCCCTCTCGTTCGTCGCCGCCGGCTACTACGACGGCATCACGGCCTCTGGTGGCATTCCCGTGATCCTGCCGCCCCTGGCCGACGAGGACGATGTGGTCCGCCTCCTCGACCTGCTCGACGGCGTGGTGATGGTGGGCGGCGCCGACCTCGATCCCCGCCGCGACGGCTACATGCCCCACCCGGCCGTCCGCCCGATGGACACCCGTCGCGAAGACTTCGACCGGATGCTCGCCCAGCACATCTGCGCCCGCCACATGCCGGTCCTCGCGATCGGCAGCGGCATGCAACTCATCAACGTCACCGTGGGGGGCACGCTGTTCCTCCACATCCCCGAAGACCTGCCGAAGTCGATCCCCCACAAGGATCCGACCGACCTGGCCCACCGGCATGCCCTGCTCGTCGAGCCGGGTTCCGCGATGGAGCGGGTCTACGGCGACGGCGAGATCCGCGTGAACAGCATGCACCACATGGCGATCGACGACGTGGCGGTGAGCTTCAAGGTGACCGCCCGCGCCCCGGACGGCGTGATCGAGGCGATCGAGAGCGCCGTCGAGAACTGGACCGCGATCGGCGTGCAGTTTCACCCCGAGGCTGAGACCGCCTCGGCGCTCGACGTGAAGATCTTCGAGGAGTTCATCATCGGCATCACCGGCGAGCAGCCGGCGGTGAAGCTGGTCGCATAGGTCCACGAGTCACACGACGGCAGGCGAAGGGATCGGGGCGAGGATGGCGAGCGTCGGCTATCCTGCCGATGGCGAGCCAACTCGTTCCGTCCCGCAGCCGGGTGTCGCGAGTGCGGACATACGCCGCCGATGCTCAGTTCAAAACCGCGTCCGGCCCGCAGCCTTCGGGTGGTTTTCCACCCGGGGCCGCGGGGGACGTGGGATCACGCCGCGACCCAGGTGGCGTTAGAAAAACTTCGCAGCCAGGTGAGTTGCCGCTTCGCGAGCTGACGCGTTCGCTGCTGCGTGCGACGAATCGCCGCGGGGAGGTCGATGCGACCCTCGAGGAGTTCGATGGCCTCGGTGTAGCCGGCCGCCTGCCGGGCCGTGGGGCCGATGCCACCGGGGTGCGCGAGGGCCGCGCGAGTTTCCTCGACGAGTCCCTCTGCAAACATTCGCTCCACGCGGCGGTCAATCCGGCGGTAGAGAACCGCCCGCGGCAGGTCGACGACCATGAGCCGCGACTCGAAGAGCGGATTCGAAGCCGGCGAGAAGGCATGGGAGAGGGGCTGGCCGGTCGTCTCCGCCACCTCCAGGGCCCGGATGATCCGCTTCGCGTCCCGGGGATGGATCCGGGCTGCCGAGGCCGGGTCGATGCCGGCGAGCCGGGCGTGGAAGGCCTCGGGGCCGCTCACCGCTGCCTCGTCGGCGAGCCGGCGGCGGAGGTCGGGATTGGCCGGAGGGAGCGGGGCCAGTCCGTCGCGAAGGGCCCGCAGGTAGAGCGGTGTGCCGCCGACAAAGAGAATGCCCCGGCCACGCGACCGGCAGTCGGCGACCGCCCGCGAGGCGTCTTCGAGCCACTGGGCCACGCTGTAGGGCTCCGCCGCCGGGATCACATCCACCACGTGGTGCGGCACCGCGGCCCGCTGGGCGGCGGTCGGCTTGGCAGTGCCCACGTCGAGCCCCCGGTAGACGGCCATCGAATCGACGCTCACGATCTCGGCACCGAGGCGGCGGGCCAGCGGGATCGCCAGAGCCGATTTGCCTGAGGCGGTCGGCCCTGACAGGAACCAGCAGTCGTCTCCGAGGCGTGGGGCGGGGTGGCCGGTTTCAGCCGGGTTCCATGCTAGAGTTGTGGTCCCCGCGAACGGCGGCCCGGACGAACCGGCCCCGCCCGGCTGCGGGTCTCCGGGAGCCGTCGTTGACCGTGTCCGATCCGCGTCCATCGCCCCGCCGCTGCGGTGAGGTTTTTGAAGCCCTGGAGGGGGTGATCGCCTCCCGCAAGGCCGATCCCTCCACCCGATCCTACACCACGAAACTGCTCGCGAGCGGCCCGGTGGGGGCTGGCGCGAAGGTCACGGAGGAGGCCGAGGAACTCGTCCGCGCGGCCTGCGGGGAGACCGACGACCGCGTTGTCTCCGAGGCGGCCGACCTGTTCTATCACGCCCTCGTGCTCCTGGCCTGCCGCAACGTGCCCCTCACCAGCGTCGAGCAGGAACTCGCCCGCCGGTTCGGCGTCTCCGGGCTCGACGAGAAGGCAGCCCGCACCGCAAGCGACAAGGGAGGATCGCGATGACCGACAACCGTCAGGACCGGCTGCTCCGGATCGGGGTGCCGAGCAAAGGCCGGCTCGCGGAACTCTCCGCCCAACTGCTCGGCGACGCCGGGCTCTCCTTCCGCCGCACCGAGCGGAGCCTGTTCGCCCGCTGCAAGGACATGCCCGTGGAGGTGACGTTCCTCCGCACCGACGACATCCCGGTGCTCACGGCCGAGGGGGCGATCGACCTCGGGATCACGGGGGCTGACCTCGTCTCCGAGAGCGGTGCCGAGGTGGTTCACCGGCTCGATCTCGGCGTGGGCACCTGCCGGCTCGCGCTCTGCGTGCCCGACGATGCCACCATCGACGACCCGCGGAAGCTCGCCGGCCGCCGGGTGGCGACCAGCTTTCCGCGAATCACCCGCCGCTGGCTCGCCGACCGCGGTGTCGAAGCCCACTTCGTGGAACTGACCGGGAGCGTGGAGGTGATGATCGCCCTCGGCGTGGCCGACGCCATCGTCGACCTCGTCGAGACCGGCAGCACGCTCGCCGCCAACCGGCTGCATGTCCTCGACGAGATCGGCCGCTACGAGACCGTGCTCATCCAGCACCCCGGCCTGCACGACACCGCGCTCGCCGACCGGATCGTCCGCAGGCTCGAAGGGATCGTGATCGCCCGCAGCTGGTCGCTGCTCGAATACAACGTGCCGCGGACGAGGCTGGCCGAGGCGGAAACGATCACGCCCGGGTTCAACTCGCCGACGGTGATGGCCCTCGAAGACGCTTCGTGGTGTGCCGTCCGGGCGATGGTGAAGCGGGGTGAGGTTCACGGCGTGATGGAGAAGCTCGAGGCGATCGGTGCCTCCGCGATCATCGAGACGCGGATCGGCAACTGCAGGCTCTGACATTCCTCGACGGCGAGTGACGCCCGCATGCCTGTCCGATTTCATCAGCACTCCGTGGCCATGGTGCTGCTCGCGTGGAGCGTGGGCGGATGGTCCTCCGCGGCCGTCGCGAAGGCGGCGGTCGCCGAGGCGGAGCCCGCCGCCGAGGGAGCGGACGTCGTCGACGACTACTTCGCCCAACTAGCCGAGCCCGGCGGCGAGCAGGCGGCCGCCGCGATCGGCGAGCAGATCCTGCGGGACCGCGTCGACGACGCCCTGACGCTCGACTCGCTCGCCTGGGGCATCCTCACCAACAACGCCCTGCCCCGTCGCGACCTGCCGCTCGCCCTCCGCGCCGCCCGCAGGGCCCACGACCTTACGGGAGGCGACGACGTGCAAGTGCTCGAGACCTACGGCCGGGCCCTCGTCATGACCGGCAGCCGCGCCGAGGGGATCGCGATGCACCGCCAGGCGATCGACCTCTGCGACGACGATCCCTCCGCGCGACTCGTGCTGCTGGAGATCCTGGCGGAGTACGAACGGCCACCGGCCGATCCGGGGCCGAGCGACGACGAGCGTCTGCGGCGGCTCGAGGACGGCGCTCGGGACCTCGTCGCCTCTGGCCGCGCGGTGCCTCTCGACGACCTGCTGTCGCGGGCAGGCATCGAGCCCTGCCGCGTCGAACTCGCGACACCGTCCGACCGGCCGCTCTCGAGCGAGGAACTCTTCGAGCGGGTGCGAAAGAGCGTGGTGGTGATGGCGGCGCTCGAGCCCGCGGCCGAGGAGGACCGGCACGACCTCTCGCTGGCGACGGGTTTCGTAATCGACCCTGCCGGCATCGTGGTCACCAACTACCACGTTGTCGATCTGCCTGGTGCGCCCGTGCTGGCGGCGGAGACAGCCGACGGGATCATCCATCCGGTCACGGAAATCCTGGCCGTGAGCCCGTTCGCCGACATCGCGATCTGCCAGCTCGGGGGTGTCGATCGCCTTCCAGCCCTGCCGCTCGTCGCCGGCGCCAAGCCGGGCCAGCGGCTCCACGCCCTGAGCCATCCGGACGGCGCCCTCTACTCGTTCACCGAGGGGATCCTGTCTCGCTACTTCGTCCATCGCGCCGACGGACAGGCGAAGACGATGTTCACGACCACCGTCGATTTTGCCGTCGGCTCGAGCGGTGGCCCGCTCGTCGATGATCGCGGCAACGTGGTAGGCATGGTATCGAGTACACTGGCCGTCTACGCCTCCGATGACGCTCTCCACGGCGACCGACGGGACGAGGAAGCCCCGCCGGGTGACTTTCAGATGGGGCTCAACATGTGCGTCCCCGCCGCCGACATCCTCCGGCTCGTGGCCCCAGCTCGCTGACGTGGGGCAGGCTCGTGTGCTGACCGTGATCGCGGCTCGGGGTTTCCCCCCGTAGCACAGGTTTTCAACCTGTGTCTGTCCATCGTGCCGGTGAGGGGCTGCCCACGCCCCATCGCCGGACGCTCGCTGCGGGCATCCTGCCCTTCACTCGCTCGATGCTTTCTCCGCTTCGCCATCCTGGCTTCGCGGAGAAAGCAACGCCGGCTCTCGGGGCATGGGCAGCCCCTCACCTCCTCACCTCGATCGCATGGAGTGCGTTGTGCGTCAGCCCGCGCGGCCTTACGGCCGGTCGGCTT
>JBAXOU010000048.1:0-17280 GCA_037133115.1 Planctomycetota bacterium | reverse complement strand
CGGCTCAGACCGCTCCGAATACGCGGCGGGCGTTGGCGGTGGTGGCGGCGGCAAAGGCCTCCAGCGGCTCGCCGCGGGCCAGCGCCAGGCAGCGGGCGGTGTGGACCACGTTGGCCGGTTCGTTTCGCTTCCCGCGAAGCGGCTCGGGTGACAAAAAGGGGCTGTCGGTCTCGACAAGGATCCGGTCGAGCGGCACTGCCTTGGCCACCTCGCGGAGCGCGGCCGAGGATCGAAACGTCACCATGCCGGCGAAGCCGAGATGGCAGCCCATCTCGATCGCTTCGGTAGCCTCGGCGGCCGTGCCGGTGAACGAATGGAGGATCGGCTTCAGCGGACCGCGGCCGAGCGCCTCGCGAAGCATGTCGAGCGTGTCGCGGATGCTCTCTCGGGTGTGGATCACGACGGGCAGCGACAGCCGCTGGGCGAGCCGAAGATGGCGATCAAACCACTCCCGCTGCATCTCCTGCGGCGCTGTGGTTCGATACCAGTCGAGCCCCGTCTCGCCGACGGCCGCCACGCGGCCCGATTCGACGAGCCGAACGATCCGATCCCATTCGCCGGGCTCGGCCTCGGCGACGTCGTTGGGGTGGATGCCGGCGGCGGCTACCACGCCTGGCTCGCGGCCGGCGAGGTCGGCGGCCGCCTCGCTGTCGACCGCCCGCGTGCCGATCAGTGTCAGCCGTGTCACGCCAGCCGCGCGGGCCCGCGCCAGCACGTCGGGCAGTTCACCGCCGAACCGCATCGGGTCGAGATGACAGTGGCTGTCGTAGAGTTCCATCAGCCCGCGGTCGGCGGCACTCCGGCCAGGCCCGCCTTGAGCTTGACGGCCAGCTGCTCGAGGGCATCGAGGTGCTGGCGAGTGGACTGTTTCGCGTCAGTCACGAGATCGGCCGCGGCCGCGTCGGTGCCGGCCGGGCCCGTCAGGCCGTCGAGGTCCGCGAACTGACGCTTCAGCCCGTCGATCACCCGTGGCAGCAGGCTCGAGAGGTCGATGTCGTGCAGGGCGGTGAAGGAGAGCGGGTAGGCGGCCCTCTGGGGCACCGCGGTCTCACGATCATCAAGAATCGTCGTGGCTCTCTCGACGACGTTCTTGAGATCATCCACCGCGTCGGCCAGCGCGAGTTTCACCGACTCGTCTCCCGGGTATGACCAGATGCCGGAGTCGCCGAGATACATCAGCATCGACGGCTGGATCGAGGCGACGAGGCGACAGAGCGGGTCAATGGCCATGGCGGTGTCTCTGATTGCTACGACGCGAACGTGCCGGCGAGCTGGGCGACGGCGAGGAGCCCGCCCCAGAAGATGCCGAGCAGCACCACCGGCACCACCACCGCGGTGACCAGCGCTCCCGGCAGCCAGACCGGCGCCGCCGCGGCTACCCGGGCGTCGTTCGGCGGGTCGAACGTCATCACCTTCAGCACGCGGAGGTAGTAGAACAGGCTGAGCACGGTGTTCATGCCGCCGACGACCAGCAGCACGAGCATCAGGGGCCGCTCGATGCCCTTGGTGATCGCGTTAGCAAGCGCCGCGAACACCTGGAGCTTGGCGACGAACCCGGCGAACGGCGGCAGGCCGACGAGGCTCACGAGCACCACCACCGCGGCCACGACGAGCCCCGGGTTCGTGTGCACCAGACCGGCGTAGGAGGCGATCTCCTCGCTCCGCAGCCGGTTCCGCAGCACCGCCACGATCGCGAAGGCCCCGAGGTTCATGAACAGGTAGGTGGCCAGGTAGAACGCCAGCGCTGCCACCGCCGCGCGACACCCCTCAGGGTCGACGCCGAGCATGGCCACCGCCGCCGCCACGCCCATCAGCAGGTAGCCGGCATGGGCGATCGTCGAGTAGGCGAGCAGCCGCTTCATGTTGGTCTGGCCGTAGGCGGCGAGATTGCCGAGCGTGCAGGTCACCGCCGCCATCAGGCCGATGAGGTACACGGAGAAGTGCCGGACGTCGGCCAGGCCCGTCGCGGTGACGCCCGTGGCATCGCCCAGCCAGCCGAGTGAAAACGCCACGCGGATCGCGAGGGCCACCGCCGCCGCTTTGCTCGCCACAGAGAGGAACGCGCCCACCTCGGCTGCGGCTCCCTCGAAGACGTCGGGACACCAGAAATGGAAGGGCGCGGCCGAAAGCTTGAACGCGAGTCCGGCCGCGAGCATCAGGCTCCCGAGGGCGAGCACCATGATCGATCCGGTGTCAGTCCCCTCGCCCACGATCCGACCAAGTTCGGCCGCCATGCTCGGCAGATGGCAGGTGCCGAGCACCCCGGCCAGGAGACTGATGCCGTAGAGCATGATGCCTGCGGCCCCGGCCCCGTAGACGGCGTACTTCAGAGCCGCCTCCGAACTCGCCTTGCGGCCCTTGAGCAGACCGGCAAGGGCGTACGACGGCACGCTCGCCATTTCCACCGCCATGAAGAGCATCAGCAGGTGGTTGGCCGACGCCATCAGGCACATCCCGAGCGACGATCCGAGCACGAGCGTGTAAAAGTCAGCGCCATCCTCGCGGTCGGGAATTCCAGTCACCTTTGTGAACAGGATGTAGAGGACGAGAAACCCGCACAGCAGCAGGCGGATGTAGGCGGTGAGCGAGTCAAACACGAGCAGGCCGCCGAAGAGTTCCATGGAGCCGGGCTGCGTAGCGGCGATCGTCGCCCACGGTGAGCCGGGCAGGCCGCGGAAGTCACACCAGGCATACCAGAGGGCAAACGCGACGCCGCCCATCGCCACGAACCCCGAGTCGAGCCAGCGGAGCACGGGCAGCATCCGGCAGAGCAGGACGAGCACGATCGTGGCCGAGAGAGCCAGTTCCGTGCGGAAGTGCGGCAGCGACACGTCGAGCGTGTCGGTCAGGCTGCTCGTCAGGAGTGTTCCGAGATCCATGGGGCTTGGGTCCGTTGACTGGTGCTGTGAAATGGTGCCTTGTCGTACTTACCGCACCGTCGTCACATCCGCCGCCGCCGGGCCGCCAGCCACGGGCTGCGCGGCCTTGCCGCCAACATCGCGGGTCCAGTCGGCAAGCGTCTCCACCTGCCGGTTCACCGACGGCGTGACGTAGTTGAAGATCAGCTGCGGCGCCACGCCGAACAGGATCGCGAAGAACACCAGCGGCGCAGCAATGGCCAGCTCACGACCGGTGATCGGCGTGAGGTGGTCGCCGTGCGGGCCCTTGTATTCCGCACCCAGGTAGACCCGCTGGATCGCCCAGAGGATGTACGCCGCGGTGAGGATCACGGTGAACGCGGAGATCGCTGCGAGCGTACGGCTGTAGTTCCAGCTCGAGAGCGTCACCAGCACCTCGCCGATGAAGCCGCAGAGGCCGGGCAGCCCGAGGCCGGCAAAGAACACCGCAATCGCCAGGCCGCTGTAAACCGGCATGCGGTTGAAGATGCCGCCAAACTCCTCGAGGTTGCGGTGGTGCACCCGGTCGTAGAGCACGCCGACCATGAAGAACATGCCCGCCGAGGAAATACCGTGGGCGAGCATCTGGAACATCGCACCGTTGACGCCCTGAGCCCATGCGTCCCAGCGGAACTGGTTGCCTGCAACGGCACTCCATACGCCCAGCCCCAGCATCACGTAGCCCATGTGGCTCACCGAACTGTAGGCCACCATGCGCTTGAAATCCTTCTGGGCGAGGGCCGCAAAGGCCCCGTACACCATCGAGACCACGCCGAGCCCGCACACGAGCCAGGCGAGCGACAGGCCCGCTCCGGGGCAGATCGGATAGCAGATCCTCAGGATGCCGTAGCCGCCGAGTTTCAGGAGCACGCCAGCCAGGATCATCGAAATCGGCGTAGGCGCCTCCACGTGGGCGTCGGGGAGCCAGGTGTGCACCGGCACCACCGGCACCTTGATCACGAAGCCGATCAGCAGGAGCAGGAAGGCCCAGGTCTCGAGGCTCATGCCCCAGACCGACGCCGCCGCAAACGGCGAGTTCGGCAGCTGTCCGAGCTGGGCGAGCGCCAGGATATTGAACGTGTGGACCGGGCTCTTCGCCGCACGGATGGCGGTGACTGCGTCGGCCTGGGCCGCGGCGTCCGCCGCCGGGCTGACAACGTGCGCCGCCACGAGTTGCGCGTCGGAGAGCATCCGCACGTCGCTCGAGAAGTAGAGCATCAGCACGGCGATCAGCATCAACACCGAGCCGAAGAGCGTGTAGAGGAAGAACTTGATCGCCGCATACTCCCGCCGCGGACCGCCCCAGATGCCGATCAGGAAGTACATCGGCAGGAGCATCACCTCCCAGAACACGTAGAACAGAAAGAAGTCGAGCGACACAAACACGCCGAGCATGCCGGTCTCGAGGAGCAGGAAGAGCACGTGGTAGGCCTTCACGTGCTTGGTGATCGGCCAACTCGCCGCACAGGCGAGCATCGACAGGAACGTCGTGAGCACGACCAGCGGCATGCTGATGCCATCGACGCCGAGCAGGTACTCGATGTTGAAGGCCGGGATCCAAGGCCGCTTCACCACCCCCTGCATCGCGGCCTCGCCCACCGTGAACTGCGCTGGCCCGGCCGCTCCGAAGAGCGTTGGCCACGCCATCCAGAGTGAGAGCACGAAGACGACGATCGTGGTGGCCAAGGTCACCCAGCGGATCAGCTCCTCGCGGGCCTTGGGGATGATCGGCAACGACAGCACCGCGGCGACGAGCGCCGGCAGGAACACGATCATCGACAGGGGCCAGAGGGCGGGCTGTGTCAGGGTGTCGGCGGGAGACATCGGAGGATCCGTCTGGGGTTCCGGGAAATGCGAATGGGTGGTGGTCGGCTGGTCAGCCCGCGAGGGCCTGCCGGAAGAACAGGCTGGCGATCACGAACAGGGCCACGGTGCCGACGACGATGAAGGTGACGTATTGCCGGAGGCTGCCGGTCTGCAGTCTCTTGAGCTCGTTGCCGAGCGTCCAGGTGGCGTTGGCGGTAGCGTTCACCAACCCGTCGACGAACGTGCGGTCAATCCAGGCGTCGATGCCGGCGACCTGCCGCGTCGTCCAGGCGAGAAAGTTGATGAAGGGATCAATCAGCCCCTGATCGATTCCGCTGGCGACCGCCGCGAGGCCGTGGGCCGGCACCACGAACAGGGCGTGGTAGAGCTCGTCGAAGTACCAGCGATTGGCGAGGAAGGAATACACGGGGCGGAACATCGCAGCGACAGCCGCAGGCGAGATCACTCGCCAGACGTACATGGCGGCCGCGAGCAAGACTCCGCCGAGGGCCGTCGCAAAGGCTGTCCAGGTCGCCGTCGAGTGGAAGGGCTCGCCGTGGCTCAGGTATTCGGCGGGAATCGTCAGCGTCTGCCCGAAGGCGAAGCCACCGGTGGCGGTCTCCACGGTCCCGGCGGGCCGAGACTGCTCCAGGAGATTGGCAATGCCGAAGCCACCCGGCAGCGTCCAGCCGGCCACCACCGCAAGCACGGCGAGCACGACCAGCGGCATCACCATCACCTGGGGGGATTCGTGGGCGTGTTCGGCCACATGATGGTCGCGGGGCTTCCCGGCGAACGTCATGAACCAGAGCCGAAACATGTAGAAGGCCGTCAGGGCCGCACCACCGGCAACCGCATAGAAGAGGATCGTGTGTCGAGGGTTGGCCTGCGCGAATGACAGGGCCTGGGCGAGGATCGAGTCCTTCGAGTAGTAGCCAGACAGCCCGATCACGAATGGAATCCCGGCACCAATGATCGCCAGGCAGCCCACGAGCATCGTGCCCGCCGTGTAAGGCATGACTCTGGCAAGGCCGCCCATCTTTCGCATGTCGTTGGTGTGGCAGGCGTGGATCACCGAGCCCGAACACAGAAAGAGGAGGCTCTTGAAGAACGCGTGGGTCACGAGATGGAATAGCCCGGCCGCCCAGCCGCCCACGCCAAGGGCGAGCATCATGTAGCCGAGTTGGCTCACGGTGGAATAGGCGAGTACCCGCTTGATGTCGTTGGCGACCAGCGCGATCGTGGCCGCGATGAAGAGCGTGATCGCCCCCACATAGGCGATCACGAGAAGCACGTCGGGCGTGAGCACCGGAAAGAACCGGCCCACGAGATAGACGCCCGCCGCGACCATCGTCGCCGAGTGGACGAGCGCCGAGACCGGCGTGGGCCCTTCCATCGCGTCCGGCAGCCAGACGAACAGGGGAAACTGAGCGCTCTTACCAACGCAACCGCAGAAGATCCCGACGCCGGCGATGAACAGGAGCCAGCGGCCGAAGCCCTCGGCCCGCCAGGTGTCGACCTTGCCCGCCACCTCGGTCGGAGGCGTATGGGCGACTTTCTCCGCGGCGGCAAACTCCACCATCCCATCTGGCACGCGAAGCGCGTGGCCGTGGTCGGCGGGCCGCACAAGACTGAACAGACCCGGCTTCGTGACCGCGTGGCCGTCGGCGCCCGGCACGGACGAATCGGCGAACTGGAGCGTGCCCAGGGCACCCCAGAGGGCCATCAGGCCGATCAGCATCCCGAAGTCACCGACGCGATTGACGATGAAGGCCTTGTTGGCGGCGTTTGAAGCACTCTTCCGCTCGTAGTAGAACCCGATCAGAAACCACGAGCAGATGCCCACGAGCTCCCAGAAAATGAACACCATCGCCAGGTTACCGGCGATCACGATGCCAAGCATCGAGAAGCAGAACAACGACAGCGCCTGAAAGAACCGCGGGAAGCGGCCCGGGCGGTGGAGATGATGGCCGTCCGCGAGCGTCACTTCGTGATCGGTGACGTCGTGAAGCTCGTCGTGCATGTAGCCCGACGCATAGACGTGGATGCAGGTGGCAATGAAGGTGACCACCACGAACATCAGGATCGTCAGCGAGTCGATGTACCAGCCGATCGAGAGCCGGAGGCGGCCACCCTCGTAGAGGGTGTACCAGTCGCCGGAATAGGCGATCGGGTCGTGACCTGCGGCGGCATGGCCGCCGGCAGCGTGCCCCGCGTCGCCGCCGTGCTCGCCGGCCACGTGGCCGGCCGCATCGGCATGGTCTTCGGCGTGGGCAGCCCCATGATCCCCGCCGTGGTGGACGGCCGACACCGGATGCGCCCCGAGCCACGACACGAACGCCACGAGCGAGAGCACAAGCGACGTGACGATCGCAGCCGTCGCCACCCAGGCGGCGTTGCGGCCATGATGCCCCATCTTCGGGCCGAAAAAGAGGATCAGCACGAACGAGGCCAGCGGCATGAGCCAGGCCAGGCCGAGGAGCTGCGGGAGTTGGGTGGAGAGATCCATGATGCGATTGAACTGCGGATGCGATTGTTGAGTGCGTGGACAGGCGCGGCGTCAGCCCTTGAGGTCGTCCGCCCGATCAACGTCGACGGTCGCGTGGTTGTTGTAGAAGTTGAGCGTGATCGCGAGCGCGACTGCCGCCTCGGCGGCTGCCAGCAGGATCACGAACAGGGCGATCACCTGGCCATCGAGCCCGAGCGACCGCGAGCCCTCGCCCTGCAGGTAGGGCGATGCAAAGGCGACAAAGTTGACGTTGGCGCCGTTGAGCACCAACTCGATGCCCATCAGCACGCCGAGGGCATTCCGCTTCATCGCCATGCAGACGATGCCGCAGACGAACATGATCGCCCCGACGACGAGATAGTGGGCAACGCTCACCGGCTGCGTGATCAGCCCGAACACCGGCGCGGCGGCTGCAAGACCCAACGTCATCACCGACCTCCTGCGAGCACGGAACCACTCCGCTGCCGGTCACGGCCGATCGCCGCATGCTCGGCAACAGATGCCGGCGGCTCGACTGACGCGGCCACGTCGATCGCCCGCGGAGTCTTTCGCCGCTTCGCTCGAGCGAGGTAGGCGGCACCGACGAGCACCACCAGCAGGTGGATCGACACGATTTCGAACGGCAGGAGGTAGCCGGGCCGAACGTTCCTGGCCGGGGCGCCGACGCCCGGCTCATCCACGCGAACCCCGACAAGCGCCATGCCAATCGGCGTGGCTGCGGGATCCGCGACGACGCCCGCCGCCGGGGCCCGCCACGCCTTGACCGAAAGAGCGGCCTGGAGCAGCACCGCCAGCAGCACCGCCCCCACCACACCGGCCACAACCTTGTCTCGACCGCTCCCCTTGATGGAAACGAACGGCGCCTGAGCCGTAAGCATCACGCCGAACACGAGCAGCACCAGGGTGCCGCCGACGTAGATCATGAGTTGCATCGCCCCCACGAACTCGGCCCCAGCGAGAAAGAACAGGCCCGCGGTGGCCCCCAGTGAGAGCACGAGGTAGAGGGCCATCCGCACAACGTTCTCGGCAGCCACGACCGCCACCGCAAACCCGCACGCGAGCGCGGCGAAGAGCATGAAGAAGAAGGAGTGCCAGTTGATCGCGGCCAGCGGAAGCGGGGCGGCGAGGAACGCGTCGGCGAATGTGGCGATGCCGGGCGTCATGACCCCACCTGGGCGACCTTCGCGGCGACGGCATCCCCGGTACTGACCGCATCTCTGGCACGGACCTCGCCGCCAGGCCCGGGCAGCCAGCCTTCGCGGATCTCTGCGGCCGGGCGGTGAAGCATCGGCACGAGGCCTCCGGGGAGGGCGATCTGCCAGAGCATGGCCCCCAGAAACATGGCGGCAGCCAGCGGGGTGCAGTACTTCAGACAGGTGGACATCACCTGGTCGATGCGGAGGCGGGGCAGGGTCCAGCGGATCCACATCATCAGGAGCACGCCGAGCGTGGCCTTGCTGATGAGATTCGCCAGGCCGACGAGCCTGACCACGTAGTGAGCCGTGTCGCCCGTGCCCTCGGAAAGCCCGAGCAGCGTGGCCACCGGGATCGGGCCGTTCCAGCCGCCCATGAAGAGCAAGGCGGCCAACGCTGAAACGAGAAACATCGAGCCGTATTCCGCCATGAAGAAGAAGCTCCACCGCAGCCCCGAGTATTCGGTGTGGAAGCCGGCGACCAGTTCGCTTTCGGCCTCCGCAAGGTCGAATGGCGCGCGATTGACGCTGGCCACGGCGCAGGTGACATAGATCCAAAACACCACGAAGGTGAACGGGTCGTGGAACAGGAACCAGTTGGTGAACCAGCCCGCCTGCTTTTCCGCGATCGTCACGAGATCCATGCTTCCGGCCAGCATCACCGGCACCACGACGCACATGCCGAGCGGCACTTCATAACTGACGACCTGAGCTGCCTCGCGCATCGCCCCGAACAGCGACCACTTTGAGGCCGAGGCATACCCGGCGAGGATCACGCCGAAGACCTCCAGCCCAAGCACGGCGATCACGAAGAACACGCCGACGTTGAGCCGTTGCCCGACGACGTCGAACGCGAAGGGCAGGCAGATGAAGGCACAGAACGAGGCGCAGAAACTCACGTACGGCGCGATCCGGAAGAGCATGCCGTCGGCCCCATCGGGCATCAGGTCTTCCTTGGCGAGGAGCTTGATGCCGTCGGCCAGCGACTGGAGCCAGCCGAACTTCCCGCCCGTTCGCGTGGGGCCGAGACGGTCCTGGATGCGGCCAGCAATCTTCCGCTCGGCCCAGATGAAAACGAGCGCGCCACCGGCGATCACGTGAAGGATCAGCACGGCCGCGACAACGGCCGTGACCGTCCACGCCAGCCACGCCGGCAGGCCCAAAGTGTTGATCAGAAAGTCAGCCATCGGTCAGCGTTTCGGCGCCTCGAAAGCCCTGCGGTTTGCGGATTTCCCGAGCGGAAACCCACTTCGTGAAAATTCTCACGAAGTGTGCCGTACCCCACTCCTTTTCACAAGTCCCGGCAGCAAATCGGCTCGCGCCAGAGAACGCGAGGCGAGGGGGTCGGCGAACGCTCGACGAGCCTTGGGCCGCCCCGGCCCAGGCGAGGAGACTTTTGCCGCCCCCTCGCCGGCGCACGTATCCGGAGCAGCAGCCGCGCCGATTCGCCTACCGGTCAATCTCACCCATCACGATGTCGAGGCTGCCCACGATCGCCGGCACGTCGGCGATCAGGCACCCGCGACAGAGTTCGTGGGCGACGGCGAGGTTCGAAAAGGAACTGGATCGCGCCCGCGCCCGCCACGGAATCGCCGAGCCGTCGCTGACGATGTAAAAGCCCATCTGGCCCTTGGGGCACTCTGTCTCAAGGTAGGCGTCGCCCGCCGGCATCTTCTCAGTCAGTTTGAGCGGTTCACCGAGCGGCCCGTTGCAGGCGGAGTAGCGATCCATCGCCTGGCGGACGAGGTCCATCGACTGCACGACTTCGAGCATCCGCACGAAGAACCGGTGCCAGCAGTCGCCGAGCACGGCGTCAGCCGGCACGGCCGGGTATTCGCGGTCGCGGGGATAATGGCCGTCCTTCATCACAGCCACCTCGAAGGCGTAGCCCTCGTACATGGCGGTGTAGATCGCCTCGCCGTCCCGCCGCATGTCTTGATCGACGCCGCTGCCGCGGAGCACGGGACCAGAGCAGCCGTATTCGATCGCGAGATCCCGCGACATGACGCCGATGTTCGCCGTCCGCTTCACGAAAATGGCGTTTGTGGTGAGGAGTGCGTGATACTCCTTGATGATCGGCTCAAACTGGGCAAGGAAGGCCTCGCACCTCTGCAGCCAGCCTGGCGGCAGGTCGGCCGTCAGGCCGCCGACCGTGATGTAGCTGTAGGTGAGCCGGGCACCGCAAGCTTCCTCAAAGAGATCGAGGATCTTCTCACGTTCGCGGAACGCGTAGAGGAAGGGGCTGAAGGTGCCGAGATCGAGGCCGTAGGCCCCCATGCCCACGAGGTGACTGCCGATCCGATTGAGTTCGGAGATCAGGACCCGCAGGTGGCGGGCCTTCTCGCTCACCTCATACTTCATGAGCTTCTCGACGGCGAGGGCCCAGCCGAGGTTCATGTTCATCGCCGCGAGGTAGTCCATCCGGTCGGTGTACGGAATGAACTGGCGGTGCGTGAGATTCTCGCCAATCTTCTCGGCGCAGCGGTGGAGGTAGCCAATGTGCGGCTCCACTTCCGACACCACCTCGCCGTCGGTACGAAGCACGAGCCGGAGCACGCCGTGAGTGCTCGGATGCTGCGGACCCATGTTGACGAGCATCTCGTCCGTGCGAACGTCAAACTCGATGATCCGGGGATCGTCGTCAACCATCGAAGCCATCGCTACCTCCCCCTAATACCGTGATAGTCGAGCGGCATCTCGTAGTCCTTGCGGAGCGGGAAGCCCTCCCAGTCCTCCGGACAGAGGATCCGCCGCAGGTCGGGATGCCCGGTGAACCACACGCCCGAGAGATCGTAGACCTCTCGCTCGTGCCAGTTGGCTCCGCGCCAGACGCCGCAGACGCTCGGAATCTCGGGCGGCTGGCCGGGCACGTCGGCCTTCCAACGGGGCAGGTTCGTCTTGACCACAAGGCTCACGCGGGTCGACGTGCTCCACAGGTGGTAGACCATCTCGAGGTGCGGTTGCCAGGAGACCTTGGCGGCCTTCTTGGGGTCGGGCTCACACCAATCGACGGCGGTGATGCATTGCACCGAGTCAAACCGCACCGGACTCGACGTCGCCAGCCAGCGGCAGACGTCGACGATCCGCTCGGGGGCGACTTCGACCCACGGGTCGATTGCCTCGAGGTTCCTGCCGACGACAGCGCCGGGCAGGGCCTCCTCCAACTGCTCGAGAAAACTGGGGCCTCGCATGGTATTCCGTTCGTGAATCGGGATGGTGGGGTGATGTGCCGTCGTCGTCAGCGGGTGGAGACGCGGCCCGCCGAACCGGCTCGTTCGGCCGACACCGCCCGGACCCAGTCGAGGTCGCCGCGGTACCAGACGTACGCGAATCCTGAGAGCAGTACGGCGAAGAATGCCACCATGTCGACGAGGGCGGTGCGGGCGAGGAGCGACCCGGCACGCGCGAGCGACCACTGGGCCGAGGCCTGGGCGGGCGTCATCGTGCCGCGCGTCGCCTCGACATGCCGGACCTCGGGGAGCGTGGGCGTGAAGAACGGTCCCGCCTGTTGAGGAACGGCTGGATCATGCACTCCGAGTTCGCGGAGCAGGCCGTTGCTGGCCAGGCTCAAGCCTCCATCAGCCGTCGCCGAGACAAGGGCGGGATCGGTGAGTTGGGTCGCCTTGCCAAACACCGTCGCCCATGGAAAGAAAAGCGCGACTTCCACGTCGAAGATGATGAACAACAACGCGACCACGTAAAAACGAAGGTCGAACTGCACAAAACTCGAACCGATGGTCGGTTCACCGCACTCGTATACCTCGAGTTTCTCAGCATTGGGCATCCGTGGCCGCACCAGCCAGCCAACGAGCAGATTGACGGCGAGGAAGGCGCCGCCAACTGCGACGAACAGGGCGACGAAGCCGGCGATGAGAGTGGGGTGCATGGCGGTGGTGCTGAAAGGTGTGCTCGGCTACTGGTTGGGCCCGCCATGGACGGGCTCCACGATCACCTTCGCGGCAGCGACGGCCGTGGGGTTGATGGTGGATCGCCCCCAGGCGACCTCGACCGGCAGGCGGGCAAAGTCGACGATCGTTCCGTCACGGCTGTAGCACGAGAGATCGAGCGTCGAGCCCATGAAGATGCAGTCGACCGGACAGGGCTCCACACAGAGTGCACAGAACATGCACTTCGAGTAGTCGATCGTGAATCCGCTTACCTGAAAGCCCTTGCCATTTTCGACCCGCTCCTTGCCGATGTAGATGCAGTCGACCGGACAGGCCTTTGCACACTGGTCGCAGGCGATGCAGGTGGTGAGGTCGTACCGGTGGAAGCCCCGGTACCTCGCGGCCACCGGCGCCGGCAGTTCCGGGTACTCGAAGTGCTCCGTGAAAGTCCGACGCTTCTGGTCGTAGGTGCTGCTAAAGACCCGCAGCGTCACGAGCATGCCCTCGAGCACCGTGCCCACGGCCGTGAACAGGTTGCGAAGCCACTCTCTCATGCGGGAGGCCCGTGGATGGTGTCAGGCGGAGGGAAGTCGCGCGAAAGTATAGGTGTGGCTTCCGTCCCAACAAGCGGCGACCGTGTTGTGGGGGCAGCCCGCGGTTTGGCGAACTCGCCCCGCCGCAGACCGTCTCGCCTCCTGACGAACGGCCGCGGTCCCAGGTGTCCGCAATGATGGTCCCCCCCAGAATGTGTCCGAATCAGGGCCCCGGACGTCCCGTCACCCTGCGAAACCGCTGAAAAACCGCCCCCCAGCTCCGAGCAGACCCGCCAAAAATGCTTGACTGGCCACTGGAAACCTTTACAGTTAAGGAGTTTGCGGAGTCCGTAGGCGACGGATCCGCTCCGCCAAGGATTGGCCCTATGCTCGTACTGTCGCGAAAGAAAGACGAGAGCATCGTCATCAACAACGACATCACGATCGTTGTGGTGGAGATCCGTGGTGATAAGGTCCGGCTCGGCGTCGAGGCGCCGAAGGAAGTGCCGGTGCACCGCCGTGAAGTCTTCGAGGCGATCGCACGGGGCGAACCGGTCGATGCTGCGTCCGTCGTGGCGCCCGCGGTGGGAGCGACTGGAGTTGTTCCGGAGGCCGCACGCCCAACTGAGCAACCTGCTCCGCCGCGGGACTGATCTTTTACCCGACGATGCGGTGTCGGGGGCCTGGATTGATGGCGAGCCGTTCGGCACTTACGCCGCCAGCAGTTAGCGGGTACGCTTTGAACCGGTTCCCGCCCGTAGCCAGGGGTCAATCAGATCCGGCGCGGCCCCATCGTCTAGTGGTTAGGACACCGCCCTTTCACGGCGGTAACCGGGGTTCGAATCCCCGTGGGGTCAATCTCTCTCGCCCGCGTGGCTGATCGCACAGCAGACCCGCACCCGCTCCACGCTGAGGACTCTACGATCGAACCGCAGTCAAGCTACGACGCCGTGCTGCTCGTCTCGTTCGGCGGCCCCGACGGCCCCGATGACGTGATTCCGTTTCTGGAAAACGTCCTCCGCGGACGTAACGTGCCGCGAGAGCGCATGCTCGAAGTGGCCGAGCACTACTATCACTTCGGTGGCAAGAGCCCGATCAACGAGCAGAACCTTGCCCTGCTGGCAGCGATCAGGGATGAACTCGACCGCCGCGGTCCCCATCTGCCCGTCTACTGGGGCAATCGCAACTGGCATCCACTGCTCACCGACACGCTCCGCGAGATGGCCGACGCCGGCGTGAAGCGGGCAATCGCGTTCGTGACCAGCGCGTTTTCCAGTTATTCCGGCTGCCGGCAGTACCGCGAAAACATCGCCGCCGCGTGCGCTCCGCTCGGCGACAAAGCCCCGCAGGTCGACAAAATCCGCGTATTCTTCAACCATCCGGGCTTCGTCGGACCGATGGCGGCCAACGTGCAGCGGGCCCTTGAGCGATTTCCGGTTACGGACAAGGCCGGCGTTCCGGTGCTCTTCACGGCTCACAGCATCCCGACCTCGATGGCGGACAGCTGCCGCTACGTTCCGCAGCTCCAGGAATCGTGCCGGCTCGTCGCCGCGGAGGCGGGTGTTATCGACTGGAAACTCGTCTATCAGAGCCGCAGCGGCCCGCCCACGCAGCCGTGGCTCGAACCGGACGTCTGCGACGCGATCCGCGACCTGCACGCTCGTGGCGGCCGACAGGTGGTGATCGCCCCCATCGGCTTCATCTCCGACCACATGGAGGTGCTCTACGACCTCGACACCGAAGCGGCCGACCTCTGCCAGGAACTCGGCGTCGAGATGGCCCGGGCGGCGACCGTCGGCACTGCCCCGGTGTTCGTGTCGATGGTCTGCGACCTCATCGCGGAGCGGGCTTGGGCGTTGCCCGAACGAGTCGCCATCGGCACCCTACCCGCCAACCACGACGTCTGCCCTCTCGACTGCTGTCCGGCCCCGCAGCGGCCTGCGTCGCCCGCGGGCCGGCCGACGTAGCCCGCCCATGCCATCGGTCCGCTTCACGCCGGGTTCGCCCTCTGACCACCCGCGTGACTGCGTGGCGCTCGTCCATGGGTTCATGGCGAACAAGTACATACTCACGATGCTGAGCCGCCGACTGCAGGCCCACGGCTATTCGACGACCGCGTGGGGATACTGGAACATGGGCTGCTCGCTACTCGTTCACGCGGAGCGGTTCGCCCGCGAACTTGAACTGCTTGACCGCGAACCGCGAATC
This sequence comes from Planctomycetota bacterium, assembly GCA_037133115.1. Lineage (GTDB taxonomy): Bacteria > Planctomycetota > Planctomycetia > Pirellulales > UBA1268 > QWPN01. Next base: position 2,247 of record JBAXOU010000048.1, on the reverse strand, counting down.
GACACGCTTCACGTGGTCGGCCACAGCATGGGCTGCATCATCAGTCGGGTGGCCCTCGACCGCTACCGACCGCGGAAGATGGGGCGGTTCGTCATGCTCGCCCCGCCCAACCGCGGCTCATTCGTAGCCACAGCCACGGCTCGCACGCTTGGCCGGTTCCTCACACCTGTGGCCGAACTCTCCACGGCGGACAATAGCCTCGTGAACTCACTGCCAACACCGCAGGGGATCGACATCGGCGTGATCGCGGCGAAGCACGACGCCCTGGTGGCCGAAGAGAGCACGCGGCCCGACGCCCCACACACCCACATCACGCTGCCAACGTGGCACACGGGCCTGCTCTTCAGCCGCGAGACCGCCGACCTCGTGGCTGGATTCCTCGCCACGGGCGAGTTCCCGGCGACTACCGCCACAGCCCCGCGGAACCCCTGACTCCAATCCCGATGGACCTCACGCCCCGCTTCCTGGGCTCGTCATCCATTGCCGTTGGCCCACTCGGCCTCGGCTGCTGGCCCCTCGCCGGTATGACCCGCGACGGAGTCACCCGAGAAGCGGCGGTCGCTACGGTGCGGGCCGCGATCGACTCTGGTGTCACCCACCTCGACACGGCGTATTGCTACGGCGAGCACGGCGAGAGCGAGAGGGCGATCCGGGAGGCATTGCCGGGCCGCCGCCGCGAAGATGTCGTGATTGCCGGCAAGTGTGGCATCCACTGGGAGCCCGATCAGTCAAAAAAACCGCCGCGGAGGCAAGTGGTCGATGGCCGGCCAGAGCGCATCCGAATGCAGGTCGATGAGACTCTCGACCGCCTCGGCACCGACCGGCTCGATCTTCTCTACCTCCACGCCCCCGACCCGGCCGTGCCAATCGAGGAATCGGCTGGCGAGCTCAAGCGGTTGCTCGAAGCCGGCAAGGCCCGGGCGATCGGGCTGTCGAACGCATCAACGGCGAATCTCTCCCGGTTCGCGACGGCGTGCCCGCTGGTCGCCTGCCAGATGCAATTCAACATGCTCCAGCGGGAAATCGAGGCGGAGGTGCTCCCCTGGTGCCTCGCCCACGGTGTGGCAATGGTGGTCTACTGGCCACTCATGAAGGGGCTGCTCGCAGGCCGGATGCGTCGCGGCCAGACGTTCCCGACGAGCGATAGCCGCCACAAGTATCCGATCTTCAACGGACCTGAGTTCGACCGGAACCTCGACTTCGTGGATGCCCTCCGGCCCGCGGCGGCTCGGCTCGGCTGCGAGTTGCCCGATCTGGTGCTCGCCTGGACGGCCGAGCAGCCCGGGATCACGAGCGTGCTCTTTGGGGCCACATCCCCGGAGCAGGTCCAGGAGAATGCTGCCGCGGCGCGGTGCGAACTCGACGATGAGGCCCGCCAGGAGATCCACGCCGCCATTCGGGCCCGCGGCCCCGTCGCCGGCCGACAACCCGTCTGATCCGGATCACCCGTGATCCGCAGGCCCCGTTCCCGGTGCTCGTGCAAGCCGAAGGCCGTAAGGCCTCGGGCGCGGTCAAAGGAAACGCCGCCCCACCCGCTCTTCCCCTCCGTCGCCCCTCCTTGGCCACCGGCCCCGCTCGGTCCTCCCCGCGCCCCCGCCCTTGGTCCTGCCCGTCCCGGCCCGACATTGAGGGCCGTTTGACCAAACCCTCCGGCGAAACTAGCGTCGAGGGGGTATTCGGTCTCCCCCTCAAACCCTCGTGGAATCCGGCCATGTCCTTGAACTGCCGCTTCGTCCTTGCGGTCGCCGCCGCTGTTCTTGTTTCCTCCACCGCCGCCACGATGCGGTCCGCGAGTGCTGGACCGCTGAGTCCCGCAGCAGGTGATCGGGTCGCCCAAAACGCATCGTTCGTGGCGTCCGAGATTCAGGACGCGATCGCGGACGGCGAGACCGATGCCGCCGAGAACCTCCGCCGTTTCATCGACACCGACGACGCGTTTCGCGTCTACCACCGCGATCACCAGGTGCTCGTGGCGATGACAACCCGGCGAAACCTCTTCGTCGGTGACAAGCGAGCCGGGGAACGACAGGCCGCGGAGATTGTCCGGGCTGTCCTTCAAGAGAAGTTCACACACCTGCTTGAGACCGAAGACGGCTTCCTGGGGCTTGATCCCAACGCCGTGCGGGTCGTGTTCGTCGAGCCTGATGCCTTCGAAGACTGCCCCGGCCGCCGGCCGAGTCGCGTTGGTGGCACCACCCCAGGACAGGCTCCAGTGCCATTCGCCGGCAACGGACTCTGGTCGAACGG
>JBAXOU010000047.1:0-17468 GCA_037133115.1 Planctomycetota bacterium | reverse complement strand
GGTTTCGTGATGGCTGACGGTGATCATTCCCTGAGACGGGATGGCACGACATGATCCCTCCGGCCTTGCCGAAACTCACCAGGCACGAGGTGCGGGAACTCGATCGCCTCGCGATCGAGGAGTATGGCATTCCGGGCGTCGTGCTGATGGAGAACGCGGGCACGAATGCCGCGCGGTTGCTCGACGGGCAGGGCATCACGGGCCCGGTGGCAATCGCCTGCGGCCGGGGCAACAACGGCGGCGACGGCTTCGTGATCGCGAGGCACCTCGAAGCCGCCGGGCATCGGGTGCGTGTGCTGCTGGCTGCCGTGCCGGAAGCCTATGCCGGGGACGCCGCGACGAATCTCCGGATCGCCGAGCGGAGCGGCCTGTCGATCATCTGCTTGGCTGAGGCCGACGAGGCGGCGTGGCGAAGGGAACTTGCCCGGGCGGCATGGATCGTCGACGCCCTGCTCGGCACGGGTGCGGTAGGCCCGCCACGGGCCGCAGTCGCCGTTGCGATCACGGCGATCAACGAGGCGCGGGCTGCCGCTGGCGATTTCGCGGCACGGGTGCTGGCGGTCGATCTGCCGTCGGGTCTTGACGCCGACACGGGCGAAGCGGCGGGACAGTGCGTGCGGGCCGACCTCACCGCCACGTTCGTCTCGGAGAAGGCAGGCTTCGCGAATCCCGCCGCGGCGGCGTTCACCGGCACGGTCCACGTGCTCGGGATCGGCGCACCAGTTGCCCTCCTCCGGCGGTTCAGCGTTCGTGTGTGAGTTCGCGATCGAGAAACGTCCAGCCCAAGGCGTCCATAAAAGCCTTTTGTTTGTTGTCGGCGGCGCCGCCATGGCCCCCTTCGATGTTCTCGTAGGAGAGCACCGGCTTGCCATACTCCAGCAGACGTGCTGTCATCTTCCGCGCGTGGCCGGGATGCACGCGGTCGTCCCGCGTCGAGGTCGTGATCAGGATCGGTGGATAATCGCGATCCCGGGCGACGTTGTGGTACGGGGAGAAGCCGCGGATAAAGGCCCACTCCTCGGGTTTGTCGGGGTCGCCGTACTCGCCCATCCAGCTCGCGCCGGCGAGGAGCTTGTTGAACCTCCGCATGTCGAGCAGCGGCACCTGGCAGACGACCGCGCCAAAAAGCTCGGGCCGCATCGTGAGCATGTTGCCCATCAGGAGGCCGCCGTTGCTGCCGCCCATGATGCCGAGATGGGCCGGCGAGGTGACCTTGCGAGCGATGAGATCCTCCGCGACGGCGGCAAAATCCTCGTAGGCCCGGTGTCGCTTCTCCTTGAGGGCCGCCTGGTGCCAGCGGGGGCCAAACTCGCCACCACCACGGATGTTGGCGATCACGTAGGCGTGGCCCTTCTCCAGCCAGGCGACGCCCGATGCGGGACTGTAGCCAGGCAGGAGCGGGATCTCGAAGCCACCGTAGCCGTAGAGCAGCGTGGGCGTGGAGCCATCGGCCGGCAGGTCGGCGCGGCCGATCTGGAAGTACGGGATCCGCGTGCCGTCCTGCGACACAGCCTCGTACTGCTCGACCTTCATGCCCGAAGCGTCGAAGAAGGCCGGCGTCTGCTTGAGCTTCTCTGGGGCCTTTGCCGGCGTCGCGGCCGAACCCAGGGAGAGCGTCGAGGGCTCGAGCGGGCTTGACGTCAGCAGCCAGTAGTCATCGGACTCGATCTCGTCCACGGGAGAGATGGTGGCCGTGCCGATGTCAGGCAGGCCGGTGAGCGGTTCGCGGTGCCAGGTGCCATCCGTGAACGTGAGCGCGGAGATTCGGTTGCGGACGTTGTCGAGTGTGGTCAGCAGGATGTGGTTCCGCGTGCCGGCCCAGGCGGCGAGCGAGGTGCGGTCGGTCGGCTCGAAGAGCACATGCAGCGTGCGGTCGCCTTTCAAAAACGCCTCGAAGTTGGCGGCGAGCAGGGCCCCGGCGGGATACGTCGTCTTCTCGACCGTCCAGGGCGAGCGGAGTTCGATCAGCAGCCACTCGCGGTGCACGGAGGCGTTGGCATCATCGGGCTTGTCGATCTTGATCAGGTGGCTGCCGCGTCGCAGGAAGAACTCGTTTGTCCAGAATGTGATCTGGCGAACGAGAAAATCCCTCTCGAAACCGGGGGTCAGATCGCGGGAGGCGCCCACCGACATGTCGTCAGGCTGCCCCTCGAAGACGACCTCGGCCTGCGGCAGTGGCGTGCCCCTCGTCCACTCGCGGACCGACCTCGGGTAGCCCGACGCCGTGAGCGACCCCGGGCCAAAGTCGGTGGCCACGAACAGGCTTTCCCGGCCCCGCCATGCGACGCGGCTCTTGGCCTCCGGGAGCGAGAAGCCGCCATCCACGAACGCCTTGCGGTCGAGGTCAAACTCACGGATGACGTCGGCATCGGCCCCGCCGCGCGACAGCGACACGAGGCAGACGCGGTCTTCGGGTTCGAGCACCGTCGCCCCGTGCCAGACCCAGTTCTCGTTCTCGGCCTTCGCGAGGGCGTCGATGTCGATCACCGTCTCCCACGCCGGATCCGCCTTGCGATACTCATCGAGCGTGGTGCTCCGCCAGACGCCCTTCGGGTTGGCTGCGTCCCGCCAGAAGTTGTAGTAGCGGTCGCCGATCTTCGTGACGGCCGGAATCCGCTCCTTGGAGTCGAGGATCGAGAGGATCCGCCGCTCGAGCACGGGGAAGCCGGTGCCGCTGGTGAGGACCCGCGTGCTCTCGGCGTTCCGTTCGCGAACCCATGCGATCTGCTTCTCCCCGGTCACGTCCTCCAGCCAACGGTGCGGGTCGTCGGAGGTGTCGTCGGGTTGGGCGGCGAACGCGGGTGTCATGAGGAGTCCGAGACAGAGGAAAAGAAAACGGTTCATGAGCGGATGTGGCCCGCGCCGGTGACGACGTACTTGTACGTGGTGAGTTCACGGGTGCCGCAAGGGCCACGGGCGTGGAGTTTGTCGGTCGAGATGCCGATCTCAGCCCCCAGCCCGAGTTCGCCGCCATCGTTGAACCGCGTGCTGGCATTGACCATCACGCAGGCGGTGTCCACGCGGGACGCGAACCGCCGGGTCGCCTCGGGGTCGGCCGTGACGATCGCGTCGGTGTGTCGTGAGCCGTAGCGGTTGATGTGGTCGATCGCGGCATCGAGCGACTCGACCACGGCCACCGAGATCTTCGGGCCGAGGTACTCGGTGGCCCAGTCGGCCTCGGTCGCCGTGCCGGCCCCGGGCACGAGTTTCCTGGTCGCCTCGTCGCCTGCAAGTTCGACGCCACGCGCGGCGAGGGCCGCGGCGATTCGCGGCAGGAAGGCCTTCGCCACATCGCGGTGCACGAGCAGCGATTCGGCGGCGTTGCAGACGCCCATTCGCTGGCACTTGGCGTTGACGGTGATCGTCTCGGCCATGTCGAGGTCGGCGGCCTTGTCGACGTAGACGTGGCAGTTGCCCGTGAAGTGCTTGAGGACGGGCATTCGCGCCTCGGAGCAGACGCGTCGGATCAAGGTCTCGCCACCTCGGGGGATCGCGATGTCAATGAGGTCGTCCATCGAGAGAAACTCGCCCACGGCCTGGCGGTCAGCGACATCGACGAGTTGCACGGCATCGACGGGCAGTCCGCTCTCGGTGATCGCCGCACGGATGCTCTCCACGATCCGGCGGCTGGAGTGGGCCGCCTCCTTGCCACCGCGGAGGATGATGGCGTTTCCCGAGGCAAGGGCGACAGCGGCGGCGTCGGCCGTGACATTCGGCCGGCTCTCGTAGATGAAGAACACCACGCCAAGCGGCACGCGGACTTTACGGACGACGAGGCCGCTGGGCCGCGTCTCCTCGCCAAGCACCTCGCCGACGGGGTCAGGCTGGGAAGCCACCGCCTCAACGCCGGCCGCGATCCCCTCGACCCGCTTTGCGTCGAGCAGAAGCCGGTCGACCTGGGCGGGCGTGAGCCCAAACGACGGGGCTGCGGCGACGTCGAGGGCGTTTGCGGCGAGAATCTCGGCGGCATCGCGTCGGATTCTCGCCGCGGCGGCCCTCAGGCAGGCGGCTTTCTGCTCGCCGGTGGCGTCAGCGAGTTCGATGGCGGCCCGGCGGGCCCGACTGGCGATGCCGCGACAATGGGCGCGGAGGGATTCAGCGAGTGAGGAAGCGGAGGTCGTAGCCATGGCGAGTGGTGTGCGCGGGCTGAAGAAATCAGGCCCTTATCTTACCGGCCCATGCGAACGCGTCGCGGTGAACAGGTCGAGGGCGGTGCGGACGAGGCCGACGGCATGGACGCGGACGATCTGGATGCCTTGGGCCGCCAGGCTGCAGGCGGAGCCGGCGGTGCCGGCGTCACGGTCCGCCTCGGTCGCGGATCGGCCGAGGGACTGCTCAACCGACTTCGCCAGAAAACCCTTGCGAGAGTGGCCCACGAGAATCGGCGTGCCGAGGTCGAGAAACCGGCCGGCGTTTCGCATCAGTTCCAGGTTGTGTTCGTGGGTCTTGCCGAACCCGATGCCGGGATCGAGGCAGATCTTCTCGAGCGGAACGCCCGCCGCGACGAGCGTGTCTCGGCGGGCCGCGAGGTAAGCGTGAATCTCGGCGACGACGTCGCCGTACCGTGGGTCGAGCTGCATCGTCTGGGGCGTGCCCTGCATGTGCATGACGCAGACGCCGGCGCCTGTCGCCCTCGCCACGTCCAGCATCCGCGGATCGCCCTCCAGTCCGGTGACGTCGTTGATGATCTCAGCCCCGAACTCGACCGCCCGCTCAGCCACGGCCGCCTTCGACGTGTCGATCGACACCGGAATGCCGCTCTCGGTGGCCAGCCGTCGCACGACCTCAGCCACTCGCCTCAACTCCTCGGTCTCGGCGACAGGTGCAGAGAACGGCCGCGTGCTTTCGCCACCGACGTCGAGGAGGTCAGCGCCGTCGGCGACGAGTTTCAGTCCGTGCTCGACGGCCGCCTCGACGCCGGCGTGCCGTCCGCCGTCAGAGAACGAATCGGGCGTGACGTTTACGATCCCCATCACGAGCGGCCGCGTGAGTGATCCATCGGGATGCGGCAGTTCGAGCCTCCGCGTGCGGAGGTGCCAGTGAGTGGGCAAGGAGCCGTGCGTCATGCGGCCGAATGTAGCACGGGTCGAGGCGAGTCACGGCGCAGGTTGAAAACCCACGCTACGGGATGCAGCACCGCAGGTTACCAACCTGCGGCTACGGGATGTAGGACCGCATGTTGAAACCTACGCTCCAGGAATCAGGGAAGCGGCACGGGATCGGTGCGAGGATCCCGAGCCTTGGGCCGCCACGGCCCACAGCGAGGGAACTCGTACCGTCCCGGGCCGCGGCGCGTGCGCGCACCCCACTCACCATGGCTCTTCCATCAAGCCCACGATCTGCTGAGCGAGCTTCACGATCGCCTCCTGCTGCGTGCTGGCGACCGAGCGGCCGAACTCCGGCACGAGGGCGGATGCCTGACCCACATCGACCGTCGCGGCAGGGAGCGGCACCTCGCCCGAAGCGATCACCGTGCCGCCGCGGTCGGCCCAGGTGACGAGCGTCTGGTAGTTCATCTCCACGAACCGCGACTGGTCAGTGGGGCTCTCGACCACCATGCGCTTGGTGTCGGCCACGATTCGGGCCGTGAGCACGCTGTCGGCCCCTTCGGCGCTCCCGACGACTTTGAAGGGGGTTCGCTTCTCGATTTCCTTGCAGACGGCCTCCGTGAGCCGCTCACCGATGTCGACCGAGGGCGTGGTCCGAAAGCTGTCGCTCTGGATCATCGGCACGAAGACCGTGCGAACGTTCGACGCGTAGAGCGTGTTGTTGCCGAAGCGGTAGCTGGCGCAGCCAGCCGGCATCACGATCGCGGCCGCCAGCATCGCCGGCGCGAGCAGGTGGACCAGCCGGTGGTGGACGCTGTCTCGCATGTCGGCATCCTGGCCGGGGGTCGTCAGAATCTCGGCGGGGCGATCCCCGACTCGTCCTGGCGGGCGATCTGCGTTTCGGCCTCGGCCATGGCGTCGAGTTCCGCCTCCTTGAGCGAGTCGGGATTGAGCACGCGGGTGAGCAGTGGGAACGGATCGTCGGAGACGTCGGCTTTGTCCTTGATCGCCACATACTTCTCGCGGGCCTGCTGGGCGAGTTGGGTCTTCGGGTAGTCCTCGGCGATCATCGCGTAGTAGATCCGCGCCGAGCCGTAGTGCTTGCCCTTGGAGTAGAACTCGGCACGCTGCCAGTGCCGCAGCGCCTGCTGGGCGGCAATCTCTGCCCGCGTTTGCTGCACGCGGTCTTCCTCTTCCTTGCCGAGTTGGTCTGGGAACTGCACGAGCACCTGATCGGCCAGAACCTCAGCCTCTTCGAGGATGCCTCCCTCGTAGCCGGCGCCCTGGTAGGCCCGGAGTTTCGACTGCAGGCCGAGGAGATGGGCCTGGAGGAGGAAGTCGCTATCCGGATACTCGCTCCGTAACAGGCCGTAAAAGTAGTCGGCATCGAGCCACTGCCGGTCGAGGAAGTGGGCGTTGGCCGCGGCCATGATGCTGTCGTCAGCGAGCGGGCCCCGCGGATCGTTGATGCGGACGTGGTCGTAGGTCTTGAGGGCGCGGCCCTGAGTGTCGAACAGCGGCCGGCTGCGATCGAAGAGGTTCGGTACGATCACCGGCAGGTGCGTCTTCTGGTCGATTGCGATCCAGTACTGGGCGATCACGAACTGCCGCTGGGCGATGCGGTCGAGATACTTCGTGTTGGCGTACTTCTTGACGAGCTCGTCGTACTGGTCCTCGGCCTTCGGGTACTGATCGGTGAAGAAGTAGCTCTCGGCGAGCTGCCACATGGCGTCTTCCTCGATCACCGAGTCGGGCCAGCGGTCGATCGTGACCCTGTACTTCGCGATCGCCTCCTTGTACTTGCCCTCGCGAAAGAGAGTGTCGGCCTCGGCGAGCGCCTTGCGGGCCACCGTCTCGTTGGGGCCGCGGCCGATCATCTTCTTCCACCGCTTCTTGACGTTATCACCCTTGAAGTAGTCCCAGCCGGCGTCGTCTGAGGAGGGCGTGTATTCGGAGGAGATGACCTCGGATTCGGCGTCCTCGCCGAGTTGGCGATCGATCTCCTTCTCCGGGTCGGTGGCGGCTGTCTTCGACCAGGGCCACTGGGGTTTCTGCAGCGAGGCGCAGCCGGCGCTGCCGAGCACCGAAACGGCCAGCAGGGTCGCGAGCAGGCGTGCCCGCGTCAGGGGGGGACATGTCGGGGGACGTCGTGTCTGGGAGGGCGTGGTCACGTGCGGCGCAGCCTCCGTCCGGCGCGAGACATCGCGGCGGGCACGCGAAGCGGTCGGCCAAGCAGGTGGGACAGAAGGGTGGTCATGATGCCGCGGACCTCGCCGGCTACGGCGGGCGGCAGTGGGACGTCGTCGGGCGACACCCTTCGGTCCGCCAGCAGCCGCAGGGCCGACAGCGCCGGTGCCGACACCGAGACCACGCCACGGCGACCAACTCGGCAGCCGTCGCAGAGCGTGCCCCCGTCGAGCATTCCGAAGGCGGTGCGGCCAGACGTCCGTAGCGGTCCATGGCATTCCGCGCATCGCGACAGCACCGGGCCATGCCCCGTGAGCCGCAGCATGGCGAACTCGAGCGAGATGAGCAGCGCCCCGACCGGCGAATCATCGCCGCTCCAATCAGACAGCCGTGTCACCGTCGCATGCGCCACGTCAAAGAGCTCCGGCTGGGGGTCGGCATCGGCCGTCAGGGCGTCGAGCAGTTCGGCGACGTGCAAGCCGCCGAACACCGCCGTCAGGCTCGTGCCCACGCGGAAGCGGCTTTCAAGGCTCGCCTCCGTGAGCAGATCGAGTCCACCGGACGATTTGCGAAGGACGAGTACCTGACTGGTCGAAAGCAGGTCAAGGGCGCCGTCGAAGCTACTTTTCGGACGCCACGCTCCCTTGGCCAGGCCCCGCAACTTGCCGAAGTCCCGGCAATAGATGGTGACGACGCTGCTGGTCTCGCCGAATGCGCTGGTGCGGATGACGATTGCCCGCGTCTTTTCAGCGGCCATCGGCGGCTTTCCCGAGCCGCTCCACCCGGACGAGGTCGATCCGCCGGCGGGTCGCGGCGAGCACCTCGAGGGCGGCGCCGTGCGACTCGATCCGCTCGCCGACCTCGGGGATGCGGCCGAACTGGTGGAAGACAAAGCCGCCGATCGTCTCGAAATCCTCCTCCTCGGGGAGTTGCAGGCCGAGCCGGTCGTTGACGGCCGCGATCCGGACATGGGCGAGCGCCTCGCCGGCGTCGGGCGACGTCATCCGGATGCCGTCGGTGAAGGCCTCGTCGTGCTCGTCGGCGATCTCACCCACGATCTCCTCGAGTGCGTCTTCGATCGTCACCACCCCCGACACACCGCCAAACTCGTCGGTGACGACGGCCATGTGGGTGTTACCCCGTTGGAACTCCAGCATCATCTTTTGGACGCTCATCGACTCCGGAACGAACCACGGAGGGCGGAGGAGCGTGCGGAGTTCCGCGGGGTGGCCACCGGTCGGCTCGGCGAGCCTCGTGAGCACGTCGCGGGTATGCAGGATGCCGACGACGTCGTCGGGCGAACGGTCCCAGACGGGCAGGCGGGTGTGGCCGCTCTCCGCGGCGAGCCGAACAGCCTCGTCCCACGACGAGTCGAGCGGAATCGCGGTGATCTTCGTTCGCGGTGTCATGATCGTCGCGACCTTGACCTCATCGAGGCCGATGATCCCCTTGATCATGTCGCGGGTCGATCCAGCAAGACGACCCTCGCGGTGGGCGTCATCGACGGCGAGCCGCAGTTCGTCGCGGGGCCGTTCGGCCGCGCCGCCGGCCCGGCGGCCGACGATGGATGCCAGTCTGCCAAGCTGGCCGACTGCCGGAGCGATCACGCCGACGAGCGGCCGCCACACCGCCCATGTGGCGACCACGATCCACGGGCCCGCGAATCGCACCAGCAGCATCGGCACTACCACCAGCGCCAGCCAGGCCACGGCGATCCAGATGACGACGGCCGAGATCTCGAGCGCCAGCGATCGATCGCCGGCTGCGATCAGACGGGGAAACACCAGCAGTGTGGCGCCGACGGCCGCGACCACCACCACCGATGCGGCGATGAAGGCAATCGTCTCGCTTGCGGCCACGATCTCAGCGTACCGCTCCGGTCGGCCGCGTCGCTCGCAGAGTTCTTCGATCGTGGCCCGCTGCGCGCCGCGGACGGCGCGGGCCTGGATCGCGGCGACACTCGCCACGCCGAGCAGCACCAGGGCCGATTCGAATCCCAGTTCGGCGGCGGTCATCGGCCACCTCGCGTCATCGGCTTGGGCCGGCGGAGGCGGGGGGGCGCCGGCAGGCCGATCGCGGCCATCACTTCCCGCTCCCGAGTGCGCATCCGTCGCCGTGCGGCAGGGTCGAGGTCGTCCTCGCCGGCCAGATGCAAGAGCCCGTGGACGACGTAGTAGGCGAGTTCGTGTCGCGGCTGCCAGCCGAGCTCGCGGGCGACACGGCGGGCCGTCTCGGCGCTCACGGCAAGATCACCATGGAGGCCTTCGCCACCGGGGCCGCCGAGGTCGAACGTGATCACATCGGTCGGGCCTGGGATGCCCATCCAGAGATCATGCAGGGCGGCGATTCCGGCGTCATCGACGATCGCCAGGCCAATCTCGGCATGCGGCGAACCGATCGTGGCCACCGCCTGGCGGACAACGTCGCGGAGCCAGCGGCGGTCGATGGCGACCGTCTTCTGGCGATTGGCGATCTCGACACGGATCGCCAGATCGGCGCGTGCGGCGGCAGTTGGGCGGGAGGGCGGCGTGCACCGCGGGCGGCGGGAGGTCTTCGGCCGAGGAGGCATGTTTCCCTGCATGAACGGCTAGGCCGTTCGCTGATCGGGATACTTGACGCGGCCATGGTAAACGGCCGTCAGGCTCTTCACGAGGCTCTGCTCGATCAGCCCGAGCTCCTCGAGCGTGAGGCCGCACTCGTCAAACTGGCCGTCGAGCAGTCGCTTCATCGCGAGCTCGTGGACGAGGCTGGCGATCCGGGAGGGCGTCGGCTCCGTGAGCGTGCGGCTGGCGCTCTCAACGGCGTCGGAAAGCATCAGCACCGCCGACTCGCGGGTGGTGGGCTTCGGGCCAGGGTAGCGATAGGTCTGCTCGTCGACCTCCTCGCCGTTCGGATCCGACTGAGAACGCTCCTCGGCCCTGCGAAAGAAGTACTCCACGAGCGTCGTGCCGTGGTGCTCGGCGATCAGGTCGACGATCGGCTGTGGGAGGTTGTACTGCCGGGCGAGTTCAACGCCCTCCTTGACGTGGGCCACGATGATCAGCGTGCTCATGGCCGGCACGAGCGACTCGTGGCGGTTTTCTTTGCCCTGATTCTCGACGAAGTAGGCGGGCTTCAGCATCTTGCCGACGTCGTGAAAGTAGGCGCCCACCCGGACAAGCAGTCCGCGGGCGCCGATCGCTTCGGCGGCCGACTCCGCCAGGCTCGCCACATTGATCGAGTGGTTGTAGGTGCCCGGAGCGCGGCGGACGAGTTCCTGGAGCAGCGGGTGGGCCACGTCTCCCACCTCCAGGAGGCTGAGATCGGTGAGCACGCCGAACGTCCGCTCGATGAAGGGCAGCAGACCAGTCATCAGGAAGCCCGCGAGAACAGTCCAGCCGCCCGTCCGGCCCGCTTCGTGGAGCATCTGCATGTCGAGCGGCCGCTCATCGAGCAAGCTCGAGCCGAGCTGCGTGAGGGTGGCCACAACGCCGGCCCAGAGGCCCACGTAGATCAGCTTGCTGCGGCTGCGGATGCGGCCCGTCCAGAAGACCATCGCCGCGGCGGCGGAGGTGAGCGTGATGTACGAGGCGAGGCCCCAGCCGAGGCCCTCGACCACCACCAGCGCCACCTGGGCAGTGAAGAGCAGCGCCAGATCCTCGTCATAGGCGATCGCAACGGTCATCGCGAAGATCAAGAGTGGCACGATCTCCGCCTGCCAGGCATCGTTGGAGACGAGCATGGAGATCACGACCGTCACGAGCGAGAGGCCCACCAGGGTGACCACGTCACCAATGTCATCGAGCAGCCTGCGGTGATGGAGGTGGATGTAGAAACCCGAGAGGGCGAACATCGCGGCGAACAGACCGAGCATCGAGAGCGTGCGGGCCAGCCGTTGCCGGGAGTCTCGCTGCCGCAGGTATTCCTCGTGCTCGCGCCGGAGCAGCACGAGTTCGTCGGAGGAGACGGGGAGATTGGCCTCGGCGAGCACGTCGCCGGCGGCATAGCGGACAAACTGCGGCGGTGTCTTGTCGATCGCTTCCCGCTTCGCGCGGTCGGTGCCGTCGCGATCGATCTCCAGCGTGCCCGAGAGCCGGGGCTCGATCCAGGCGTAGATCCGGTCGACGAACGGGCCCTCGCCAAGTTCGTCCTTGAGCCGCGTTTTGAGCCGGGCCTTCGCCTCGACGAGCACCACCTCCGACACCTGCACGCGGGTCGTTTCAGCGGCGTTGCCGACCGGGTGGACGTCGATCTCGTTTTGGCTGCCTTCGTCGTAGGCGTGCTGGATCTTCTCGAGCACACCCCGGTTGACGAGGTCTTGGAATGCCAAGTCGATCGCCTTGTCGAACAGGAGGAGCTTCTCGTTGGTGTCGACCAGCCCGCGAAACCGTTGGAAGTCCCGCTCCGCTTCGACCAGTTCGCGGCTCGGCTCCGGGGGGGGCGGTGACGGCGTTTCGGCCGGCTCGACGGCCTCCCCTTCGGCCGAGTCGCCGGGGACGGGATTCGAGGGCGGCTCCGGGGCTACGGGCGGAGCCTCTTGCTCGGCGGGCAGCGAGTCGAGGACAGCGGCCGCCTCGGGAGCGAACTCGCCCCATGCCTCGCGAATGCTGCGGCCCAGTTTCTCGGCTGCGGCGATCTCCGCCGCGCGATTTTTCAGGCCGTCGCGGAGCCGGACCACGGGGGCCTTGTCATTGGCGTAGACGACGCGAACCTTTGCAGCCGCGCGTTCCTGGGCGGTTCGTGTGGCCTCAGGATCGGGCCTCTCAAAGGCCACCCGCGAGACCACGCCTCGCGGCGGCACCCAGCCGTTGCGGAACGCGAACGGCTCTTCCCAGCCCCGGAGCGTCACGAGGAGCAGCAGGGCTGCGCCCAGGCAGATGCCGAGCCGGGCGAGCACCTCGGGCCGCGACACGCGTTCGAGGAGCATTCTCCAAAAGCCGTGAGGGGCGTCCACGGAGGCGCCGCGGCGAGTACGGCGACGGTTGTGCGGCGAGATGAGCGGCATCAGCGGTCGTAGGCCTCGACGATGCGTTGCACCAGCCGATGGCGGACGATGTCGGCACCGCCGAGCCTCACCTGGCCGCATCCCGGCACGTCGTGGAGCCGGCGCATCGCGTCGAGCAGGCCGCTGGTGCGGTCGGCAGGCAAGTCGATCTGGGTCGTGTCTCCCGAGATCACCATCTTCGAGCCCATCCCGAGCCGGGTGAGGAACATCTTCATTTGCGAGACGGTCGTGTTCTGGGCCTCATCGAGGATGATGAACGCGTTATTGAGTGTGCGGCCCCGCATGTAGGCCAGCGGGATCATCTCCACGACGTCCTGTTCGGTGAGCCGCTTGAGGTAGTCGTAGTCCATCATCTCGCGGAGCGCATCCATCAGCGGCCGGAGATAGGGATTGATTTTGGCCTGCAGGTCGCCGGGGAGATATCCAAGGCTCTCACCGGCCTCGACCGCCGGTCGGACGAGGACGATCTTGCGGACCTGCTCGGTGCGAAGTGCCGCCACCGCCATGGCCACGGCGAGAAACGTCTTCCCACTACCGGCCGGGCCCGTGCAGAGCACGATGTCGTGGTCGCGGATCGCCTGCACGTAGACCGCTTGGCCGGCCGAGCGGGGCACGAGCTGGCGGCCAGGCTTGTGCACCTCAATGGGGTCGTGGTGGGCGGCCGGCTCCGCGCCCGTCGCCACGGCCAGCAGCCGCACGACCACGTCACTCTCCACGCTGCCGTGGTCGCGGGCGATCCGGTCGAGTTCCTCGAAGATCTCGGTGGCGCGGCGGACAGCTGATTCGTCGCCGTCGATATGAATGGCGTCGTCGCGGGCCGATACGCCGACCCCGAGTGCCTCGCGGATGCGGCGGAGGTGCTGGTCTCGCGGCCCGAAGATGGCGCCGAGTCTTTTTGAGTCGACGACCGCGATCGTGGAGCGGGGCATCGAAACCCGCGGCGGCTTGGATGCCACCGACGGTCTCGGGGGAAGGGAACCTCTCGTCACCACTATACCCCACCGGCCGGTCTGGTCGGAAAACCAGTAAAATTTCGGGGATTTTGCCTAGCCAAGGGCCCACAGGAGCCACGCGACCGGGCCGGCGAGCAAGAGCGAGTCAACGAGGTCGAGAAACCCGCCCATGCCACCCAGGATGCTGCCTGAGTCCTTCGCGGCCAGGTCGCGTTTCACCAGCGACTCCGCGAGGTCGCCCAGCATGCCCGCGATTCCGACGAGCACGCCGTAGACGAACCAGCCGCCGAGAGGCCGCGCGGCGAGGTCGCCGCCAGCCTGTTCGATCACGAGCCAGGCCACCGCGACCGACGCGGCAATCGACGCCGCGGCACCCTCCCAGGTCTTTCCCGGGCTGAGCACGGGGGCCATGCGCTGGCGGCCGACGAGCGAGCCAATCGCATAGGCCGCGATGTCGCCCGCCTTCACGACGGCGATCAGGCTGATCACAGGCACGAGCCCTGCGAATGGTCCAGCGGAGGCCTCTCCCAAGGGCAAGAGGCGGAGCGACACCATGAACGCGAGCGGTAGGCCGATCGCCACGGCGGTGGCGATGCTGCCCGCGGCTCGCACGAGCTCTCGACCTCCGACGGTATATCGGGCGACTCCGGCTGCGAACGCGGCGGCGATCACGACCATGCAGGCGACGGCGGCCGGCCCCAGGCTTGCGAAGCAATCCGCGGAGGATGCGGGCAGCCGCGCGAACGCGGGTGCTGCGGCGATGGCCGCCGCCCCGACGGGCACGATCACTGGGGCGAGTTGAATGCCTGCGGCAGCGGCGAGCCGCACCGCCTCGCGACCGCCCCCCGCGGCCACGACGAGCACGACCGGCAGGAGCCACGCCATTGGCGGCGCCCCTGCGGCGCCGCTGGCGTCGGCCCAGGCGAGCGTGGCGAACGACGCGAGCACCGCCCCTCCTGCGATCAGTCGCGAGGCCAGTCGGCTTCGTCGGTTCGGTGGTGATCCAGGCGCTTCGTTCACGACGGCGACAGGCCCCCGAACCGGCGGTCGCGATTCGCGAACGAGGCCAACGCTTCGTCGAGATGACGCTCCTCGAACTCGGGCCAGGCCACCGGAGTGACCCAGATCTCGGCGTAGCTGATCTGCCAGAGCAGGAAGTTGCTGATCCGCATCTCGCCCGCGGTGCGGATCAGCAGGTCTGGGTCGGGCATGCCGGCCGTGTCGAGCCGGTCGGCGAACGAGGCTTCGTCGATGGCGGCGGGGTCGAGCCGGCCGGCGGCCGCGTCGCGGGCGAGACTGCGGGCCGCGTCGGCGATCTCCCCACGGGCTCCGTAGTTGATCGCCAGGCAGAGCCGCATGCCGTCGTTGGCGGAGCAGAGCTCGACCGTCTGGTCGAGGGCCCGCAGCGTCTCGTCGGGAATCCCGGTGCGGCGACCGATCATGGCGAGGCGGATCCGCTGTCGCATCAGCAGCGATCGCTCCTCGATCATGTACTGCTCGAGCAAGTGCATCAGGAACGAGAGTTCGGTCTGGGGCCGCCGCCAGTTCTCGCTCGACAGGCAGTAGAGGGTGAGTTGCTCGATGCCCAGGCGAGCGGCGTGCTCGGTGACGCGCCGCACCGTTGCCACGCCACGGCGATGGCCCTCGATCCGGGGCAGCCCCTGCCGCTGCGCCCAGCGACCGTTCCCGTCCATGATGACGGCGACGTGCCGCGGCACAGGCGGCCGTTCCCCGGTGCCGGCGTTGGCGGCGGAGGTCACGCCTTTGCCGGCTGGGGTGAGAGCCATGGTCGGCGTGTGGCCTCGGGGCCGCGGATGATGGTCTGGGCACGGTCGGGGCCGACCGACACGATCGACACCGGGCGGTCGAGCAACTCCGCGATCCGGTCGACGTAGCGACGGGCGTTGGTCGGCAGGTCGTGCTCGCTGCGGACCGCGTCGAGTTCCTCCTGCCAGCCGGGCAGCGTCTCGTAGACCGGCACCGCCTTCTCCAGGTCGCCGATTTGGCTGGGAAACTGCGTGGAGCGCCGGCCGTCGATCTCGTAGGCCGAGCAGATCTTCAGCTCGTCGAGGCCGCCGAGGACGTCGAGGAGCATCACGGCGAGTTCATCGACCCCGGAGAGCCGCGTGGTGTAGCGGGCGGCCACGGCATCGAACCAGCCGCAGCGGCGAGGACGCTTCGTCACGGTGCCGTATTCGCGACCGCGCTCGCGAATGTGGATGCCCGTGGGGTTGTCTTGCTCGGTGGGCAGTGGGCCGCCCCCGACGCGGGTCGAGTAGGCCTTCACCACGCCGATGACACGGTCCATCCAGCGACCAGGGATTCCGGAACCGCTCGACACGCCGACGCCCGAAGAGTTGCTGCTGGTCACGTAGGGAAACGTGCCGTGGTCGATGTCGAGGAGGGCGCCCTGGGCGCCCTCGAAGAGCACCCGGCGGCCCTGCTCCACCGCGTCGAGCAGGAATGCGGTCGTATCGGTGACGTGGGGCCGAAGCCGTTCTGCGTAGGCGGCGTATTGCGCGTGAATCGATGCGGCGTCGAGCGGGGTGGTGGTGCCGGCCGGCCACGAGGCGAACAGCCGGTTCTTGAAGGCCACGACATGCTCGACCTTCTCGCGAAAATCGTGACGGTAGAGGTCGCCGAGGCGGATCGCCAGGGCACGCCCCACCTTGTCGCGGTAGCAGGGGCCGATGCCCCGGCCCGTGGTCCCGATCGCACCGCCGCCCGAGAGGCTCGAGTCGAGCAGCCGATCCTCAATGACGTGCCACGGAAAGACCACGTGGGCCCGGTCGCTGATCTGCAGATGGCCTTCCATCCGCAGGCCGCGTGACTCGAGGCCGTCCATCTCATCGATGACCTTGGCCGGGTCGAGCACCACGCCGCCGGTGATCACGCAGGCGACGCCCCCGCGGAGAATGCCGCTGGGGATGATCGAGAGCTTCCAGGTCTGGCCGCCGAAGACAACCGTGTGGCCCGCATTGGCGCCACCGGCATAACGAACGACGACGTCGTGGGCCTCGGTGAGGATGTCGACGAGCTTGCCCTTGGCCTCGTCGCCCCACTGCAGGCCGATCACGCAGGTGCCGGGCACGGTACGAAAGTCCTCACGACGCGAAAAACGACGGAGGCTTCGGACGCACGATCCTCCCTCCAGAGTCTAAAACCGCGGAAAAACGGGTCAAGCGTGGTTCGGGCGGTCCGGCCATGGCATCATCGGCGCACCATGAAACGACAGACAGGCACCGTCCATCACGTGACCGAGGCCGACCGGGGCAAGACACTCGCGGCCTTCCTGCGGCCCCGGCTCGACAGCGCGAGTTGGTCGGCGATTCAAAAGTTGGTACGGTCGCGGCACGTGCTCGTGCATGGCAACGTGTGCACCGACGCGGCCCGCAGGCTCAAGGAGGGCGAGGTCGTCAAGGTGCTCGAGGTGGCGGCTGCGGCGCTGCCGAAAGCTGACGACGTGCGCGTCGTCCACGTCGACGACGACGTGGTGGTGGTCGACAAGCCAACGGGCCTGACGACCACGCGACACCACGAAGAACTCTCCTGGCCCGCCCGCCGGCGGCAAGCCCAGCCAACGCTCGAGGAACTCGTGCCCGATGCGATCGGCCGCCATCTCCACCGCCGCTTCGGGGGCGTGGCAGGCCGAGCGGAGCCCAAGCGCCGGAGGATTTCGCCGGTGCGGGCGGTGCACCGCATCGACCGCGAGACGAGCGGCCTGGTGGTGTTTGCCAGGAACGTTCCGGCCAGCCGTATTCTCGCCGAGCAATTTCGGCTGCACACCACGCATCGCCGCTACATCGCCCTCGTCGTCGGCCACGCGAACCCACGCACGATCCGCTCCCACCTCCTCCGTGACCGTGGCGACGGCCGCCGAGGAAGCGCGGAGGGCGACGACGGCAAAGAGTCGATCACGCACGTGGCGCCGCTCGAGCACTTCGGCGACGACTACACGCTCGTCGAGTGCCGCCTGGAGACGGGCCGCACGCACCAGATCCGCATCCACATGTCGGAGAGCGGGCAGATGGTGTGCGGGGATCGGGTGTATGCGTCATCGCGTCGGGACGGCAAGCAGGATGAGTCTGCCGCCCCGCGGGTGATGCTCCACGCCGCCGAACTCGGCTTCGTGCATCCGGTGACGGGCGAGGAACTCCGGTTCACAAGCCCGCTGCCGGCCGACATGCGGAAGGTGATCGCGGCGCTACGGAAGAGATACGCCACGTAGCTTGCCATTCCCGCAACGTAGGTGCAGGTTGGCAACCTGCACACGAAGCAAGCCTGGCCCTGAAGCAC
>JBAXOU010000046.1:0-17628 GCA_037133115.1 Planctomycetota bacterium | reverse complement strand
CCCGGCCTGCTGGTGAGCTCTTACCTCACCGTTTCACCCTTACCTGCGGGGCCGAAGCCCCGCCGGCGGTTTGCTTTCTGTGGCACTGTCCCTGACCTCACGGCCGGTGGGCGTTACCCACCATCGCGCCCTGCGGAGCCCGGACTTTCCTCCCGCCACGGCGCCACACCGGCGCGAGCCGGCCGACAACCGCGGCCGGCGATCACCCGGTCCGCTCCAATCGCTTCGCTCCCCAGTCTATCGTCCCGCGCGACCCGCCGCCGCCTTGACCATCGCGAACGCCGGTCGTACCTTCAAAAGACAGGGGCACGTGTGAGTTTTGCCATGTCCATCACAGACTTCTCAGGTGACTTCCGCGTGTTCGGAGAACTGCTCCCCGTTGGCGGTGGCGACCCCATTCCGCTGCTGAAGCCGACCCTGACCGTGGGCCGCCGCGAAAGCGCCGACATCGTGCTGCGGTTTCCGAATGTCTCGGGCAACCACTGCGAGCTTGCAATCGTCGACGGCTACTGGACGATCACGGATCTGCGGAGCAGCAACGGCACCAAGGTGAACGGCACCCGGGTGACGGAGCAGCGGCTGCAGCCCGGCGACAAGATCGGCATCGCCAAGCACACCTACGAGATCTCCTACGAGCCGGCGAAACTGGGCGGCGACGCCCCCGCGGAGGAAAAGGCTCCGCAGGAAAACATTTTCGGCCGCTCACTTCTCGAATCGGCCGGGCTGGAGAACAGCCGGCCCAGTTCCCCTGCCAAACCCCGTCGCCCCGCCAGCTGACCGCCGCCGCATGGCCAAACCTCGCAAGCAGCGCGTCGAGTTTCGCAAGAACCGCTCGACGCGCCGCCGCGACGGGAATCTCACCAGGACGCTCGGCGACGACCTCGACGCCACCGCCGACCGTGCCACCTCGGAACGGATTTCTGGCAAGGGCGACCTCACCCGCAAACGAACGGTCGTGGCCCACGACGTCAATGCCACCATCGACGGGCTTTCGGTGGCCGCCGGCGAGACGGCCTGGCGGGGCCGCGTGCTCAACGTGCACGGCCTCGAAAGCCACGTGCAGGCCGACGACGGCCACATCGTTCGCTGCACGATGCGCCGCCTGCTCCGCACGATCGCCACCGACCAGCGGCATCCGCTGGCTGCCGGTGACTGGGTTCACGTTCGCGGCGTGGGCGACGAAGGAACGATCCAGTCGATCGAGCCGCGGCACCAGTCGCTCTCCCGCGACAGCCGTGGCCGCCGCCACGTGATCGTGGCCAACGTCGACCAGATGATCATCGTCGGCAGCGCCGCCCAGCCCGATCTCAAGCCGGGACTCATCGACCGGCTGATCGTGGCGGCCGAGTCGGCGGGCATCCGGCCGCTGATCTGCCTCAACAAGGTCGATCTCGTGGAACCATCCGTCCTCGTGCCGCTCGCCGGTGTGTTCGCCCGGATGGGCTATCCCGTGGTGCTCTGCTCGACGGTCACGGGCATGGGCGTGGCCCGGCTTCAGGCCGAACTCCGCGGCCGCGTGACCGCCGTCGTCGGACAGAGCGGCGTCGGCAAGTCTTCGCTCCTCAACGCCCTCGACCCCGGCCTCGACCTCCGGGTCGCGGAGGTGAGCCGCGACAACGAAAAGGGCCGCCACACCACGACCACGGCGCGGCTCCTGCCCCACCGTCTCAACGGCTGGTTCGTCGACACGCCAGGCGTGCGGCAGTTCCAACCCTGGCAGCTCGTGCCCGCCGAGGTGCCGAGCGCCTTCCGCGACCTCCGGCCGATCGCCAACCTCTGCCGCTTTCCAAACTGCACACACGACCACGAAACCAGCTGCGCCGTGAAGGACGCGGTTGCCGATGGACTGCTCGACGTCCGCCGCTGGGAGAGCTGCCGCCAGCTCACGATGGGCGACGAACCGCGTGAGGAGGACGAATGAAGGATCGAGACCGCAAGGGAGTGCAGAGCGAGTGGGCCGTGCTGGTGGGTGTGTTCCTCGACGCACCAACCGATCCCGCACAGCCGCTCGCCGAGCTCGCCGGCCTGGCGTCGACCGCGGGCGCCCGCGTGGTCGGCCAACTGACCCAGCGGCGGGAGCGGCCCGACCAGACCACCTACCTCGGCAAGGGCAAGGTCGCGGAACTCCGCGGTGTCGTCGAGCACCACGACGCCGACATCGTGATCTTCGACAACGACCTCTCGCCGGCGCAAATCCGTAACCTCGAGCAGGCCCTGGAAGTGAAGGTGCTCGATCGCTCGGAGGTGATCCTCGACATCTTCGCGGCCCGGGCCCGCACCTACGAGGCCCGCCTCGCCGTGGAACTCGCCCAGCTCGAATACTCCCTGCCCCGGCTGAAGCGGATGTGGACCCATCTCTCACGGCTCAAGATGGGGATCGGCATGCGCGGCCCGGGCGAGAAGCAGCTCGAGGTGGACCGCCGGCTCGTCGAGAAGCGGATCCACGACCTCAAGACCGAACTCGCCGAGATCCACGGCCGCCGTGAGCGGCAGGTGGCATCCCGTCACGACCACATGACCGTCTCGCTCGTCGGCTACACCAACGCCGGCAAGAGCACTCTGCTCAACGCCCTGACCGGCGCCGACGAACTGGCCGAGGACAAACTCTTCGCCACGCTCGATACGCGAACCCGCCGCTGGCGGCTGCCCGGCTGGGGGCCGGTGCTCCTCAGCGACACCGTCGGCTTCCTCCGCGACCTGCCTCACAGGCTGATCGCGAGCTTCAAGGCCACGCTCGAGGAGACTCGCCAGGCCGACCTGCTTCTCCATGTGGCCGACGCCTCGAGCCCGATGGTCGACGTCCAGATCGCCGCGGTCCGCGGCGTGCTCGAGGAACTCGGCGTGGACGAGAAGGACACGCTCCTGGTGCTCAACAAGGTCGATGCGGTGCCCGATCTCGTGACCCGCGATCGGATCCTTGCCCGCTATCCCCACGCGCTCGGAATCTCGGCCCGCTCGGGTGCCGGACTCGCCGAACTTGCCCAGGCGGTGAGCGACGCCCTGGGCCGCGGATTCCGGGACGTCGACGTGGAGACCGACCCTGGTAACGGCCGGCTCCTCGCCTGGCTCGGACGCCACGGCGAGGTGCTCTCGCGGCGGTTCAGCGACGACCGCGTGGTAGTCCACTGCCGCGTGCCGGCAGCGCTGCTCGGCCGGATCCCGGAGGACGAGGCCACCGTGCGGCCGCACGCCCACCCCGACGCCCCTCCCGTGGTGCCGCAGCCCTGTCCGTCGGACCCAGAGCCGCACTCCGCGCCGCAGTGATCTCATGCTCTTCGGCCGCCGCCGGATCGCCGGCAAACGATTCATCGTGACGGGCGCCTCGTCGGGCGTCGGTCGCGCCGTCGCGGTCGAACTCGCCCGCCGCGGGGCGCGGGTGCTCGCGACCGCCCGCCGCGAGGAGCGGCTCGAAGACCTTGTCCGATCCGTCGCCGTGCCCATGTCGCACCTGGCCGGCGACATCTGCGATCCGGAGTTCCGCTCGCGGCTCGTCGCCACCGCCGCCGATCGGCTCGGCGGCATCGACGGCGTGGTCGCGGCTGCCGGCGGTGGAGCGATCGGCCGCTTTCAGGATCTCGCGCCCGACACGTTCGCCAGGATCATGGACCTCGACTTCACCGCGCCCGCCGAACTCGTCCGCGCGGCGCTGCCGGCGCTCGTCCGCGGTGACGACCCCGTGATCGTGTTCATCGGCTCGATCCTCGGCCTCCATCCCCTGCCCCTCCACGGTGAATACTGCGCCGCCAAGGCGGCCCTCAAATCCCTCGCCGGCACGCTCCGGACGGAACTCGCGGCCGACGGCGTCGGCGTGCTGCTGGTCGACCTCGGGCCCACGCAATCGGAGTTTTGGGACGCGCTCGTGGCCGGCGACCGTCCCCCTTGGTCGCGAGGCCGGCGAATGCCGGCCGAGAAGGCGGCGCGGGCGATCGCCACCGCGATCGAACGGCGACGGGCCGAGATCGTTCCGGGCTGGCAGGCGCGGGGCTACGCCCTTGCCGCACGGTTCATGCCCCGCCTGATCGATCGTGCCGCCGCGCGACACTTGAGGGCGACGGCCCGCAGGAGCGCTTCTGCACCGCGGCCGTGAGGCCGCGGGCGAACCACGCTGGACATGGCGTCTGCCGGTGGTTCACCCCACGCCTCACGGCGTTGGGCTTGTACAGGCTCCGTACAAGCCGAAGGCCGTAAGGCCTCGGGCGAGCAACGCTGGGCGCGGAGACTGGTGGCACTTCACCCCACGCCTTACGGCGTTGGGCTTGTACCAACAACCGCGGACGGCTCATGGAGAATCAATCGAACGGCGGGCGACCTCGAGCCCTTCACCGATCGCGAGCAGATCCTCGGCGTCGAGAAAGGCGTCGGTGGCGGAGAAGATCCTGGCGAGTGCGGCCTTGTGGATCTTCATCTTGGTGCCACCCACGCCGAGGGCGCCGTAGACCACGGCCTGCCCGTCAGCCCGCGCCTTGTCGCCGGCTGAGACGCCCTCGATGCCGGACGGCGGCACAGCGTTGAGATCGATGAGCACGCGGGCGTTGGTCGCGGCGCGTCGTCCCGCCGCATCGAGAAGCGTGGCCCCCGCCGCTCCCGCGGCCACGATCACATCGGCCGCCGCGATCACCCGAGCGAATCCCGAGTCGGCCAGGACGCCGCCATGGTGCTCGATGGCTTCGATGTTCGCGGCAGATGAGCCCGCGGTGACGATGAGTTGCTGCGTGACTGCCGCGGCCCGCTCCCGCGATCGCGACACCACGGCAACGTGGGCTCCCTTGCCCGCGAGAAGGCGAGCGACGCGCTGGCCGACAGGCCCGGTGCCACCGAGCACGACGGCGCGGCACGGTGCTGCAGACCCCGCCGCGAGCGGCAGGTGGCGTCCCACCGCCACCACGGCCGCGGCCGCGGTGGTGTTGGCCCCGGAGGGGTCGACGAGGACGCCGAACCGCACCGGACCGAAGAACGTGGCCCGAACCTTTGCCGCCACCGCCTCGGCGGCTGCCACATCGGAACCGCCGATGAAGATGGCGGTCGAGGCGAGATCCCCACCGCCGCGCGTGAACATCCCGCCGTGCACGAGCGACGCGACGTTCTCGACCGTCGCACCACCATGCCGCAGGAGCACGTCGGCCCCGGCATCCACGGCGACGATCGCATCAAATGTGCTCGGCTGCGGATCGCAGTCGAGTTGGATGAGCACCTTCTTCGGCATGGCTCTCTCAAATGCCGCGACATCGGCCTCGGCCGCCCGGAGGTGCGGCCGCAGCCCGCCCGGGTGCACCTCGGCTGCACCCGCGGCGGGCCAAGCCGGCAGGGGCCATGGATGGCCCCGCCGGTGTGAACTCAGAACCCGCGGAACGGGTGCGCGGCCGTGTCCTTCGCGGCGACCATCTCGTCGGCGGTCGGCTTGCCCTTCATCGCGTTGGCGATCGAGTCCATCGTCGCCTGATAGTTGTACTCGTAGATCTTCTTGTCGTCGGCGGCGAGCCAGTGAATGAACACGCCGCAGACGATCACGAGGTTCTCAGCCTCGCTCTTCGGGATCACACCGGCAGCCACGCTGTCGGCCACGGCCTTGGCCACGGCAGCCTGCGCCGGTCCAAACATCTGCACCGCCTGCTTGGCGCCCTTGATGGTCACCTTCGTGATCATCACGGTCGACGGCTTGACCGCGAGGTTGGGCGTCAGCACCGCGAGCAGGTTCGAGTGGCCTTCGCTCTGGCGGGCCAGGGCATTGGCGAATGCCACGCCCACAGGGCCGTCCTTGCTGCCGATCAGGAGATCGATGTGGGCAATCTCGTTGCCCTCGCCACACAGCGCCTCACCTACAAACATTGACATGGACGGCTCTCCAAAAAGGATACAAACGCGAAGTTCTAAACGGGGCGTCAGAATACCATGATCGGCACACCCAACAAGGAGCGGGCAGCGTCCCGCACGACCATGGGAACGGCCTCGGCTGGCGGCACGCCGCGAGATCCCGCCGCGAAGCGATGCGTGGTCGTGGGGGCGACCGCGCGGGCGTTCGTCGAGTCAGCGGCCCGGGCGGGGTGGGCGGCGCATGCGGCAGACTTGTTCGGCGACGTCGATCTGACAGCCGCCGCGGTCGAGGCCGTGCGGCTCGGCGAGGCCGGCATCGCGCCCTATCCCGAAGGCATACCCGGCGTGGTCTCATCGTTCCCCGAGGCGGTCTGCGTGTATACGGGCGCCTTGGAAAACCACCCTGATGTGATCGCTGCGATCGCCGCCGTGCGACCGCTCGCCAGCTGCTCCGCCGATGTGATCCGTCGCGTCCGCGATCCAGCCGCGGTCGCGGCCGTCGTTCGTGACGCGGGCCTGCGGTTTCCCGACACGCATCGGTCGCCGACGGGGCTGCCGACGGACGATTCGTTTCTCGTCAAGCCGGTGCGATCGGCGGGTGGGCGTGGCGTGCACCGCTGGCGTGGAGCCACGCTCGACCGCGCCGGCCGCGACCTCATCTGGCAGCGATTCGTCCGCGGCGATTGCCGGTCGGCAAGCTACGTCGCCCGCCATGGCGCGGCTCGGCTCGTCGGCTCGAGTCGCCCGCTCACTGGAGCGCACTGGTGCGGCGGCCGTGAGTTCTCCTACTGCGGATCGGTCGATCTGCCACTCGACCACCTGCCCGATGGCCTGCGGCAGACGTTCGAACGCCTCGGCAGTGCCGTGGCGGACGCCTTCGGCCTCACGGGTCTGTTTGGCATCGATCTCGTCGTCGATACCGCCGGCGAGGTGTATGTGCTCGAGGTCAATCCCCGGCCGACCGCCTCGATGGAACTCGTCGAGCGATCGACGGGCTGGTCGGTCGCGGCGGCCCACCTTGCAGCCTACGGATGGTGCGCGGAGCCACGTGGTGGTGCCGCGGCAGGCGATGTCTGGGCGAAGGCAATCGCGTATGCGCCTCACACCGTCACGTCGGCATCGGTGGCCGAGACGATCGCCTCGCTCACCGACCGCTGGACCGCCGCCGATGGGCTGGCCGCCGTGGCCGACATCCCACATCCCGACGAGCGGCCGTCACCCGGAGCGCCGCTGGTAACGGTGTTTGCACGGGGCGACACGCACGATCGTGCGGTCGCGACACTCCGTCGGCGAGTGCTCCTCCTCCGCCGATCGATTGCGAATGGCCTCATCCGCGGCGCACTTGATCCTCGCGCGTCGTAGGGCCGCCGCACCCGGCCGGCGACATGCTCGGCGCCGGCGGGACGTGTGAGTTCTCTGCTCAAACGCTTCGGAGCGACCGCCGCGGGGCACACGTCGCACCGGCTTCTGCGCGTGCCTCCGATCCGGCTGCTCCCCCTTTCGGAATTGCATCCGAGTCCAGTGCGAACCGAGAACACACACAGGTTGCCAACCTGTGCTACGAGAGGCAGCGACGGGCACGGACAGCCCCGAGCCTCGCGAACGCCACACGATCAAGGGTGACCCGTATCAGCCCGCGAGTCGCCGCTCCATCGGGAGGGTGGCAGCCTCGAGGCAATACTGCATGAGGTACGCGTCTTCGGTGGAGTCGCGGTAGAAGTCCTTGAGCACCGACGTCGCCCGGAACCCAAGCGACCGGAAAAAAAGCTGCGCCGGCAGGTTGGTCTCCCGAACCTCCAGCGCCACTCGGCCGCGGCGGTCCGGCGTGAGCTTGGCGACCAGTTTTTCCATCATCTGCGTGCCGACGCCGAGGCGGCGGTGCGACCGCGTCACGGCAAAGTTGAGCATGTGCAGCCGCGAGCGGTGCAGTTCGTAGATCATGAAGGCCACGACCGAGTCGGCCAGTTCGGCGACCATGCCGATGCAGTTCCGTTGGCGGAGGCAGCGGGTGAAGTCCTCCTCGGACCAGGGAAACTCAAAGGCCTCCTGCTCGATCCCGATCACTTCGGACATATCCCTGCGGATCATCCAGCGAACGTGGATGCCAAGGCCGTTGGGGGTGGTCGCCGTCACGATGGCTCGCTCCATGTGGATTTGAACGCGTCTCAGTGGGTGTGCGGTAGCCGCGGGCTCGCCCGGGGCGAATGGCGAACCGTAGCAACCGCCCCGGCACCGGGCAATCGCGGTCCCAGCGGTCCAAAGCACCCTTGACCCTCTTCCCATCTCGGACCTACTTTCCCGCCTCGCCCGTGGTCCGTTCCGACCGCCCGCGGCCTCCTTGGATGCCCTCTCCATGCCCGCCGACCGTCAGTCGTCACCGTCGCGGAGCCTTCCCGGTTCGAACGTTGCGCTTCCCATCCTCGCCGTCGTGGTGGCTGTCATCGCAACGGGATGCGCCGGGCCGGCGATCCGCAGCCAGAGTCCCGAACTCGAGGCGCTGTCGCAACTCGAGGCCGACACCAAACTCGTCGGCGACTACACGGCGCCGTGGGGACTCAACGCCAAACGGATCGAGCGGGCCGCCCTCGTCACCGGACTGGCCGACACCGGCAGCGATCCGCCGCCGGGACCGCAGCGGCAGACCCTGCTGGCCGACATGCAGTCGCGAGGCGTGATCGAGCCCAACTCGCTGCTCGCATCGCAATCGACGTCGCTCACCTGGATCCACGGCTACCTGCCGCCGGGCGTCCGCAAGGGCGACCGCTTCGACGTCTTCGTGGAGGTCCCGCCCGACAACGACACCTCGAGCCTCGCCGGCGGCTGGCTCATGGAGACGAGGCTGAACGAGATGGCGGTGATCGGCAACACGATTCGCGACGGGCACGAACTGGGTGTGGCCGAGGGGCCGCTGCTGGTCGATCCTGTATCCGGCGGCACGCTCGACTCGAAGTCAAAAATCCGGGCCCGGGTGCCGGGGGGCGGCGTCGCTCTCACCGACCGCGACCTCGGCCTCGTGCTCGCCGCCGAGCACCGCTCGTTCGCGATGTCGAAGCGGCTTGGCGACTGGATTAACCGCCGGTTCCACGCCGTCATCAAGGGCGTGAAGCGGGGCGTGGCCAACCCGCAGACCGACCGCTACATCGAACTCGAAGTGCCGCCGACCTACCGGCACAACCTCGCCCGCTACATCCGCGTGGTCCAGAGCATCGCCGTGATCGAGCCGCCAGGTGGCCGTCACGCCCGCATGCAGCTGCTCGCGCGGCAGCTCGAGGATCCCGTGACCGCCCCCATCGCCGCACTCCGGCTCGAGGCGATCGGCAAGGAGGCGATCCCGACGCTCCGCACGGCGCTCGACTCCAAGGACGCGGAAATCCGCTTCGCAGCTGCTGAGGCCCTGGCGTATCTGGGCGAGTCGGTGGCCGCGTCGCACCTCGCGGAAGCCGCCAACAACCTGCGGAGTGCCCGTCCTGTCGCCCTCGCCGCGCTGTCGGTGCTCGATGATGCCAACGGCGTCGATTCCCTGCAGTCGCTCCTCTCCAGCCGTAGTGCTGAGACCCGTTACGGCGCTTTCCGCGCCCTCTGGCGCATGGACCCTGAGCTGCCGCTCGTTCGCGGCGATCGGCTCGGCGACGCTTGCTCGATCCACGTGCTCGACGTTGATGGACCGCCGCTGGTGCACGTCACCCGGAGCCATCGGCCCGAGATCGTCTTCTTCGGTACGGACCACGACGTCGCCGATGGCCTTCGCGCCGAGGCTGGGGGCTCCATCGTGGTCGTCGTCGAAGGCGACGTGGCAACGGTCAGCCGGTTCATGCCCGGCCAGTCGGACCAGCAGGCCGAGGTGCCGGCAACCGCCGAGCGGATCGTCCGGTCGATCATCGAACTCGGTGGCACCTACCCCGATGCGGTCCAGTTCCTCCAACAAGCCAGCGCCGCCCGCGGCCTCACGAGCCGGCTGGCCTTCGACGCGTTACCCGACGAGCTCGACGGCCGGCCGTCGATTCACCAGGAGGCGTCAACCCGCTCCCGCGACATCCCCGACGACGCCGATCCTCCGGCGGCAGGCGTGGATCGCGGCGGTGACGAGCCTGAATGACGCGGCTCACCGCGCTGGAACTCTTCGGCTTCAAGAGCTTCGCCGATCGGACGCGGTTTGAGTTTCCGAACGGGATCACCGTCGTCGTGGGCCCCAACGGCTCCGGCAAGTCGAACGTGGTCGACGCCATCAAGTGGGTGCTCGGCGAGCAGTCGGTCCGAAGCCTCCGCGGCAAGGAGATGACCGACGTCATCTTCGCCGGGTCTACGTCCCGCAAGCCACTCAACATGGCCGAGGTGTCGCTCTGCTTCGACAACTCAGGCCGCACCCTGCCGGTGCAGAGCGACACCGTCCAGATCTCGCGGCGGGTCTACCGCAACGGTGAGAGCGAGTATCTCGTCAACGGCGAACCCTCGCGGCTCCGCGATATCCGCGAGCTCTTCTCGGGCACCGGAGCGGCGACCCAGGCGTACAGCGTCATTGAGCAGGGCCGCGTCGATGCGCTCCTCGTCGCCTCTGGACGGGATCGCCGCGCGGTCTTCGAGGAGGCCGCGGGCATCACCAAGTTTCGCAGCCGCCGCGCGGAGGCACTCCGCCGGCTCGAACGAGCCGAGCAGAACCGGCAGCGGCTCGCCGACATCGTTGGCGAGGTTTCGAGCCGGCTCGAGACGGTCCGTCATCAAGCGGCCCGCGCCCGCCGCTGGCGGTCGCTGCAGGACCGCCTCCGCCGCCTGCGGATCGCCGCCGCCACCCGCGATCTCTCGGGCATCGATGCCACGATCGCAGCGGTCGAGGAGTTGCTCGCCGCGGCACGGGCGGCTGCTGTCGACAATGAGTCGAGGGCCGTGGACCTCGCGGCCTCGGTGGTGGCGCTGACGACCGATGCGGAGGCACTCCAGCCACGACTCACATCGGCCCGCGCGACGGCCGCTGCCGAGAACCAGCGGCTCGCGGCGGCAGAGGCCACCGAAACGCTCGTCCGCGGTCGGCGAGGCGAGTTTGAAGCCGACCTCAGCCGCGCCACCGAGGCCGTGAACACCGCCGTCAACGCCGAGCAGATGGCGACCGCCGCGTGCGGCTCGGCAAAAGCCGCGGCAACGTCAATCGTGTCGGCACTCGACTCGCTGCGGGCGGCGCTGGCCGCCAGGGAGTCTGCGGTCGCCGGCTCGCACCACGACGCCACCACCGCCCGCGAAGCGCTGACGGCCGCAACGGCGGCGCTGACCGACCTGTCACGCAGGCACCTTCGGCTCGAGGCAGAACACGATCGCGCCGCATCCGCGGCCAACGACGCCCGCGTGGCGGCCAACGCGGCGCACACGCGGGTCGCGGAGGCCCGCGGCCGGCATGCCACGCTCGGCGAATCGAGAGCGGCATGCGAGGGCCACCTCCGGTCGCTCGAGGCGAGGCGTGCGATGGCGGCAGGCGATCTCGAAACGCTCGAGGTCACCCAGCGTGACGCCACCGCCGCCCTGCACTCAGCCTGGAGGGAACTCGCCGGCTGGCGGGCGACGCTCGAGGCCTGTCGCGAGCGTCGCACGGTGCTCCAGGACGTCGTCGACCGCCACGAGGGCCTCTCGGAAGCGTCGCGTCGCCTGCTCCAGAGCGATGTAGCAACCACGGTACCCGGTCTGGCCGGCGTGCTCGCCGACCTCGTGGTCGCAGGGATCGAGTGGGCACCGCTCGTCGACCTCGCGCTCGGCGAACTCGGGCAGTGCCTCGTCGTCGACTCGCTCGACGACGCGATCGGCTGGCATGCCACGTGGGGGCCCACGCCCGCCGCCGAAGCCGTGCTCGCCGCCGGCGGCAGAATCAGTTTTCTGGCTGGGCAAATCCTTCATGATCCCGACGAGTTCGAGCCCGGCCACCACCCCGGCATCGTCGGTCGCCTCGACCGCCTGATCTCCGACAGCGGCCAGGCAGACGCCATGCCCGACCTGATCCGCCGCCTCCTCGGCCGCGCGTGGATCGTCGAGCGGGTCGAGCATGCGCTGCCGCTGCTCCCCGCCGCACCGTCTGGCACGCTGTTCCTCGCCCGCGACGGTACGAGCGTCATGGCGAACGGCGGCTTCACCATCGGTTCGCCCGCCGGGTCCGCAGGCCTCGTGGCCCGCCGCAGTGAGCTGCGGGCCCTCGACGAACGTCACGCGGAACTCGTTCGCACGGTGGACGTGGCCCAGATCGAGATCGATGCCACCCAGGCGGCGATCGACGCGCGTGCAGAGGAGATCACCGCGGCTTCGATCCGCCGCCAGGAGGCCGGCGAGGCCCTCGCCACGGCGCGAGCAGAACTCACCCGCGTCGGTCGTGACGAGCGGTCTGCGGGCGATGCCATCCCGATGGCAGAGGCGGAGGCCCGCCGCGCCGACCAGCGGGCGATCGCCGCCGAGGCCGCCTGCGAGTCGTGCGGTCGAGATCTCGAAGACGCGGCATCCCGCCTCACGGTCGCCCGCCAGGAACTCGAGACCTGTCAGGCGGCGATCGACGCGGCCGAGCGGGACCGCGGCGCTACGATCGACGAAATCCACCGCCTGCGGATCGACGAGGCCGCGACCGTGGAGAAGATCGCTCGGTCCCGCGATGCCGTCGCGGCCACCGGCGCCACGCTCGAGACGAGGCAGGCTGAACTCGTGGATGCGCGGCAGCGCCTCACCCTCGCGGGCCAGCGGGCCGACCACCACCAGCTCGAGATGCTGGCGGCGTCGGCACACCGGGCCGAGGCCGCCTGGATCGCCGAACAAGCCGTGACGGTGCTGACCGGCCTGCTCCTCGATGGCGACCGACTCGACGCCCACCGACAGGCCGTGGCGGCGGCAGTCGAGACGTCTCGGGCTGCCGCCAGCGCGATCTCCGAGCGGCTCCACGGTCTGGAACTCGAAGCGGGTGAGGCCCGACACCAGCGGGCCCGGATTGTGGAGCGGATTCGCGACGAATACGACATCGAGGTCGACGGTGCCACCGCAAGCGGACCCACGACCACCGACGTCGCCACCGACGAAGAGCCGATCCCGGAGGATCGCGCGGACCTCGAGGCCCGCATCGAAGAACTCCGCCGCAAGCTCGGATCGATGACCTCGGTCAACCTGGAGGCGCTTCAGGAGGCGGAGGAACTTGCCGAGCGGCTGGCAAAGCTCGAGGCCCAGTTGGCGGACGTCACGGGAGCCAAGGAGTCGATCGAGCAGCTGATCGCAAGGATCGACGACGAGAGCCGGCGGTTACTCGGCGAGACGATCGAGACCGTCCGCGGCTACTTCCGCGACCTCTTCGAGCGGGTCTTCGGCGGCGGCCAGGCCGACATCGTGCTCGAGGAGGGCGTCGACCTGCTCGAGGCAGCAGTCGAGATCGTCGCCCGACCGCCGGGCAAGGAGCCCCGGAGCATCTCGCTCCTCTCCGGCGGCGAGAAGACGATGACCTGCGTCGCTCTCCTGCTGGCCATCTTCAAGTCGCGGCCCAGCCCGTTCTGCGTTCTCGACGAGGTCGACGCCGCGCTCGACGAGGCCAACGTCGACCGGTTCGTCGGCGTGCTCCGCGACTTTCTCTCGTCGACCCAGTTCATCGTGGTCACGCATTCGAAAAAGACGATGGCGTCGGCCACGACGCTCTACGGCGTCACGATGGAGGAATCAGGCGTCTCGAAGCGGGTGAGCGTGCGGTTCGAGTCGACGGCGGCCGCCGTGCGGCCGTCCTCCCGTGCGGCCTGAGCCCGCGAACCGCGGATCGCCCGAAATTCCCGCGATTCCTCGAGCGCTCAGCGCCTTCGGTACAGGCCGGTTGAGCGCTGCCACCGTCGCGTCCGTGAAGAACGGCTCAAGTCTCACGACGTGATCTTTCGATCTACCCTCCTGGACGGCCATGCCACGGAGGTGTCTGGGAGTAATCCCGATCCTCCAACGGTGTGGCGCAGGGGGGGAACCTGCGAGTCACGGCCTCGTTCGGGAGGCGTCCTGCCCAAGGGACGCGCACCTGGATGAACCGGTATTCACATGCCCCCCCGCGCCTCTGGCCGGCCTTTGTGGGGCACGACGACGCGGGCGTCCCCACGAAGCAGATCGCGTCACAGGGGGGCTGTGTTCGACGCTCGGAAGGGTGCCGACTGGCCAGGAACATATCCGGACACGAACGATCCCACAGGGAGTCCAGACGATGAAGGTTTTCACGACAGGCCAGGTCGCCAAAATCTGTAAAGTCGCACCACGAACCGTAAGCAAGTGGTTCGACTCCGGTCGCCTCAAGGGCTACCGCATTCCAGGAAGCCAGGACCGGCGCATTCCGCGGGAGTACCTGATCAAGTTCCTCAAGGAGCACGGCATGCCGCTGGGCGACCTCGAGGACGAGGCAATGGCCAAGGTGCTCCTCGTTGGCCAGGATCAGGTGCTCATCGAGAACCTGAAGAAGCAACTGCCGGTCGAACGGTCCTTCAAGATTCAGGTTGCCGCCAGCGGCTTCGAGGCTGGCATCCAGGCCGAGAGCTTCCACCCCGACTGCATCGTGGTGGACTACTCGATCGGTCGGATCGACGCTCAGCAGATCTGCCAGAACCTACGGCGGAATCCTGAGTACGCCGACACGATCGTGATCGCCCTGCTGCCGGACGACGGCTCGCAGATCACGGTCGACCGGGCCCACGTCAACGAGAGCTTCAAGAAGCCCTTCGACGTGGCCCTCTTGGCAGAGCGTCTCCGGACGCTGATCGGCGCCCGGAAGGAACTTGTTTAGACGCCCGCCGGGCCATCCATGGCCCCGGCGGGCTCAGGCAGCCGGAGGGAACGCCAAGGGTTCCCTCGGCTGCCAGGCTCGCCCTCCAGGCGAGCCGGTGACAACCTAGCCAGCCGGAGGGAACGCCAAGGGTTCCCTCGGCTGCCAGGCTCGCCCTCCAGGCGAGCCGGTGACAACCTAGATCGCATCTCGGAAGGCATAGCAACGAGTTGCCCGCCCTGAGCGGGTAGGCGAGGGGGTCGGCGAACGCTCGAGGAGCCTTGGGCGTATCCTCGCCCCGGCGACAATCCAAAGGACCGCGAAGCGGCGACTTTTGCCGCCCCCGAGCCGGCGATGCACGCATGCCCGGATCCGCTCTAGCCAAGGCTCGTCGTCCGGGCGAGCCGACGCAAAACCAAGTGCGACCCCGAACCGTCGGCCGGTCCGCCACCAGCGGGCCGGCCGATCGCTTCTGCTTCGGGGTATGCTCGTCACCATGAGCGACGACCCTCACGGCATCCGGATGATCGACGTCGGCGGCAAACCCGTCACCCAGCGGACGGCGCGGGCGTCGGCCCGACTCTCGGCCAGGCCCGAGACGGTCGCCCGAATCCGAGCCGGCAATCTCGAAAAGGGCGACGCCATGGCCACCGCCCGGATCGCCGGCATCATGGCCGCCAAGCGAACGAGCGAGATCGTTCCCCTCTGCCACCCGCTGCCGCTCGACGGCGTCGAGGTCACCGTCTCCTTCCCAGATCCCGGCCTCGTCTCCATCGAGACGGCGGTCCGCACCACCGCCCGAACGGGCGTTGAGATGGAGGCGCTGGTGGCCGCCGCCGCCGCGGCACTCGCGATCTACGACATGTGCAAGTCGATCGACCCGGACATGACAGTCGAGCAGATCCGCCTCGAGGCGAAGACCGGTGGCGTCCACGGCAACTACGTTCGCGGCGAAGCCTGATGCTCGACGGCTCGCCCGCGTGTCAGGCTGAGCCGTCGCGGGCCGACTCGTTGAGAATCGGCTCGAGTTCGTCCACGAAGTCACGCGCGTCCTTGAACTCGCGGTAGACGCTGGCAAAGCGGACGTACGCCACCTGGTCGAGGTCCTTGAGGATCTCCATCAGCCGCTCGCCGATCACGCGGCTCGGCACATCACCCTCGTAGGCGCCGTAGAGTTCGGCCTCGAGCGTCGAGACCGCGTGCTCGATCTGGTCCTCCGTCACAGGCCGCTTCCAGCAGGCCTTCGCGAGCCCGCGTTTGATCTTGTCGCGGTCGAACGAATCGCGATCTCCCCCCTTTTTGACGACCGTCAGCAACTGCCGCTCGACCCGCTCGTAGGTGGTAAACCGGCGGCGGCAGGCGAGGCATTCCCGACGACGCCGGATCGTGGCGCCGTCGTCGCCGGCACGGGAATCGATCACACGGTCGTTGTCGGCTCTGCAGAAGGGGCAGCGCATCGGCGGCCTCCGGGGCGGCGGGTGCCGACGATCCTAAGAGCCACCGCTGAAAACCAGCAAGAGCGGCTGCAACCCGCGAGTGCGATCAGCCGCCAGCGTCGTTGGTCTCGCCATCGTCGGCGGCTTGCCCGGCGTCGGGATCAGTGTCTTCGCGCACCAGTTTCCAGTCCCGTCGCTGCCTGGAGCTGGGGATCTTCATCGCCTTGCGATACTTCGTCACGGTCCGCCGGGCCACGACCATGCCCCGCTTGCCGAGTTCGCTCACGAGGTCGTCGTCGCTGAAAGGGGCGTCTTTCGGCTCGCCGTCGACGATCTCTTGGAGCTTGAGCCGCACCGTATCCCAGGCCACTTCCTCGCCGTCGGCGCTGGTGGTGCCACCGACGAAGAACTTGCGAAGCGAATGGAGCCCGCGAGGCGTCTGCAGCCACTTGTCGTCGACGGCGCGGCTGATCGTGGTGACGTGCATCCCAATGCGGTCGGCGATCTGCTGCATCTTGAGCGGCTCGATCGCATCCGGCCCCTCGGTGAAGAACCTGGTCTGGTGGTCGACGATCGCCTGCGACGTCTTGAGGAGCGTGCTCCGCCGCTGCTCGATCGCATCGATCAGCCACTGAGCGGAGTTGATCTTCCGCTTGATGTATTCGCGGGTCCCCGGGTCGGTGTCGGGCGACATCAGCATGTCGCGATAGAGCGGGCTGATCCGCAGATTGGGGAGGTCGATTTCCTCGAGCCGCACCTTCCACGTCCCGTCGGCCTGCTGGTCGACGTACACGTCGGGCTTCACCGGCACGACCATCGGCGAGGTGAAGATCGCGCCCGGCTTGGGTTTCAGCGAATGGAGTTGCTCGCGGAGCTGCTCGATCTGCTCGATCGTGAGCCCAGTCTTCCGCTCGATCAGCGGCAGGCGGTTGCCGGCCAAGTCTTCCAGGTGCCCCGACACGAGCCGCCGCAGGTTCCGGGCGTTGGGCGTGTCATGGCGAATCTGGAGCAGGAGGCACTCCTTGAGATCGCGGGCACCCACGCCAGGCGGATCCATGTTCTGGACGGCGGCCAGCGCCTTGTAGAGGTGGGTGATCTGATCCGGGGGGCCGTCGGCATCGACGAGATCCTCCAGCGGCATCGGCAGGTAGCCGTTCGCGTCGAGGTTGTAGATCACCTTGTCGGCCGCGGCCCGCTCCGCGTCGGAGAGTTCGTAGTTGGAGATCTGGGCATGGAGATGGTCGCAGAGCGTCTCCGGCCGCTCGGC
Source organism: Planctomycetota bacterium (assembly GCA_037133115.1). GTDB lineage: Bacteria > Planctomycetota > Planctomycetia > Pirellulales > UBA1268 > QWPN01. Next base: position 383 of record JBAXOU010000046.1, on the reverse strand, counting down.
CATGTTGGCCATGACGTCGAGATAGCGATCGCCGGCCTGCTCGATCTGGGACGCGGACGGACGGCTGCGGTCATCGTCGCTGTCGGGATACTCGTTGGCCCAGTCGTAGGTTCGCTCGAAGTCGGCCTGGTTGGCGTTGTCCTGATCGACGACCAGCGGCTTCTCGTCGACGGTCCGCTCGATCGTGGTCGGCTCGGCGTCGCCGATGAGCCCCATCGCCTCCGCAACGGGGCCTTCCTGGCCCGCCTCCTCCATCTCGAGCGTCTCGTTGTTCTGGATCTCCTCCTCGATCCGCTCCTCCAGAGCCATCACTGGCAGTTGCAGGATCTCCATCGACTGGATCATGCGCGGCGCAAGCACCTGCTTTTGCGCCATCCGCATTT
>JBAXOU010000045.1:0-17845 GCA_037133115.1 Planctomycetota bacterium | reverse complement strand
GGCTTCGCTCGGTTTCCTACGCCGCTCGATTGGCACGGGCAGCCCCTCGCAGCCTCTCGTAGCACAGGTTGGCATTCTGTGTGTCTTCCCAGTTCGACTTGGGCTCGAGTGCAATTCCGGAAGGGGCAGCAGCCGGATCGGAGGCACGCGCAGAAGACGGTGACATGTGCGGACACAGGGCGCGGGTATTCCGTACGAGCAGTGAACTCGCACATGCCGCCGGCTTCGAGCATGTCGCCGGCCGGCTGCGGATTCGCAACGACGCGCGAGGCGCACGGCTCACGTGTGAGCCGCGTCAGGCGTCAGCAGCCGCGGCGGCGTCACCGTGGTCGGCGACGTGGGTTCGCACCGGCCGGCGTTCGGTGTCGGTGCCAGGCACGAGCTGCGGGGCCCCGGTCGAGGCCTCCACGATCTCCTTGAGTTCGGCGCCGTCGATCACCTCGCACTCCATCAGCCGCGCGGTCACCGCCTCGAGGGCCACGCGTCGCGTCTCGATGATCCGCCGCACCTTGGCCATCCCCTCGTCGATGATCCGGCGGACTTCCTCGTCGATCTCGCGGGCGGTCTGCTCGCTGTGGCTGCGGGCGGCGGGCAGGTCGGCCCCGGCGGCGGCGAGGAACGGCGACCGCGGGCTCTCCCGGTACGTCACCCTCCCGAGCCGGCTCATGCCGTAGTCCATCACCATCGACCGGGCAATCTCGCTGGCCCTCTCGAGGTCGTTCTGGGCACCGGTGGAGACGTCGGCGTAGACGGCCTCTTCGGCGATCGTGCCGGCGAGCAACACCTGGATCCGACTCTCGAGTTCGCTCTGCGTGAGCAGGTAGCGGTCGTCCTCCGGCCGCTGCATGGTGTAGCCGAGCGCCGCGAGGCCGCGGGGGATGATCGACACCTTGTGAACGGGATCGGTGTTGGGCAGCGAGTAGGCGACCAGGGCGTGGGCCGCCTCGTGGTAGGCCACCCGCTTCTTTTCGTCCTCGTGGATCACCCGCTTCTTCTTCTCGAGCCCGGCGGTCACCCGCTCCACGCCCTCGTTGAACTCGTCCATGCCGACGGCTGACTTGTTGTTGCGGGCGGCAAGCAGGGCCGCCTCGTTGACGAGGTTCGCAAGGTCCGCACCGACGAAGCCCGAGGTGATCCGGGCGATCTGCCCGAGGTCGATGGACGGATCGAGTTTCACCTTCGACACGTGCACCTTGAGGATCGACTCGCGGCCGCGAACGTCGGGGCGATCGACGAGCACGTGGCGGTCGAACCGGCCGGGCCGCAGGAGTGCCGGGTCGAGCGTCTCGGGCCGATTGGTCGCGGCGAGCACGATCACGCCCGAGTTGCTGCCGAAGCCGTCCATCTCCACCAGCAGGGCGTTGAGCGTCTGCTCGCGCTCGTCATGGCCGCCGACGACGCTCGTCCCGCGAGTCTTGCCGAGCGCATCGAGTTCGTCGATGAAAATGATGCAAGGAGCCTTCGCCGCGGCCTGTTGGAACATGTCGCGAACCCGCGCCGCCCCGACGCCCACGAACATCTCCACGAAGTCGCTGCCGGAGAGGCCGAAAAAGGGCACGCCTGCCTCGCCAGCGATCGCTTTGGCCAGCAGCGTCTTGCCGGTCCCAGGCGGCCCGACGAGGAGCACGCCCTTGGGGATGTGCCCGCCAAGCACCTGGTATTTCTCCGGGCTTCTCAGAAACTCGACGACCTCCCGGAGTTCATCCACCGCCTCGTCGATGCCGGCGACGTCATCGAAGGTGATCCCGAGATCTTCCTGGGCATACATCTTGCCGCGGCTACGGCCGAAGGCCATCGGACTGCCAGCGCCACCGATCCGCCGCATCATGACGAAGAACAGCACACCGAAGAGACCCGTCAGGAACAGCATCGGCAGCCAGTTCCGCCAGGGACTCGGGGGATCCTCATAGCGAAACGGAACACCATATTCCTTGAGGGTCTTCATCAACTCCGACTCCGAGTTCTCGCTGGGGAGTTTGGCGGCGCGGAACCGTCGCTCCCCGTTCGCGAGGCCGCCCACCAGCGGCCGATGGGGCTGAGTCGACTCGTCGGCGGGGTGGGCGGCGGCGATGCCCCGCGGCGCTTCGCGAACCCTTCCCGACACCTCAAAGGCCCCGATGGTCACGTCATGCAGGTCGCCGTAGCGAACCGCCGCCGCATCGCCCTCGGACTTCTGCAGGGTCACGAAGCGGTCAGGGCCATCCGTCGCCGAAGCCGCGATCAACCGCTCCAGATCGCTGTAGGAGATTTCGACGTCCGGGGCCACGCTGACAAGGCTGAGGGCGAACAGGCTGGCGACTCCGGCAGCCACCAGCGACCAGACGAGGTTTCCACCCACGGCCGGTTTGCGGTCAGTTGGACGCTTGGGATTGTCGCGTTTCTTGGCCATGCCGCTGGAGCGCCCACAGAGCACCGACCGGCCGCAACTGACCGATAGGGAAGCCAGCAATCGTAAACGGACGCATCGCCCGCGACAAACGACCTCCCACCTCAAATCGCGAGCCTTGCGGGAAAAGCGGCGGAAAATCGCGAGCCCTGACCTGGATCGCGGTGGAAGTTCCCTGCGACACCCCATAGACTTTCCCGATCGTGATCACCGGCCGTTTCGCCACTTCCGCGTCCCCTCCCCACATGGCAGATACCTCCTCCGGGGGATCTCCCGTGGTGGCTGCCACCCATGGCCAACCGCGGGAACGCGGCAGACCGCTCCGTGTGGCCGTCCTCGGATCGACGGGGAGCATCGGCCGCAGCACGCTCGACGTGATCGAGGCTTCCACCGGCCGGTTCAGCACCTGGCTGCTCGCAGCCCACCGGAGCACGTCGGCCTTGCTGGAACAGGCCCACCGCATGCGGCCCGCCTGGGTGGTTGTGGTCGACGTGAAGGCGGCCAACGACGTTGATCCGCGATCGCTTCCGGCAGGCACGCGACTCGCCGTCGGGGCGGAAGCCCTCGACGACCTGGTTCGTGATCCGGCTGTCGACCGGGTGGTGTCGGCAATCGTGGGTGCCGCCGGCTTGCGGAGCACGTGGGCGGCAGTCGAGGCCGGCAAGACGGTGGCCCTGGCCAACAAGGAAACGCTTGTGATGGCCGGGCCGCTCGTGATGGCGCTGGCGTCACGGTGCGGCGCCACGATCCTGCCGGTCGATAGCGAACACTCTGCCGTGCATCAGGCCCTCTGTTCCGGCCGGCATGTGGACGTCAAGCGGATCGTGCTCACCGCTAGTGGCGGGCCGTTCCGCACAAAACCCCGAGAGGCGCTCGCCACGGTCACGCCGGCCGAGGCCCTCGAGCACCCAACGTGGTCGATGGGCCCCAAGATCACCATCGATTCCGCCACGATGATGAACAAGGCGCTCGAGATCATCGAGGCGCGGTGGCTCTTCGACATGCCGGCCGAGAAGATCGCGGTGCTCGTCCACCCCCAGTCGATCGTCCACTCGCTGGTCGAGTTTGTCGACGGATCGGTGATCGCCCAACTCAGCCCGCCCGACATGCGGCTCCCGATTCAGTACGCCCTCACCCATCCCGAGCGAACCGAAGGCCCGGCGCGGACGTTCGATTTCACGCGGCCCATGACGCTCGAGTTTGAGCCGCCGGACGTCGAGCGGTTCCCGGCGGTGCGACTCGGCCACGAGGCGGCCGCCCGGGGCGGCACGGCCGGGGCGGTGCTCAATGCGGCCAACGAGGCTGCTGTAGGCCGATTCCTTGCGGGCGGGCTGCGATTCACCGACATTGCCGAGGCGTGTTCACGGGTGCTGGATGGGCATCCGTTCGAGGCGGAACCCACGCTCGACGAGATCCTCAGTCTCGACGCGTGGGCCAGACAGGAGGTCGCGACGTGGTCGGGCGTTTGATATCGCACGTGGTGCCGATTCTCGGAGGCGCGTGGCTGGAATGGTTCGCGCAGCCCGCGAACCTGTGGGTCGTGCTCCAGGTCGCCGGCGGCCTGGGCTTCGTGATCTTCGTGCACGAACTTGGCCACTTCCTGGTCGCCAAGGCCTGCGGCGTAAAGTGCGAGAAGTTCTTCCTCGGGTTCGACGTGGGCGGGCTCAAACTCGCGAGCTTCAAGGCCGGCGAGACCGAATATGGCATCGGGATCCTGCCACTCGGCGGCTACGTGAAGATGCTCGGCCAGGATGACAACCCGGCCGCGGCGGCCTCCGAGGCGCACCGCGCCAAACTCTCGGGCGACCTGCCCGCTGAACCGGTCGCCGGACCGCACTCCGCCTGGGACCCCCGCAGCTATCCCGCGCAGAGCGTCCCCAAGCGGATGGCGATCATCTCGGCCGGCGTGATCATGAACGTGATCTTTGCCGTGCTCATGGCATCGCTGGCCTATGGGATCGGCGTCCGCGAGATGACCTGCGCTCTCTCGAGCGTCCGCACCGGGGGTGCCGCCTGGCGGGCCGGCCTGCGGACGGGTGACGAGATCGTCGCGATCGCCGGCCGCAAGGACCCGATCTTCAACGACCTCCGCCACGGCGTGACGGTCGGCAGCGTCTCCAAGGGAATCGAGTTCACCATCCGCCGCCCGGCCGACGGCTCGGAGCGGACGGTCGTTCTCAAGCCCGACACCGACCTGGGGGCGCCGACGATCGGCGTCACGAGCCCCTATTCGCTGACGCTGCCCGCCGACATCTCCAAGGGGCTCGCGGGAGCCGCGGCTCTCGCACGGCCGGCATTCGAGGGAGGCGACACGATCCGCGCCGTCGACGGCACCCCCGTGTCGAGCTACGCCGAACTGCTTGGCCTGATCGCCGCAAAGCCCGCAACCGCTGTCACACTGACGGTCGATCGGAAAGCGCAGGCCGCCGACGGCAAGGCGGGCCCGGCGACGAGCGTGTCGATCGTGCTGCCGCCGCAGCCGAGGCTTGTGACCGGCATGGCCATGACGCCGCTGGCGATCAAGGCCGTGCAGGATAACTCCCCTGCAGCCGCGGCCGGCATTCGCGCGGGTGAGCGGCTCGTCGCCATCGACAGCGATCCCATCGGCGACCCGTCGACGCTCGACGATCGGCTCCGAAGCCGCGTCGGCGAGGCCGTGACGCTCACACTCGCCGCGGCCGAGGGCACGACCCGCACCGTCGAGGTCCGGCCCCGCGCCGTCACCTGGCGGGACGACGAGACAGCCGGGATCGGTAGCCCGCTGTCGATCCCGTCGCTCGGTCTGGCGATCCCAGTGCAGGCGACGGTCGCGGCCGTCACCTCCGAGAGTCCAGCCGCCCGTGCTGGCATCGAAGCCGGTGATCGGATCGTGCGGGCAGTCGTCGTCGAGCCAGGCGAGGAGCCCGATCCGAAGGCCGGCATCGACTTCTCAGACAGCGAGCCCAACTGGCCGATCGTGGCGGCGCTGATCCAGCATCTGCCAACCGGCACCACGCTCGCCCTCACCGTTGAGTCGACGGCGGACGGGCGGCGGGAGGTGATGGTGAAGCCTGAGCCTGCCAACGGCGAGTATGTCGCGGATCGCGACCTTGTCTTCGAGCCGATCTACAAGACCATGAAGGCGGGGTCGATCGCCGGGGCGCTGCGGCGGGGCCTCCTCAAGACCAAAGAAGACCTCTCGATGGTGTACGGCTTTCTTGGCAAGCTTACGCGGCAGCAGATCAGCCCGCGGCTCCTTGGCGGTCCGATCGAGATCGCGAAGCAGGCGGGCCGCTCGGCCAGCGAAGGCTTCGGCCAGTTGCTCCTCTTTCTGACGATGCTCAGCGCGAACCTGGCAGTGGTGAACTTTCTGCCGATCCCGGTGCTCGATGGCGGGCACATGGTATTCCTGGCCTACGAGTGGATCCGCGGCAAGCCGCCCAGCGAGGGCGTGGTGGTGGTGCTCAGTTACCTGGGGCTCGCCCTGATCCTCTCGCTGATGTTCTTCGTGTTCGGGCTCGACCTCGGCCTGATCCCGAGGCGGTAGCCGCATGGTCGCTCGCCCGCGGTCGGCGGTGCCGGACGCGTTTCCGCCCGCGGGTGTCACGGCGGTCGTCTTCGACGTGGTTGGCACGCTCGTCGAGCCGGCCGTAAGCGTGGCCGAGACCTACGCACGCGCAGGTCGCCGGCACGGTATCGACGTCGATCCGACGGCGGTCACAGACCGCTTCGCCGCGGCCTGGCGACGGCAGGAATCGATCGACGCGGCGGCAGCGACCCCATTTGCCACGTCGCGCGGCCGCGAGCGGGAGCGGTGGCGGGAGATCGTGGCCGATGTCTTCGGCCCCGGCGATGCAACCGTGGCCATCTTCACCGACCTCTGGGAACACTTCGCCCTGCCGCAGGCCTGGCGGCCCGTGCCCCACGGGGTGACGTTGGCCCAGAAGGTGATCGACGCCGGGCTCGTCGTGGCGGTGGCGAGTAACTTCGACGAACGCCTGCTCGCCATCGCGCCGCACCTCGACCCGCTGGCCTGCGTCGACGGCGTGTTTCCGTCATCGGAGATCGGATGGCGAAAGCCGGCGGCGGAGTTCTTCCGCCACGTCGAGCGGCGGCTCGAGCGCCGCCCCGAGCACCTCCTCTACGTGGGCGACGACCCCGATCTCGACGTCATGGCGGCGGCCAACGCCGGCTGGCAGTCGCTGCTCGTGGGCTGATCAATGCTCACGCCGACGGCACCGCCCGCCTGCAACCACCCGCGGCGAGCAGGCCTGCCGCGACGGCCGCGAGGGCCGCCGTCACGGCAAACGCCGTGGCGGCGCCGTCCGCGCCGCGGTCCCAGAGCCATCCTGCGAGCAGGCCGGCGGGCAACGCCATCAGGCCCTGCACGAGCGCATACCAGCCGAAGGCCGTGCCCTGGCGGCCATCGGCGGAGAGGGCCGCGACGAGCGCCCGCTCCGCCGGCTCTGCGATCCCGTAGGCCATCGCGACGACGAGCATGCAGGCGACTGCGGTGACGAGTGAGTTGGCGAGGGCGAGCCCGCCGTAGGCAGCTGCGAAGGCAAGCCAGCCGACCACGAGCGTCGGCCGTGGTGCGAGCCGATCGACAAGCGGCCCGGCACGAGACGCCGTGATGCTCTTCACCACTCCGATGGCAAACCAGACGAGCGGAATGGCGTAGGCGGCGACGCCGAGGTCGGCGGCCCGCAGCAGCAGAAACTGCTCGCTGGCGGCGCCGAGGGCCCAGATGGCGACGCATCCCAGCAGGTGCAGCTGCGGCGCAGAGAGCGCGGCCGACGCAGGCGTGGCGGTGACTGTCGGCCGCGGCGGGTCGCGGACGAACTTCCAGATCACGGCGAGGGTCGCGAGCCCGGGCAGGATGGCGAGCAGGAAGAGCGTCCGCTCGCGGCCCGGAAACGCGAGCAGGAAGAGCATCGCGACGAGCGGTCCGAGTGCGGCGCCCGCATGATCCATGGCGCGGATGTGACCGAAGGCGCGGCCGCGGATCGCTGGCTCGACGAGGTCGGTGACCAGCGCGTCACGGGGCGCCGAGCGGATTCCCTTGCCGAACCGGTCGGCAGTCCGTACGGCGATCACCCCGAGCGGTGTGGCCACGAGCCCCATGAGCGGACGCAGGATCGCCGAGAGGCCGTAGCCGATGAGCACGAGTGGCCGGCGGCCGAGCCGGTCGGATGCCGCACCGGCGAACAGCCGCACGACGGCCGCCACGGCGTTGGCGAGGCCGTCGATCAGGCCGATGTCGACGCCCGTGCCGCCGAGCCCCTTCACGAACGCGGGCAGGAGCGGATAGATCGCCTCACTGGAGAGATCCGTCAGAAAACTCGTCCAGCCAAGTGCCCGCACGGTGGCGGGCAACTCGGCTTGTGCCCGCACGGTGGCGGGCAACTCGGCTTGTGCCCGCACGGGGCCGGTCGATGGTGTGTTCATCTCACGGGCTCAAAAAATGATTCGACGTCGCGCGTGGGCTCGGGGCTGCCCATACCCCGTCGCCGGACGTTCGCTGCGGGCATCCTGCCCTCCGCTCACTCGATGCTGCCCTCGCTTCGCCATCCTGGCTGCGCTCGGTCAGCAACGCCGGCTCCTGGGGCACGGGCAGCCCCGAGCTGCATCGTTCTTCCGTAGCACAGGTTGTCAACCTGTGCCTGTCCGCTTCGCGCGCGGTCGTGTGGTTGACCTACACACAAAATCACTGCCGGTCGGCCCCGGTGTCGAGCACAGCCATGAACGCCTTCTGCGGAATATCGACGCTGCCGATGCTCTTCATCCGCTTCTTGCCTTCCTTCTGCTTCGCCCAGAGCTTCTTCTTCCGGGAGATGTCGCCGCCGTAGCACTTGGCCGTCACGTTCTTGCGCATCGCGGAGATCGTCTCGCGGGCGATCACCTTCGTGCCGATCGCGGCCTGCAGGGCGATCTCGAACATATGGCGGTCGATCTCGCCGCGGAGCTTTTTGACGATTGCCCGGCCGCGGCGGTCGGCGTCGCGGCGGTCGCAGATGATCGAGAGCGCGTCGACCTGCTTGCCACCGACCAGGATGTCGAGCCGCACGAGGTCGGCGGGGAAGTAGCCCACCAGCTCGTAGTCCATCGTGCCGTAGCCCCGCGTCACGCTCTTGAGCTTGTCGTGGAGATCGTAGATCACCTCGCCGAGCGGCAGATCGAAGGTGACCATCGCCCGCGTCGGCGAGAGGTATTCGGTCTTGAGATAAACGCCGCGGCGGTCTGTGCAGAGCTGCATCACCGGGCCGATCTGCTCGACCGGCACGAGGAAGTTGGTCCGCACGATCGGCTGGAGAAACTCGTCGATCTGCCCGGTGTCGGGCACATCCTGCGGGTTGGTGATGTCGATCGTCTCGCCGGTCGTCTTCTTGATCCTGTAGGTGACGTTGGGCGCGGTCTGGACAAGGTCGAGGTCGTGCTCCTTCTCCAGCCGCTGCTGGATGATCTCCATGTGGAGGAGCCCAAGGAAGCCACAGCGGAAGCCGAAGCCGAGGGCCTCGCTGCTCTCCGGGGCGTATTCGAACGAGGGATCGTTGATCGCCAGCTTTTCCAGCGCGTCGCGGAGTTCTTCGAAGTTCTCCCCTTCGCTCGGATAGAGGCCGCAGTAAACCATCCGCTGCGGCGGCTTGTAGCCCGGCATGGGTGCAGCGGCATGGTCACCCGGGATCGTCACGGTGTCGCCGATGTGCACCTGCTTGACGTCCTTGATGTTGCACACCAGGTAGCCCACTTGGCCCGCCGAGAGCGTCTCGCAGGCCCGCCGCTGCGGGACGAACTGGCCGAGTTCGAGCACCTCGTGGGTTGTGCCCGTCTCCAGGAAGCGGATTTTCTGCCCCTTGGTGACCGTGCCGTCGATGAGCCGCACGTAGGTGATCGCGCCGCGGTAGCTGTCGTAGTGGCTGTCAAAGATCAGCGCCCGCAGGGTCGCGTCGGGATCGCCCTTGGGGGGTGGAATCCGCTCGATGATCGCGGCCAAGAGGTCGTCGATCCCGATGCCGGTCTTGGCGCTGGCCTTGATCACCTCCGCGGGTTCGATGGCGAGGCTCTGCTCCATCTCACGGAGCACCTCGTCCACCCGGGCGTGCACGAGATCGACCTTGTTGATCACCGGCACGATCGTCAGATCCAGGTTGATCGCCGCGTAGGCATTGGCCACCGTCTGGGCCTCGACTCCCTGAAAGGCATCGACGAGCAGCAGCGCGCCCTCGCAGCACGCCAGGCTCCGGGAAACCTCGTAGTGGAAGTCGACGTGGCCTGGCGTGTCGATCAGGTTGAGCTCGTACAGCTCCCCCTTGTGCCGGTATTCCATCCGCACCGCTCGGGCCTTGATCGTGATCCCACGCTGCCGCTCGAGCTCCATGTCGTCGAGCATCTGCTCCTTGAGCTGACGCTTTTCCACCGTGCCGGTCGACTCCAGCAGCCGGTCGGCCAGCGTGCTCTTGCCATGGTCGATGTGGGCGATGATCGAAAAATTGCGGATGTGCTTGCAGTCCATGGTGGGATTGTACCGCGCATGGCGCGATTTTCCCGGTCATGACCCTCCGCGCTCCGTTCGGCAAGCCGACCGGCCGTGAGGCCGCGGGCTCCTGTGGTGCGCACGTTCGGGGCTGCCCACGCCCCGTCGCCGGACGTTCGCTGCGGGCATCCTGCCCTGCGCTCACTCGATGCTGCTCTCGCTTCGCCGGGCACCGATCCGCCGCAGGCGGATTGGTCGTGGCTTCGCTCGACCAGCAACGCCGGCTCCCGGGGCATGGGCAGCCCCTCACTCACTCCTTACAGGGCTGAGAGAAGCGCTGAAACCCTGTCACCACGAGCCAGCGATCAGCCGTGCTTCCGCCGGTGGTCGAGGCGGGCGAGGCCGGCGGCGCCGATCGAGCCCGCGTCGCCACCGAGGCTGGCGTAACGGATGCTCGTCCGCTCCGCGAGCACCGGGAACGTGCGGCGGCGAACCTCCTCCCTCACGCGCTCCAGGAACATCCTCCCTACGGGGTGCGCGTCGCGGCCAAAGGTCATCGCGCCGCCGATCACCACCGTTTCGGGATCGATCGCGTGCATGAGCGTGACGATGCCGATGCCCAGCCAACGGGCGACCTCCGTCAGCACGTCGGTGGCGAGGGCGTCGCCCCGCTCCGCCTCGCGGGCCACCAGGACCGGCGTGAGTTCCTCGCCGCCGGTCACCGCGACTGCAAGCGAGCCCGTGGCCCCGGCGGCGATCCGCTCCCGTGCCATCACCTTCAGCGACGTGGCACTCGTGTACGCCTCGAGGTGGCCGGGCTGGCCGCACGGGCACATCCGCGCGGTCGGCGCCGGATCGACGAGAATGTGGCCGCACTCCGAACCGTGGCTGTGCGCCCCCTCGACGTTGACGTCGCCGATGATGATTCCGCCGCCGACTCCCGTGCCGAGCGTCAGCAGCACGAGCGACGAGGCGCCACGGGCCGAGCCGACCCAAAACTCTCCGTAGCCGGCGGCATTGGCGTCGTTGGCAAATGTCACCTCGCGGCCCGAGTGCGCCGCCACGCGATCGCGGAGCGGAAAATCGTCCCAGCCCGGCAGGTTGCCCGCCCGCACGATCGTGCCGTTGGGAATGTCGAGCGGCCCGGGCGAGCCGAGGCCCACACGCGCGATATCGGCCGTGGCGATCCCCGCGAGCGAGGCGAGCGTATGCACGGAGCGGCCCATGCGGGCCGCGGCGTCCTCCGGCCCGCGCGACACATGCGTGGGCTCCGTGTGAAACGCCAGCAGGCTCCCCGCGTCGTCGACGAGCGCGGCCTTGATGTTCGTGCCACCGAGATCGACGCCGGCGTAGAGCGGCCGCGTCGCCGCGGCCAGCGGTAGGAGCACCCGATCGTCAGCCATCATTCAGGCAGCCGTGCCGTCTCCACCGGCGGCGTCGGACTCGTGCACGCCTTCATGAAGTCGACGAGCGCCGCCTTCTCCTGGGCCGTAAGGTTCAGCGGTTTGATCTTGTCGCTCAAGTGCGAGTTCGGATGGCCGCCTTTGTCGTACCACTCGACCACCTCCTCGAGCGTGGCCACCGAGCCGTCGTGCATGTAGGGAGCCGTCAAGGCCGCGTTGCGGACCGTCGGCGTCTTGAAGGCGCCGGTGTCGGCCTCTTCCTTCGTGACCACGAACCGGCCGAGATCGGGCTCCGCCTTGTCCATGCCGATGCCAAGGTTGTGATATTTCTCGTCGGCGAGGTTGGCACCGACGTGGCAGGCGGTGCAGTTTGCCTTGCCGAAGAAGAGGTCGCGGCCCAGCGTGGCCGACTCGTCCAGCGGATGGGCCTCGGCCGCCGCCTTGGCGGCCTCGTACTTCGCCGCGAGTTCCTCGTCGTCGGCGATGTCTTCCTCGTCCATCTTCGTGAACGGCAGAAGCTGCTCGTGGTAGTCGTAGGCTGACGGCGCCGTGACGATCGCCCGCTCGAAGGCGGCGATCGCCTGCCCCACACGGTCGATCGTGAGCTCACCGAAGATCGCATCGAACTGCTTCTTGTAGACCGGGTTCTCGGAGAGCCGCGCGACGACGCCCTCGTGCGTGAATCCCATCTCGATCGGATTTTGGATCGGGCCCACCGCCTGGGCCTCGAGCGAGTCCACGCGGCCATCCCAGAACTGCTTCCCCGTCAGGATCCGGTTGAACGACACCGGTGAGTTCCGGCCACCCAGCTGTCCGCGGATGCCGACACCGGTCTTCGTGTTCGCCGAGTAGCCCATCGACGGGTCGTGGCAGCTGGCGCAAGAGACCGTTGAGTCGACCGAGAGCCGCGTGTCGAAATAGAGCTGACGGCCGAGCTCGATCTTGGCGCGGGTGAGCGGATTGGCGTCGAGGCCGGTGATCTGACTGGCGCCCTGCGAAAGGCCGAGCGGCAGCACCGGCGCGAGGACCCGCGAGTTCTTCGGGTTCGCGAGCCACTCGTCGACCTCGGCGAGCGTGATCGGGCCCGTGCCGGGTATACCGGCGGTGAGCGATGGCTCACCGAGTTCAACTTTCTCGGCGGGCTCTTGCGAACTCGCACTCGCCGCAGAGGTCGTCGTGGGTGCCGCGACAGACGGCGTGGCACCCGGCTTCGCCGCCGCGGCGATCGCCGTATCCGCGGCCGCTGCGCGGGCATCGACATCCTGCCGCGAGGCGTCGATCGCCTGTGCCGTGTCCGCGGCCAGAGACGTGGCCGGCGTTCCACCGGCAGCGGGCGCCATCTCGATCGTCTCGATCTCGACCACGTCCTCGCGGGCGATCGGACCACCGGCCGGCGCACAGCCGCCGACGAGCATAAGACCACCGAGGGCAAGTGTCATGGACAGCGAATGATTCCGCTCACATCCGACAACTGGCATGGCCATGTCACAGTCTCCAGATCACATCGGGGAACACTTCGCAAACCCGTCGATTGATCCCGATCACGGAATCAACCGACGTGCATTGTAAGCAGGTCTTGGCCTACGGCCATGCCCGCCGTGCGCCACCCGTCAGCCGCGTCGGAGGAGGTCCGGCACGGCCAGCCACTCGAGTTCGCCGGGATGACCGAGGCCGTCGGCGAACGAGATCGACGCGACCGCTCCCTTGTCCATCCGGACCGCGGCGGATCCGTCGCCGATCGACGCCGCCACCAGCCGGCCGACGCACGGGGCATGGCCGACCCAGGCGACGGTGCCTGCATCCTGGGCCACAGTCCACTCGACGATCCGATGCCAGTCCGATCCCGGCGCGAGCGCCTCGACCACCACCACCGGCGGCCGGCCGGGCAGGCCGGCGGAGAGGATCTCGGCGGTCTCGCGGGTCCGCACCAGGGGGCTGGTGGCGATCGCGTCCACCTCCATGCCGGCGCGAGCAAGTCGCTTCACGAGCCGCGCGAACCGCCGGCTGCCCTTGCGGGTGAGCCGCCGCGAGAAGTCGTCGCCCTCGGGCGAGACATCCTCGGCGATGGCGTGACGAACGATGTAGAGACGGGTCGTGAGTGCGGCCATAGTGCTTGCGATTGTGGCGGCCGACGCGGCGGCGAACAAGCGGGCGACTCAGGCCCTCCGCCAGAGGTCGTCCCAGCCGAGGCCCGCTGCCCGCACGGCTGCCTCAGCATCGCGCCGCCAGCGCACCGCATCGACCGGGTATCCAGCGGTGGGCATGAGTCCCGCGCACCGGTCGCCCCACCAGTCGTTGAAGGCCGCCATCGAAAGTTCGCGGACGTACTTCGCCGTCATGCTCGCCAGAGCCACGGGCAACCGCGACTCCCCGCGAACCGAAAACTCGATTCGGCAGCCGGCCTCCGGGAGACGGTAGGCCGACCATTCGGGCGTCTCCGCGATCACTTGCACGAGCGGTGCGGCGAACGCCCGCGACACGAGCGGCGCGTAGTGGCGCCGGCCGCCGTGCCGATCGCACCACACCACCGACTCGCCGGCCGCAGCGTCCACAAACGGCGCGGCGAGGTCGAGTGTGGCTCGCGAGAGGATGTCGCTCTTGTTGAGACCGGTGTCGAGCAGGGCGTTGAACTCACGGGGCTGCACGAGCCGGCAGCAGACCGCGACGAGCCGCAGGCCGCTGCCGGCGAGCGTGGCGGAGGCCTTTTCGGCCACAGCGGCCGCGTCATCGTGGCTGATCACGCGTGGCAGCCGCAGCCGCTCCGCGGCCTCCGCCCACTCGGCCGGCTCGCCACGGGACGCGGCAACCGCCGCCAGCAGACCGGCCCAGCCACCTGGCACGCCCCCACCAGAGGCGGCAATGCCCGCCAGCGCGCCACGCTCGAGCGCCGCGAATCCGCCGCCGCCTCGGAAGATCCGCTTGGAGTCGCCCCACAGTCCGTCGATCCCGGTCATGGCCGCCGCGAAGGCCGCCTCCACGCTGGCCGAATCCGCAGCCGACTCCCAGCACGTCGCCGCGACGACGAGCGGCCCGAGGTTCGGGCCGTAGCCGGCCTCGTCGGTGCCGACGACGAGCGTCATGGGCTTCCCCCGCCCGCAGGCCACTGCCGACAGTATTCGTAGACCGCGATCGACGCCGAGGTGGCGGCGTTCAGGCTGTGCGGCAGGCCCGCCATCGGGATCTCGGCGACCCGATCGAGGCGGTCGAGCTCCTCCTGCTCGAGGCCCGACCGCTCGTTGCCGATCACGAGCACCGTCTTGGCGGCGAACGAAAACGTAAACAGGTTCTCCGACCTCGTGGTCTGCTCGAGGCCAACGATCTCGTAGCCCTCGGCCTTGAGCCGGTCGAGCACCGGCGGCAGGCTGCGATGGACCGCCACCTCGACCGACTCGGCGCCGTCGCGGGCGATCCGCCCATGGATGCCGGCGGCCCCGCAGGCGATCACTCGCGAAATGCCGAAGCAGCCGCAGGTCCGTACGATGTGGGAGAGGTTCACGTGGCTCCGCATCACGGCACAGGCCACGACCAGCTGCCGCGGCGCGGCGAGGACCACCGGAGGCTTGTGACGGATGTGCTCGAATCGCGACATGGCGGATGGCTCCCGGCCGGCGGGCGACGCGAAGGGATTGTGCGGCAGGCGCGCCGCCCTGGGAATGCTCGGCGGCGTGGCGGCGGCTGGGCTCGCCTGGGCCCGCGCCGCCGCCGACCCCATCGAGCTGAAGCTGGTCGACCATGAGGGCCTCTTGAGAGAGGTCGCACGACACCGCGGCAAGGTTGTCGTGCTCGACTGCTGGAGCACCTCGTGCCCGCCCTGCGTCAAGGAGTTTCCCGAGCTCGTCTGCCTGGCAGCCGCCCATCCCGAGCGCGTGGTCTGCCTGTCGCTGGCGCTCGACTACGAGGGAATCGGCACGTTCGAGGAGGCGGTGCCGCCAGTTCGTGAGTTCCTCGAGGGAGTTGGGGCGCACCGCATCATCAACATGATCGCAACGGAGGAGGCCGATTCGATGTACAAGAAGCTCGACCTTGCAGGCGTGCCGGCGGTCTATGTCTGGCGGCCCGACGGCTCGCTCGCCGTGCGGTACGACGACGATCACGCCGCTCAGGCGCTCGGCAGGCCATTCACGTATGCCGACGTGGAGGCGACGGTGAATGACCTGCTCGCTCCCTCAGGCCGTTGAGCCGGCCCCAACAGCACGAGTAGACTCCGTTCGAGATTCATCCCCTGGAGTGACCCGATGGCCGGCACCAGCCCCCGCGACCGCGTCGCCGAGCCCCGGCGTGCCGACGGCTCACGCCGTGGCGACGTCGTCAGGAATCCGCTCGCCGGCGGCCGTGAGACGATCGAGTCGATCGTTGTCGCCTTCACGCTCGCGCTCCTCTTTCGGGCCTTTGAAGCCGAGGCGTTTGTGATCCCCACCGGGTCGATGGCGCCGACCTTGATGGGCCGCCACAAGGATCTCGCCTGCTCGTCGTGCGGAGCCGTGTTTCAGGTTGGTGCCAGTCAGGAGTGGGACGAACTGGCCGGCCGCGTCCGGCCGGACCGAATCGTGCCCGCCGCCCGCTGCTTCAACTGCGGCACCGACATCCCGCTGGCGATCCGTCCGGGCCAGCCCGATCCTCGGTATCCCTCGTTCAACGGCGACCGCATCCTCGTCGACAAGTTCGCCTACGACTTCTCAGACCCCAAGCGGTGGGACGTGGTCGTCTTCAAGTATCCCGAGGATGCCAAGACGAACTACATCAAACGGCTCGTTGGCCTCCCCGGCGAGACGGTCGTGATCACCGGGGGCGACATCTGGACAGCCCGCGGCGATGAGCCGGCGGCGATCGCCCGCAAGCCGCCTGAGCGGATGCTCGCGATGCTCCAGTGCGTGAGTGACTCCGACCACATATCATCCGAACTCGTGAAGGCCGGCTGGCCGACGGCCTGGGTCGACTGGTCGGCAGCTGATTCGGGCGGCTGCCAGTGGGCGACCGATGACGCCGGCCGCTCGTTCTCCGCGGCGTGCAAAGGCGACACCTCGGCCACGCTCCGCTACCGCCATCTCGTGCCGGCCTTCGACGACTGGCGGACGATCCGGGCCGGTGGCCGTCCCGCAGCGCCGTCGCCCACGCCCGTCAATGACTTCCAGCCCTACAACACGCAGCCCACGCGACTGCATGCCGTGGGCGACCTCGCGGTGGAGTGCGTGCTCGAGAGTCGCTCGACCTCCGGCCGCATCGCCTTCGACCTCGTCGAGGCCGGGGAGCGGCACCGCGTGGAGATCGACCTCGCCGACGGCCGTGCGAGCCTCGCCGTGCCCGGCGGGCCGGCACGAGCCACCGCGGCCACGCCCGTTTACGGCCGCGGCTCGTGGCGGATCCAGTTTGCCAACGTGGACGATGAACTCTCGCTCTTCGTCGATGGCAGGCGGATCGCGTTCGACGTGCCGACCGCCTGGTCGCGGCCGCTCCCCACTGAGCCGCCTGCCCTCGAGACGAAGCCCGCCACGCCGGGCTCCGCGGTCCCCAGCGATCTGGCGCCCGCGGGCATCACGGTTACCGCCGCCGACGTGCGGGTCACGGGCTTGCGCGTCCTCCGCGACCTCTTTTACATCGCCGCCGTTGACGTCGAGGGGAACGGCCGCGTGATCGAGGACGACTCGCTCGAGTTCCCGCTCACCGAGGGGCAATACCTGATGCTGGGCGACAACTCTGCCGCCAGCAAGGACAGCCGCCTCTGGCTCGACGGCCACCACGTCGACCGCCGGCTCTTGATCGGCAAGGCCCTCGTGGTCTTCTGGCCGCACGCCGTTCCCGCCTCCTGGAGCATTCCGCTGCGGTTCCGCGGCTGGGATTTGCGATTGCCCTCGTGGCCCAACTTCGGGAGGATGCGGTTCGTGCGCTAGAGCGGCCCGGCGGGCCGCCCGCACCAGCCCCGCCCCGCCCCGACGGAGTGGCATGGATGTCGCTTCTGAGCGTCGAAGGCCTCGTCAAAAACTACGGTCGCCGCCGCGTTGTCGACGGTGTCGACTTCCACGTCGAGGCCGGCGAAATCGTCGGCCTGCTCGGCCCCAACGGCGCCGGCAAGACCACCAGCTTCCGCATGACCTGCGGGGTCGTGATCCCCGACTCTGGCCGTGTGCTCCTCGACGACGAGGAGATCACCGACTGGCCGATGTACAAGCGGGCCCGCGACGGCGGCATGGGCTACCTCGCCCAGGAGCAGAGTGTGTTTCGCAAGCTCACCGTCGAGCAGAACCTCCTGGCGATCATGGAACTGATCGGCATGGCCCCGAAGGTCCGGCGAAAGCGGTGCGAGGAACTCCTCGAGCAGTTCGACATCGTGAAGATCCGCCGCTCGAAGGCACACTACATTTCGGGGGGCGAGAAGCGGCGGCTCGAGATCGCCCGCTGCCTGATCACCGAGCCGCGGATCATCCTCCTCGATGAGCCGTTCACCGGCATCGACCCCGTCACCATCCACTCGATCCAGAAGATCATTCGCGGACTTCGCGACGACGGCATCTCGATCCTGATCACCGACCACCGCGAGCGGGAGACGCTGGCGATCACCGACCGCAGTTACGTGGTTCGTGCCGGCAAGGTGCTCTGCCACGGCAC
>JBAXOU010000044.1:0-17886 GCA_037133115.1 Planctomycetota bacterium | reverse complement strand
GTGATCACCTCGCCCCTCGCGACGACGCCAACGGCGAGTGCGGATAGGGCGAGGGCCGAAGCGAGCGAACCGGGCAGACGGCGGAGGGAAATCATGAGGGGGTCTCAGAGGCGGAGTGATGTCAACCTGACGACATACACCTCTGCAAGCCTCGTGCCACTCCGAGACTTTTTGGAAAAAAAGCTAAAAATGCATTGAAAACAAGCGTTCAATGTGTTTTGCACCTCGTTTTATGCACCTTCAGGGTGGAGCGAATCGCTCCACCCCCCTGGGGCGAATCGCTCCACCCCCCCGGGGCAAATCGCTCCACCCCCCACCAGAGGATGTATCAGGCCCTGGGGATCAGAAACCCGTCCTTGTCGACGTCAAACGCGTCGGCAAGGAGGGCGGCTTTTGAGCCTGTCGCAGTGATCGCCAGCGTGGCTGTTGCATCGTCGGGGACGCCCTCGGCCGCCAGCGACGAAAGCCCCAGTGGGAGGCGCATTCCGGCCTGGGGCCAGACCACGACCCCGTTGACGACGCGGCCGACCGTTTCGGGCTTGGCGAGCGTCTCGTGGTCCCACTCAATCCGCTTTGCTGGCGTGTTCATCGCCACGAGTCCCCCGACCTCCGGCGGCGCGTAGGCCACGACGGGCCCGATGCCAGAGGCCTCGCGGAAAGCGTCGATCGCCTCGCGGGCCCGCGGCAACTGGGCCAACGACCCGATGGGCAGCACCACCGCGGCGAGGTGCGCCGCGAGGCCGGCCGCGGCCTCAGGCTTGTCGGCAAGGGCGAGCACCTGCTCGATTCTCGCCAGCCAGATGGTCGCCTTCTCGCGGGCAAGGGTTGCGGCGACTGCGTCTGCCGGTGCGTCGGCGTCGAGCACCGTGGTCCGGATCCCGAGCAGCCGGCCGCCATGCAGGCCGAGCGAGTCTTTGAGCGGATCACCCGGGGCGAGCGAGGCGACGAGTCGGTCGCTTCGCCGCACCATGCAGCAGCCGTCGAAGGCCTCGGCCGTGGCGGCGTGGGGATCGAGCCGCCGCGCGACCGCCCCGGCGGCCGTCTCCTGGAGGGCCAGGCGGGCCATGTCGGTGTGGGTGCCGGCGGGGAGGGCAGGGCCGAACGTGACGGTGACCGGCCTTCGCCAGAGTCGAGGCCACTTCGTGAAGAATCGGCCCTCGGAGAATGACAGCCCGCTCCCCCAGAGCCCGTCGATCGAGACGGGCACGATCGGCGACTCCACCTTTTCGAGCAGCCACTCCAGCCCACGTTTGAAGCCGAGTAGTTGGCCCGTCCGCGAGATGCCCCCCTCGCAGAAGATGCCGACCACATCGCCGTCGGCAAGGCCCGACTGAATCGTCTTGAGCGCCGTGCCGATCGACTTCGGCCGCGGATCGAACAGGATGAACCGCCATTGGTCGGAGAGCATCCGCAGGAATCGACCCTTGATGTTCGGTCCATAGACCACCATCCGGACCGGCCGTGGGCTCGACATCGGCAGCAGGAATCCGTCGAGCCAGGAGAGATGATTACCGACGAGGACGGCCGGACCAGTCGCCGGTATGTTCTCGATCCCGCGCACGCGGAATCGCCACCCCGCATGGACGATCGAGGCGACGAACAGCCGCAGCGTCGCCCGCGGCGCACACCACACGGCGACGGCTGCAGCCCCCAGCGAGAGCACGGCGAAGATCGCAAAGATCGCCCGGGCTGACAGCAGCGGAGCACTGCCGGGACCGAGCGGCGCCCGCAGCCCGCCATAGCCGAGCGACGCCAGAAACATGCCGCTGAAGAGCAGGAGATTGGTGGCCGCGAGCACGCCACCGAGACGATCGGGTGGGCTCTTGGCCTGCATGGAAGTCTCGAGTGGCACGTCGAACATGCCTGCCCCGAAGCCGAGTACCACGAGCCAGAGAAGCGGCCCCCACGCCGTTGCCCCGCCGCCGAGAAAGCGGCCCCCGGTGAACGCGAGTGCCACGAACGCGACGGCCATGATCAGGCCGCCAAGCGGCACGAATCCAAGGTCTACGCGCGGGTCGGCCCCGGCAGGCCGGGTCGCCAGTTTCCCGGTCACGACGCTCCCCACGCCAATGCCGGCCACCAGTGCCACCAAAAGCGGGACCACCTGGGCCTGCGAGGTCGCTCCCGCCTCGGTGGCGAACTGGTCCACGTTGGCCTGGGCCACGGCGCCAATCGCCCAGAAGAAGACAATCCCGGCGGCGGCCGCGGCGAGTTCGGGCTGGCGGGCGAGGAGGCCAAGGTCGGTCCAGGTGCGGGCCAGCGCATTCCAGGCAGGCGGTGCGTGCGGCGCCGCGGCGGCCAGTCGCGGCAGGCATACCGCCGCCAGTAACCCCGCGACGGCCACACCACCGAGCAACAGGCCTGTCGGGAGACCGCGGTCCAAGGCCGAGGCTTCGAGGGCCAGGGGGGTGGCATCGGCAACCCAGTTGCCGGCGGCCGTGCCGGCGAGCACGGCGACGAGCGACACCAGCGAAAACAGTCCGTTGGCACTCGCCAGCTGCGCCGGCGGAACGAGTTCGGGAATCGCGCCGACGATCGACGGCGTCATCACCGCGGCCTGCGTGCCGATCGCGATCACCGTCCCAAGGAGCAGCCACAAGCCCGTCGGCAGCCCCAGCCACTCCTGGCCTTCGCCCAGACCAAAGCCGAGCACGGCCGTGGCCGCCACGGCGATCAGCACCTCGGCCGCCTTGCACCAGCGGACGACCGTCGTTTTCGAGTGCCGATCCGCGAGCGACCCCGCCAGCCAGGAAAAGAGCACGTAGGGCAACGACAGCCCGACGAGCCCGATCGTGAGCACGAGCGAGACGTTGCCCTGATCCACGAGCCGCTTGCCAAGCCCGATGGCCAGCCACTTGAGGGCATGGTCGTTGACGAGCGTGAGCCCGCGGACGACGAGCAGCGAGGCGAATCCTCGACGGCCGTGATCGGTCGCGGCGGAAGGGATGGAGGTCGAGGCCGCAGTGTCCAAGGTGTCGCCTCCCAAGGCCTGGGAACCGCGATTCTTCATGAGACGGTATTTCCGCCCCCCAGTGGTCGCTGCTTCGCCAAGTTGACGGGCAAAATGTCAGAGTTTGAGGGCGATTTGCAAGGCCAACCCAATCGAACGTATCCTCGATGAGCGGCGTAGGAATCGAATGTTCGGCGATGGGGAGCCCTCCATCGCGGCCGGTTCACCGCTCCGGAAAGGATCCTTGATCCCATGAGCTCCCTGCTGCGACGTCTCCTGTCCCTGGTCGTTTCATGCCTCGCCGTGCTCGCCTGCGGTGCGGCCCATGCGCAGGTCGTCTATTACGGCGCCTACCGGCCGGTGGTGGCCGCGCCCGCCTACGTGGCGGCGCCCGCCTACGTCGCCAACTACACCCCCGCCGGCAACTACGCCGCCGTCACGGCCTTTTCGCCGCCGGTCGTCGCGGCAACGCCGACCGTCGCGGTGACGTCCGCCTACGCTCCGGTGTACACGGCTGGTTACGCTCCGGCCTACACGGCCGGTTACGCGCCGGTCTACACCGCCGGCTACGCCCCCGCTGCCCCCATGGCGGTCACGTCGTACTACGCTCCCACAACAGCCTATTCACCGGTGGTCACCGAAGTCGTGGCGCAGCCCGTCACCGCCTACTACGCCCCCGCCGCTGTGGCCGTGCCCCTCTATCGCCGGGGGCTGTTCGGTGGCCTGCGGCCGGTTCGCTCGGCCTACTACATCCCCTACTGACGCGTTCCCGCGTTTCTTGACCCTCTCCCGTCGACACCTATAGTACGGGCGTCGCCGACGCGGCAGGGACGTGCGTTCCGGCCCGGCATGGTGGAAGGGCCAGGATGTCGCCGACCGTCAATATCATCGGAGCCGGTCCGGGTGGCCTCGCCACAGCCATGCTCCTGGCCCAGTCGGGCGTCCGGGTTCGCGTGCTCGAGCGGCTCGCGGTGCCCGGCGGGCGAACCAGCACGATCGCCACGCCCGAGGGCTTCAAATTCGACCTCGGCCCGACCTTCTTTCTCTACCCGCGGGTGCTCGAGGAGATCTTTCAGACCTGCGGCCGCGAACTGCGGCGAGAGGTCGAGATGGTCCGGCTCGACCCGCAGTACCGCTTGATCTTCGGCTCAGGCGGCGAACTCTCCTGCACGCCCGACGTTGCCCGGATGGAGGCGGAAGTCTCGCGATTCTCGCCCGCCGACCGCGGGGCCTTCACCAGGTTCATGGAGAGCACGCGGGCCAAGTTCGAGCGGTTTGCACCGTTTCTCGAGCAGCCGTTCCAGAGCTGGCTCGACCTTGCGAGCCCCGAACTCATCAAACTCGTGCCGATGCTCAAGCCGTGGCGGAGCCTCGACGCGGAACTCGGCACCTTCTTCAGCGACGAGCGGATCCGGCTGGCGTTCACGTTCCAGTCGAAGTATCTGGGCATGTCTCCCTTCAAGTGCCCGAGCCTGTTCTCGATCCTCTCATTCCTCGAATACGAGCATGGCGTCTTCCATCCGATCGGCGGCTGCGGCGCGGTGTCGGAGGCGATGGCCCGCATCGCCACGGAGATGGGCGTCGAGATCCGCTACGAGGAGCCGGTCGAGTCGCTGGCCTTCGCCGGCCGGCGGATCACCGCCGTGAAGACGTCGCGGGGCGAGTATGCGGCCGATGCGACGGTCGTGAACGCTGACTTCGCCCGGACGATGACGCGCTTGGTGCCCGACGCGATCCGTCGTCGTTGGAACGACAAGAAGATCGCCTCGCGGCGGTTTTCCTGCTCGACGTTCATGCTCTACCTCGGCATCGAGGGCTGCTACGACGACGTGGCGCACCACAACATCTATCTCTCGGAAAACTACCGGGAAAACCTCATCGACATCGAGCACCGCCATGCCCTCTCTCGCGACCCCTCGATGTACGTGCAGAACGCCTGCGTCACCGATCCCACGCTCGCGCCCCGGGGGATGAGCACGCTCTACCTGCTGATCCCCACCACCCACCGGCACCCCAACGTCGACTGGCGGCGAGAGGCACCGGGCTACCGCGAGGTGGCCCTCGACCAGCTCGAGCGGGTCGGGATCAGCGGCGTCCGCGAGCGGATCCGCTACGAGAAGATCCTCACGCCCGACGACTGGCAGGACGACTACGAGATCTACCGTGGCGCCACGTTCAACCTCTCCCATGACCTCGGCCAGATGCTGCATATGCGGCCGCACAACCGGTTCGAGGACGTGGCGGGCATGTACCTCGTTGGCGGTGGCACCCATCCCGGCAGCGGGCTGCCCGTGATCTACTCTTCGGCGCGGATCACCTCGGAACTGCTGCTCGGCGACTTCGGTCTCGACGGCTCGGCCGTACGGCCCCGGCGTGGCCCGGGCGTGGCCCGGGCAGGGCATCAAAAGACCGCCGCGGTCTGAAGCGGCAGCGAGCACTCCCGGACACGATCATCACGAGCACATGGAGCGACAGGCATGATCAGGCAGACGCGGGGCGATGACCGGGTGGTGGTGGTGGGGGCCGGGCTCGGCGGTCTCGCCGCCGCCTGCACGCTCGCCGCCCGCGGCTATGCCGTGACGCTCTGCGACAAGAACCCCTGGGTCGGCGGCAAGGCGGCGGTGCTCTCCGAGGAGGGCTTCCGCTTCGACATGGGGCCGACGATCCTCACGATCCCGCGGGTGCTCAAGAGAATCTACGCCGAGGCTGGCCGCGACCTGGAGAAGTATCTCGACCTCGTGCCGCTCGACCCGCAGTGGCGAAGCTTCTTCGATGACGGGACCACGCTCGACCTCGTTGCCGACGTGCCGGCGATGCGGGCCACGCTCGACGCGTTCGCCCCCGGCTCCGGATCCGGCGACGGCTACGGCCGCTTCATGGCTCTCTCGCAACGGCTCCACCGGCTCTCCGATGAGTTTTTCTTCTGGCGGAGCGTTGGCGGCATGCGCGACATGGTCAACGTCCGTAAGAGTTTCTCGGTCGGCTTCCTCCAGGAACTGATCGGCATGCGGCCCGGTCACAGCGTGGCCGGCACGGTGCGGTCGTACGTGCCCGACGCCCGGGCGGCGCAGATGCTCGACCACTACACCCAGTACGTGGGCAGCTGCCCCGAGCAGTCGCCGGCCGTGCTCTGCGGCATCGCCCACATGCAGTCGAACGACGGCGTCTGGTATCCGCGGGGCGGCACGGGCGCGGTCCCACGGGCGCTGGCAAGCCTCGCGGTGGATCTCGGCGTGGACATCCGCACCAACACTCCGATCCGGCGGATCATCGTCGAGAACGGCAAGGTCCGCGGTGTGGAGACAGCCGCCGGCGAGACGATCCCGGCCGCCGTCGTCGTGAGCAACTCCGACAGCGTGCGCACCCATCGCGAGCTCCTCGACGGCCAGCCGCAGCGAAAGTTTCTCGGCCGCCGTAAGTACGAGCCCGCGTGTTCGGGCGTGGTGCTCTACCTCGGCCTCGACAAGCGGTACGAGCAGCTGATCCATCACAACTTCGTCTTCTCGCACGATCCCCACGAGGAGTTCGAGGCGATCTACCGCCGCGGCGAGCCGGCCCCCGATCCGACTTGTTACGTCTGCGCCCCGGCGGTCACCGAGCCGGAAGTAGCGATCCCCGGCGGCGAGGCGCTCTACGTGCTGGTGCACACGCCCTACCTCCGGCCGCACCACGACTGGAAGAAGATGCTCCCGGAGTACCGCAACACGATCATCCGCAAGCTCGAGCGGACCGCGGGCATGAAGGATCTCGAGAAGCACATCGTGTTTGAGCGGGCCCTCACGCCGCAGGACATCAACGACCGCTATCACGTGCTCGACGGCGCGATCTACGGCCTCGCGAGCCACGGCAAGTATCTCGGGGCGTTCAAGCCGGCCAACCGCTCGCCCGACGTCGAGGGGCTCTATCTCGCTGGCGGGTCGGCGCACCCGGGGCCGGGGATGCCCATGGTGTTGATGTCGGGCTGGATCGCGGCCGACTGCGTCGATCAGGACAAACTCGTCGGGCAGGCGGGGGCTTCCGCTCAGGCGGCGGTCGGGGTGTGAGGGCGGGTCGTTCTTGGACGCGCCAGCCGGCCGGAGGTCCATGCTCGGAGCCGGCGGCATTTGCGAGTTCGGTGCTCTGGCGGAAAATCAATGTCCGGCGTCCGCAAATGTCACCGTCTCCTGCGCGTGGCCTCCGACCGGCTTCCGCCACCGCCAGGACGCGCCGAGCGACAGATCGCCGGCGAGGGTGGAGCGGCATTCGGCACGTTGACGGAGCGTGCTCGCCATGAATGACGTTGGCCGCGATCAGCGACGAGGGAAGGAGGAGGATGTTCTGCCACCGTTCTCTCGTACGCTCTTCGATTGGTTCATGTGGCGCGTGCGGAAGTACCTCGCACGGAACTTTCACGCCGTTCGGTTGCTGACGGAGCAGGCGGGAGGCGGGCCGGTGCCGGCGATCGCGGGCGCGCCGGTGATCTTCTATTCAAATCATCCCGGCTGGTGGGATCCGCTCATCTTTCTGGCCGTCGGGCAGACGCTGTTTCCCGACCGCATGGTCTACGGGCCGATCGACGCGGCGGCGCTCGGCAAATACAAGTTCATGGAGCGGATCGGATTCATCGGCATCGACCCGCAGTCGAGGAGTGGGGCGGCGCGATTCCTGCGGACCGTGCGGGCCGCGGGGCGAAGGACCGACGTGATCTACTGGATCACCGCGCAGGGCGAGTTCACCGATCCCCGCATACGGCCGGCCGTGCTCCGGGCCGGCGTGGGGCATGCCGCGGCCGCGGCCGAAAGTGGATTGATCGTGCCCCTCGCCGTCGAGTATCCGTTCTGGAGCGAACGCTGCCCCGAGGCGCTCGTGGCCTTCGGTCCGTCGATCCGGCTCGGCGAATCGAGCGACCGGTCCGCTGAGGAGTGGACCGAGCTGCTCGCCCACGGTCTCGAGACGGCGCAAGACCACCTCGCGGCGGCGGCGATCTCCCGCGACCCACATCGCTTCACGCCGCTGCTCGCAGGCCGCGTCGGCGTCGGCGGCGTTTACGACTTCGTGCGGCGCGCACAGGCGTTTCTCCGCGGCGAGCGGTTCGACGCCTCGCACAGTGGCGAAAGGGCGGTGCCATGAACCCGGCCCTGCTCGGGGGACTCACCGTCGCGGGATTTGCGTGCGCGGCCCTGCCGGCAACGCTCACATTCGCCAACCTCCGGGCCTTCCGGCGAACTCCGCAGCCGCCGCCCGGGGGCGAGTTGCCGCGGGTCTCGGTGCTCGTGCCGGCCCGCAACGAGGAGCGGGCGATTGCCCGGCTCTGCAGCGACGTGCTCGCGAGCCAGGGCGTGGATCTCGAACTCGTGATCCTCGACGACGATAGCCACGATGCCACGGCTGAGATCGTGGCCGGCATTGCGGCGGATGATCCTCGGGTTCGGATCGTGAGAGGAAAGCCGTTGCCGGCGGGTTGGTGCGGCAAGCAGCACGCCTGCTGGCAGCTGGCGAAGGCGGCCCACCACGACACGTTCGTGTTTCTGGATGTCGACGTCTCGCCTACGGCCGACGCAGTCGCCCGGTCGGTGGCGTTTGTCGACGCCTCGGGGGCGGCGCTCGGCAGTGGGTTTCCGCGGCAGGCCACGGCGTGCTTTCTCGACTGGCTCCTCCTACCGTTGATTCACTTCATCCTCCTTGGCTTCCTGCCGCTGGTCAGGAGCCGACAGGACAACTCGCCCGGCATGGCGGCCGGCTGCGGGCAGCTGTTCGTGACGCGGCGGGCCGACTACGAGCGGGCAGGGGGGCACGAGGCCATCCGGACCTCGCTCCACGACGGCGTGAAACTTCCGCGTGCGTACCGCCGCGCCGGGCTTGCGACCGACATCTTCGACGCCTCCGACATCGCATGCTGCCGGATGTACGAGCGGAATACCGACGTCTGGCGAGGTCTCTCCAAGAACGCGACCGAGGGGATCGGTGCCCCGGCCACGATCGTGCCCTTCACGCTGCTCCTCGCCGGGGGCCAGATTCTGCCGTTCGTGATGGTTGCCTGGGGGCTGATCACGGGCTGGAACGGCTGGCCGACGTGGGCGATTCCCGTGGCCGTGGCCGCCGCGGCACTGGCGTGGCTGCCGCGGTTGCTGGAGGCCGCGCGGTTTCGGCAGAGCCTTGCAAGCGCCGCCGCTCACCCGCTCGGCGTGGCGGTGTTCCTCGCGATCCAGTGGGCCGCGCTGGTTCGGAAACTGCTCGGTCTCAAGACCGCCTGGCGTGGCCGCCCGCTCGCGCCGCAGTGAGCCTCAGCCGCGGCAGGCACGGCGGCGGGCGATGGTCACCTTCTCCACAGCCTCTTCCACCGTGTCGGCAAGCGCCGTGAGGTGGCCCATCTTGCGGCCGGAACGGGCCTCGCGTTTGCCGTAGAGGTGCAGCCAGACCCCGGGTACTTCGAGCGCCGCCGCCCAGTCGGGGTCGCGGCGGGAGCCGTCGGCCGCGAGCGGCCAGCAGTCGCCGAGCAGATTCGCCATCGCGGCGGGCGACCGCAGCCGCGTGGAGCCGAGCGGCAGTCCGCAGACTGCGCGAACCTGCTGCTCGAACTGCGAGGTCTCGCAGGCCTCGATCGTGAGGTGCCCGGAGTTGTGAGTTCGCGGGGCGATCTCATTGACGACCACGCGGCCATCCTTCGTCACGAAGAACTCCACGCAGGCCACACCGATCACGCCAAGGGCCTCGAGGATCCGTCCCGTGGTCGCCACCGCCTCATCGATGATCGAGTCAGCAAGCCCCGCCGGCACGCTTGATACGTCAAGGATGTGGTTCTCATGGGCATTTCGTGAGGGAGGAAACACGGCAATCAAGCCGTCCGTGCCGCGGGCCGCGACCACCGAGATCTCGCAGTGGAAGTCGATGAAGCCTTCGAGCACCAGCTGCCGCGGACCGTCGGGGCCGGCGCCGAGCGTCGCCCATGCGGCGTCGATGTCGGGTGGCGCGAGGAGCTTCATCTGCCCCTTGCCGTCGTAGCCGAAGGCGGCCGTCTTCAGCACGCCCGGAAGGCCGAGGTCGGCGACGGCCCCCCGCAGTTCATCGAGCGATGCGACGATGCGGTAGGGCGCACAGGCAAAACCATGCTGCGTGAGAAAGGTCTTTTCGCGGGCTCGGTCCTGCGTGGTGAAGAGCACGTCGGGGCTCGGCCGCACCGGCACCACCGCCTCGAGGGCACGCCCCGCCTCGGCCGGAATGTTCTCGAACTCGAACGTGACGACGTCGCACTCCGCCGCCACCCGCGCGAGCAGGGCGGTGTCGGTGTAGGGGCCCACGTGGAGGCGGTCGCAGTGAATCGCGGCCGGGCAGTCGGCGACATCGGAAATCGCCTCGACGCGGTAGCCCATCCGGCGGGCGGCCATCGCGAACATCGCACCGAGTTGGCCGCCGCCGAGGATGCCAAGCGTGCCGCCCGGGAGGATCGGGGCCAAGGGGCGTTCCACGGTCACCGCTCCGACCGCGCCGGCGCGTCGCCGTCGAGCGATTCGCCGAGCACGCGGGCCGTCTGCGCCGCGCGGTAGGCGACCAGCTTGTCGCGGAGCGTGGCATCCTCGAGCGCCAGGATCGAGATCGCGAGGAGGGCCGCGTTGGCCGCGCCCGCGGGGCCGATCGCCAGCGTGCCCACGGGCACGCCGGCCGGCATCTGCACGATCGAGAGCAGCGAATCGACGCCGCGGAGCATCGACGACTCCACCGGCACACCGAGCACCGGGAGGTGGGTCTGGGCGGCGAGCATGCCCGGCAGGTGGGCCGCACCGCCGGCCCCGGCGATCAGCACCTTGAGGCCGCGGCCGGCCGCCGAGGCGGCATAGTGGGCGAGTTTGTCGGGGGTGCGGTGGGCCGAGACGATCTCCGACTCGTGGGCGACGCCAAACTCTTCGAGGATCGCGGCCGCCCGCTGGAGCGTGGGCCAGTCGGACCGACTTCCCATCGCGATGCCGACGACAGGTGTTCGGGAGGTGGGCACGAAAGAGGCTCCTGGCGGCGGATGGGCGGCGCCATCTTGCTCGGGTCGTTCCGGCGTTGCAAGGTAGGACCCATGGCTCGCCCGCTGCCCCCCATCCTCCGCGCCGTCTGGCCAGCCGCCGCCGCGGAGCCGCCCGCTGCTGCTGTCGAGTCGATCGGTCGGGCGGTCGAGGTGCTGAGCCGCCGGGGGCTCGTGGCGATCCCGACGGAGACTGTCTACGGCCTGGCCGCCGATGCCCTCGACGAGGAGGCGGTGGCAGGCATTTTTCGTGCGAAGGGGCGGCCCGCCACAAATCCGATCATCGTGCATGTGGCTGACATCGCGATGGCGAGGTCGCTTGCCGCCGACTGGCCCGCCGCCGCTGAGGCGATTGCGACGCGGTTCTGGCCGGGCCCCGTCACCGTGGTCGTGCCTCGAGGCCCGCGGATTCCCGACATCGTCACCGCCGGCGGCCCGACGGTGGCCCTGCGTTGCCCCGACCATCCGCTGGCGCGGCGGTTGATCACAGCCGCCGGTACGCCGCTGGCGGCCCCGAGCGCCAACCGCTCCGAAGGGGTGTCGCCGACGACTGCCCTTCATGTGCTCGAGAGCCTCGGCAACCGGATCGACCTGATCCTCGACGGCGGGCCCTGCACGAAGGGCATCGAATCGACGGTGATTGACTGCACGTCGTCGCCACCACGGATCCTCCGTCCGGGTCCTCTCTCGCGGGCCGCGGTCGAGGCGGCGGTGGGAGGACCAGTCGACTGGCCCACCGATGCGCTGGCTGCGGGCGCCGCCCGCTCGCCGGGCCAGCAGGCCCGTCACTACGCCCCCAAGACACCGCTCGAAATGCCCGACGACGCGTGCGGCCGCGTCACCGCGCTCGTGGCCGCGGGGCAGCGGATCGGCTGGCTGACGTCGCGCACCGATGATCCCGACGTTCGCCGCCTCGCCGCTTCCCGCGACCTCGTCATCGTGCCGATGCCAGCCGACGTCGAGGGCTTTGCAGCCCGGCTCTACGCCACGCTCCATGCGCTCGACCAGCGGCAACTCGATCGGATCGTGGTGGACCGGCCGCCCGACGACGAAGCATGGCGGGGCGTCCGCGATCGCCTGACGCGAGCAGCCGTTCGAGAGTAGCGCAGGTTGGCAACCTGCGCCTGTCAGCGTGCATCAGGATCCCGCGGCGGCTCGGGGCTGCCCATGCCCCGTCGCCGGACGTTCGCTCCGCCCATCCTGGGCTCCGCTCACTCGATGCTGCCTGCGCTCCGGCATCCATGCCTGCGCTGGTCAGCAACGCCGGCTCTCGGGGCACGGGCAGCCCCTCGCTGTCCCCCCCGTAGCACAGGTTTTCAACCTGTGTGTGTTCACGGTTCGCACGTTGCACGGGCAGCCCCCTCGCTGTCCCCCCGTAGCACAGGTTGTCAACCTGTGTGCCTTCCCGATTCGCATTGGGATCGGCGTCGTGAAAGCCGACCGGCCGTAAGGCCGCGGGCAAACCACGCTGGACGCGGCGTCTGGTGTGGGTTCGCCCCACGCCTCACGGCGTTGGGCTTGTACCACCAGCTGCGCAAGGTGCATGACGAACCGGTCTCACAAGTCCCGCCGGCGCCGAGCATGTCTCCGGCTGGCTGCGGTGCCGCGACGACGCGCGAGCATCACGCGTGAACCGGAGCAGAGCGTGCTACGCAGCGGGCGCGAGGATTTCCTTGAGCGCTGCGGCGATGTCGGGGTATTGGAACGTGAAGCCGGTGTCGAGCGCCACCTGCGGAACCACCCGCTGCGAGGCGAAGAGCACCTGGGCGAACTCGCCAAACAGGAGCCGCAGGCCGAGGTAGGGGGCCGGCATGAAAGCCGGCCGCCGGAGCTGGCGGCCGAGCGCCTTGGTGAACTCGCTGTTGCGGACGGGATGCGGCGCGACGGCATTCATCGGGCCGCGGATCGACTCGTGCTCCGCGGCATGGAGATAGAGCCGGGCGAGGTCGCTCACGTGGACCCACGGCATCCACTGGCGGCCATTACCCAGCGGCCCGCCGGCGCCGAGTTTGAAGGGAGTGAGCATCTTGGCGAGCGCACCGCCTCCAGCGCCGAGCACGATCCCGGTCCGCTCGGTGACCACCCGCACGCCGAGCTTCTCCGCCGCGAGGGCCTCCTGCTCCCAGGCCACACAGACATCGGCGAGGAAGTCGTGCCCCGGTGAAGCCGACTCGGTGAGTTCCTCCTCACCGCGATCGCCGTAGTAGCCCACGGCCGACGCGGACACGAGCACCCGCGGCCGGTCTGACACCTGGGAAATACCCTGCACGAGGTTTCGGGTGCCGACCACGCGGCTGTCGCGGATCCGCGCCTTCTGCGCCGCCGTCCAGCGGCCCTCGGCGACCGACTCGCCGGCGAGGTGGAAGACTGCCTCCACACCCGCAAATGCCTCGGCTGGCGGCGGCCCTGCCATGGGGTCCCAGCGGACGATCTGGCCCGCGAGATGGCCAATCTTCTCCCGGGCCCGGTCCGGATTCCGCGAGAGCACCACGGGTCGGTCGAGCATTCGCAGGAGCCGCGGTCCCACCATGCCGGTGCCGCCCGTGACAAGTGTCTTCATGGAAATCCTCGTTTGTGTGAGCCATTGTGGGCCGCGTCGCGCCGGCCCTGCGGGCTTGGCTGTACCAAACGGCGGCGGAAGTATAGACAGATAGATCCCGCCCGGCGCCCTCCGCGTTCCCTTCCTTGATCCAGCTCCCGTTTCCGCCGCGTAGCAGCCTTCGTCGCGACCTGCTCGTGTCGACGATCGACGCCATGGCGTTCAGCGTGATGGTGGGCTGCGGCGAGACCTACTTTTCCGCCTTCGCCCTGGCCCTCGGGCTGGGGCCGGTCGCGGCCGGCATGGTCGCGTCGGTGCCGGTGCTCTTCGGCGCCCTGCTTCAGCTCGCCTCGCCGCTGGCGGTTGCGAGGATCGGCAGCAACCGTCGCTGGGTGGTGGTCTGCACGCTCGTGCAGGCATGCTGCTTCATCCCGATGGTGTGGTGGGCCATTCGCGGTGATGCGCAGCTGTGGGAACTGCTCGCCGCCGCCTCGATCTACTGGTCGGCCGGGATGGCCGGCGTTCCCGCCTGGACGGCGTGGATGGCGTCGCTCGTGCCGGACCAACTCCGCACGCCCTACTTCGCCAACCGCAACCGCCTCAGCCAGTTCTCCGTCTTTCTCGGCTTTATGCTCAGCGGCCTCGTGCTCCAGTGGGGCGAGGCGCGAGACTCGCTGCTCACCGCCTTCGCGGCGATGTTCGTCGTGGCCGGTCTGGCGCGGCTGGTATCGACCGCATGCCTGTGGTCGTGCCGGGAGCCGCGTCCGCCCGTGGTCGATGAGACGGCCGCTCCTGACGCAACGCCGCTGGCACGTCGGGTGACGGGGGCTCTCCACGGCATGGCCGGCCGCAGGTCGGGACGGATCGTCGCCTACCTCTGCTGCTTCGTGTTTGGCACGCAGTTGGCGGCTCCGTACTTCACGCCCTACATGCTCCGGGAACTTGGCTTCTCATACCACGCCTTCATGCTCGTGTTTGGCACGGCTTTTCTCTCGAAGGCCCTGCTGCTTCCCGCCATCGGCCGCCTCGCATCTCGGGTGGGGCCGCTTCGCCTGATCTGGATGGCCAGCCTTGCGATCGTGCCACTGGCGCTGCTCTGGCTGCCTTCGAGAAACGTCGCCTACCTCTGCGGCGTGCAGGTGGTGGCCGGGGCGTGTTGGGCGGCCTACGAACTGGCCGTCACGCTGATCTTCTTTCAGGAGGTGCATGCCGCGGAGCGGACCGGCGTCGTCTCGGTCTACAACCTCGGGGTCGCCCTGGCCACGGTCGCCGGCGCCGCGACGGGCGGGCTGATCCTCCGCTCGCTCGGGGAGACGTGGCAGGCGTATGCGACCGTGTTCGCGGTGTCGTGCATCGCTCGGCTCGCGGTGATCCCGGTCCTCCGCCGCGCGATGGCGACCGTCTGACCTCAGCCCGCCGGCATCGAGGCTTCGCGGGCGAGGCTGTCGAGGAATGTCCGGGCCTTGCCATACTCGCCGGCCGGATACTCCGTGACCCGAGTCTTGAGTGCGTCGATGAACTTGGTGATGGTCTGCTGGATCGCCAGGTAGTCGGAGTATTGAATGCTGCCGCCCGTTTCGGCGCGATGGGCGAAGAGCGGGTCGAGCCGATCGCGATAGGGCTTGTAGCCCTCATCGGTGAGGACCATCGGATACTGGATGTGGCCGGTCACAGGGTCGAGTTGCGTCGATCCAAGCCGCGGCGGGGCGGCCATCTTCGCCATGCGGATCGCCTGGTCCTGCGTCACCGGCGGCCCCGCCGCCTCGGCCCGCTTGTCGCGGTTCTCTTTCCGCATCTCGAAGTACGTCTCGGTCCAACGAAGCCTGTTTTGGATTTCCAGGGTCTTGGCTTCCTCCCAGTTCTTGGCGGCTTCCGAGTTCTGGAGATTCTGGTAGCCCTGCGCCCGCAGCACCTCCGACATGCCGTAGTCGGCTGCCTGGCCGGCGGTCGAGGCATAGCCGCCGCGGTTGTAGCCCATGCCGCCCCACTGGGCGGTGGCGACTGCAGATGCCAAGCCGCAGCATGCGGCGAGAAGAAGACGGATGGAAGGCGACGTCGCGCGAATCATGGCAGGAGCCTCGGGGAACGTGGGCGGATCGAGCGGGACGTGATTCGGAAAACTCACGATGCCGAAAAACCGGCCGTAAGTATACTCAGACCCCGTCGGATGAGCGATGGAGAATTGGCCGGGCGCGGCGGCACGGAGCCGTGTGGCGACCCGCGCGACAAGCCTCGTTTTCGGGAGTAGCAGCCAGCATGATGCGCCAGCCTCATCAGTTCCTGCCGGCCGTGGGCACGGCCGCGATCGCAGCCCTCCTCGCGGCAGGGTGCGCCGAGACCAAACAGCCCCCACGGCCGGTCGCGAAGGCCGAAGCCAAGGCCGAGGTGGAGACGACCGTCAAGCAGCCCACCGCGCCCGCTGCAGGGCAGGCTGATGCCACGTCGGAGGTCACTGTCGGCGAGCTCGTGAAGAAACTCGCCGCCACCGCCGACAGTGGAGAGCGGGTGCTCGTCATCGATGAGATTGGCGCCATCGGACAAAACGCATTGCCTGCACTCGACGCGCTCGTCGCGGCGTTCGCCGACGCGGACCCCCGCGTCCGCTGGCATGCCACCCGGGCCGTGGGCCTGATCGGCGAGGATGCCAGGTCGGCGATGCCTGCGATCGTCAAACTGCTGGCCGACGCCGACCCGATCGTGGTGACCCAGGCCGCTGCGGCACTCGGCACGATTCGCGAGGACGATGGTCGCGAGCCGATTCCTGACGCCGACGCCGCCACCTACGCCGCGGTGATCGAGCCACTTGCCAGCACCGCCGTCCATCCCGACGGACGCGCCCGCCGTGCTGCCGTGCGGGCGCTTCGCCGATACAAGTCGCTCATCGACCTGAAGCCGATTGTCACGAAGCAGTTGGCCGACGCCGATCCTGGCGTCGTCATGTCGGCGTTGCACACGCTGTCCGACATGGGCGACGAGGCCGTGCCGTTTCTCACGGAGGCCCTGAAGGACCCGAAGTCGAGGTATTGGGCGGAGGTGGCGCTTGCGGAGATTGGCCCCGACGCCGCCCCGGCGACTGCTGCCTTGGCGCAGGCGGCCGGAGAGGGAGCGACGGAGGAGCGACTGCAGGCCATTCTCTCGCTGGCGGCCATCGGCGAGCCCGCCGCGTCGGCGGTACCCGTGGTCGTCAAGGCGCTCGATTCCGGCGACGCGGCGCTGCGGCTCCCCGCCGCCTTCGCCCTCGGACGCATGAAGTCTTCCGCTGGCGACGAGAGTCTGACGACGTTGGCGAAGGGCGACGATCCATTTGTGGGGAGCGTGGCGGCGTGGGCCCTCGCCCGTATTCATCCCGACGACAAGCAGCTCGTCGATGACGCTGTCGCCCGGCTCCGCAAGGGGCTTGCCAATCCCGATCCCGACGCCCGCGCTGCCTGCGTGAACGGCCTCTCCGACCTTTCGGACACGTTTGCTGGTGATGCCCGCGAGCAACTCGCGGGCGAGTTTGTGGGCCTGCTCACCGACACCGATCCCAAGGCGGGCCAGGCGGCAGGGGCGGCGCTCATCCGCCTCGGCGGAGCGGCCGTCCCCGGGTTGCGGGCGAAACTCGCCGATCCGGCGATCCGGCTCAACGTGCTGGAGATCCTGGCGGCGATGGGCCCGGTTGCGAAGCCGGCGATAGGCGAACTTGTGACCGCCCTCGGCGACGCGGACCCGGCATACCGGGGCGGTGCCGCTGTGGCGATCGCCGCGATCGGTGCCGACGCGGCCGAGGCCGTGCCGCAGTTGCAGAAGCTGGTCGCCGACGACTCGGCAGCCGACGGACTGCGTTACGCAGCCGCTTACGCGCTCGGGAAAATCGGTCCGACGGCGGCCGCTGCCGAGCCGGTGCTTCGTGAACTCTCGCAGTCGCAGGACGAACTGATGGCCACGATGGCCACGTGGGCGGGTCTGAAGATCAAGCCGGACGACGCGTCGCAGTTCGACCGCGCCATCCCGCTGCTGCGTCGGGCGCTCCGCGGCGACCGGGAAATGGTGCGACTGGAGGCTGCCGTGGCGCTCGGCGACATTGGCCCTGCCGCCGCACCGGCGATCCCGATTCTCGAACTGGTCTCCGAAGAAGACTCGGTGAAGCAGGTCCGGGAGGCCGCCGCCGCAGCGCTCGAGAAAATCCGGGCCAAGTAGTCCCGGGTCACACGAATCTTGAGGCGTTGCAGGGGCTCGGGGCTGCCCCCCCGTAGCACAGGTTTTCAACCTGTGTGCCTTCCCGCGGCCACTCGTAGCACAGGTTGTCAACCTGTGTGCCCTCGCGGTTTGCATCGCGCTCGGGGCTGCCCATGCCCGTCGCCGGACGCTCGCTCCGGCCCTCCAGGCAATCCTGTTCGGCACGGGATTTGCGCCCTGGCGACTCGGAAG
>JBAXOU010000043.1:0-17904 GCA_037133115.1 Planctomycetota bacterium | reverse complement strand
GCACGTGCTGATCCTCTCGGGCGACCAGCTCTACCGGATGAACTACGCCGACATGCTCGCCACGCACATGACCCACAAGGCCGATGTGACGATCGCAGGCATCCCGGTCAAGGATGACGCCGCCTCGGGCCTGGGCGTCATGCGGCTCGACGGCGAGGGCCGCGTGGAGGGCTTCCTCGAGAAGCCGCAAACTCCACAGGAGCTCGACATGGTGCGAACCGATCCGGCATGGATCGAGGCACAGGGCATCGCCGCCCATGGCCGGTCGCTGATGGCGAGCATGGGAATCTATCTCTTCGACCGTGACTGCCTCCTCGACCTCCTGACGAAGACCGACTACCAAGACTTCGGCAAGGAGGTGTTCCCGGCGTCGATCCGCGCGAAGCACGTCCAACTCCACCCCTTCGACGGCTACTGGGAGGATATCGGGACGATCCGCTCCTACTTCCAATGCAACCGGGAACTCGCGAGCGCGTCGCCGCCGTTCGATCTCGTCAACGCCGAGGCGCCGATCTACTCCCGCGGACGGTTCCTGCCGCCGTCGCGGCTCGGCGGGGCGAGCATCCGCAACAGCCTCGTGTCAGACGGCTGCGTGATCGAGTCGGGAGCCGTGATCGAGAACAGCGTGATCGGACTGCGGTGCCGGATTGGCCGCAACGTCGTGATTCGCGACTCCGTGATCCTCGGCAACGACTACTACGAGAGCGAGCACGGCCTCGCCGACGACGTGGCCCGCGGCCTGCCGCCGCTGGGGATCGGCGACGATAGCATCATCGCCGGCGCAATCATCGACAAGAACGTCCGCATCGGTCGCCGAGTGCGGATCGTCAACGAGCACGGCTGGGTCGACACGGCCGACGACGACCGGTTCACGATCCGCGACGGCGTGGCCGTGGTCCCCAAGGACGCCGTGATCCCCGATGGCTGGGTGCCGGAGCCGGCATTCGTCCACCCGGTCTGACGTCAGCGTGCCTGACGCGTCCGCCAGCCTGGAGTCTCGGCGAGCGCAGGCATCTCGACGCGCAACTCGACGGGTGCGGGTGAACCTGTGGGCGACAACGTCGCCGACTCGGCTCCTGAGCGTTCATCGACCGCGGCGTCCTCGCTCGCAGGCAACTCCTCGCTCGACTCGCCAATGACCGGAATCACGTGATCTGGCTCGGTGGCCGAAGGCTCCATGGTGGCTTCCTCGACCGCGGCGGTCACCAGCACACTCGTCGGCTCCATCTGGGCCACAGCGTCGTCGCCGGCAGCTGTCGAGACGGCCGGATCGGCGAGCGTCGGAGTCGCATGCCGCCCCGCCTGGCTACCCTGATGGCCAGCAAGCAGGGGGCCATCGCGGCCCTCCGTCCCGCTCGCCTTGACGATCGGCGGCCATGGCACGGGAGCAGCGCCGATCGGAAGGATGCCGTTACTGCGGGCCCGAAAGTTATTGCGCGGGGATGAGCCGTTGGGCACCGGCCCCGAGTAGTCGTATGGGTCCGGGCACATCGTGCAGCCGGTCAGCAGCGCCGCGGCCACCATGGTGACCAAGCGGCCGCACGGGCTCGCGACGGTTCGGCTTGGACGATCCATCGGACCCCGAACTCTCCCCGCGAAGCGAGCCGGCCGGGTTGCCCCTGCTCGACCCCGTCCGCAGTCAGCGGCTGTTCCCCTCCCCCACGACCCGTACCAATGATCGGATCGCCACGACCCGAATCTTCAGCAAATCCGGAACCCTGGCGAGAGGTCCGACGCCGTGGTCAACGGCCGTCCGGGCGGTCGGGACGCTTGACCGCCGCGGAAGCCCAACGCCGTGAGGCGTGGGGCGAACGACCACCAGACGCCGCGTCCCACGTCCGATCGCCGTACGCCTTATCCGTTCACACTTGATTTCAATCGTTCGCGAGGCTCGGGGCTGCCCGCGCCCGTCGCCGGACGCTCGCTGCGGGCTCCGGCCCTCCGCTCGCTGCACGCCGGCTACGCTTCGCCATCGTGGCTTCGCTTGCCGCCGAGCCCGGCTCCCGGGCACGGGCAGCCCCTCGCACCATCATCCCTCGCATGTGATTCCGGACGGGGGAGCAGCCGGATCGGAGGCACGCGCAGAAGCCGGTGAGACGTGTGCCACGCGGCGGTTGCTCCGAAGCGTCTGGGCTGAGAACTCACACGTCCCGCGGGCGCCGAGCATGTCGCCGGCCGGCTGCGGTGGCCCTGCGATTCGCGAGAATCACGTGCGGCTCGTATGACGGCGTTACGCTTCCTGTCGCTGCGTTCCATGGCTCGCACGGTCGACGCGCGGCCTCACGGCCGGTCGGCTTGCACGTGCCACGCACTCACCCCGAGGATCCGGTGCGAACCGGTTCAGAGATCAACGCCCATGTCGGCCATCATGACCTTCATGTCGTCCCAGACATCGCGTTTGGCTGCGGGATTCCGCAGCAGGTACGAGGGGTGATACGTGCAGATCACTTTGGCGGTGCCATACGTGAACCACCGCTTTCGCAGGCGACCGATCGGCTCGGTCGTCTGCAGAAGGTTCTGTGCGGCGGTCGTGCCCAGGCAGCAGATGTACTCGGGCGCGATCACCGCAAACTGCCGCTCGAAGTAGCCGCGACAGTGGGCCACCTCGTCGGGTAAGGGGGTACGATTTCCGGGAGGGCGGCACTTGAGCACGTTGAGAATGTAGACGTCCTCGCGGCGAAGATGGCAGGCTTCGATGATCTTGGTGAGAAGCTCACCGGCCCGCCCCACGAACGGCTCTCCTGAAGCGTCTTCGTCGGCCCCGGGGGCTTCGCCAAGAAAGCAAATGCGGGCATCTGGCCGACCAACGCCGAAGACCGTGTTTGTTCGCGTCTCCGCAAGCTCGGCGCATCGCGTGCATCCCGCCACTTCCTCGGCCAGGAGCCGCAAAGATGCGACGCGGTCATCGGCGGCCGCGGAAGCGACCGCCGCCTGCGAGGGCTGCGACAAGGCTATCCCACGAACCTTGGCCGCGGCCGTTGGCAAGCGGCCGGGATCAGAGGCCTTCGGGAGTTGCCTGACCCCCGCGGCCTCGAGGCTCTCCAGTCGCTGCTTCAGCGCCCGGGGGTTCACAGCGCCCTGCGATGCCGCTTCGGACCGCGGCCCTTGCCGAGTGTCGCTGCCGGCGGCCGCTTCGGAGCCTCGGCGGCCGGCTCGGCCTCGGCGGCCTGAGCATCGGCAGCGCGTTGGAAGCCGCCGGTGGGCAGGTGCTCGATGGGGGCCGGCTTGGGGCGACGATCGAAGGCATCGAAGCCCTCGATCTCGTCCCGCTTGAGGAGCCGCTCGATCCGCATCTCGATTCGCGTGAGCTGCGGCCCCTCCTCAGGCGACACGAACGTGAACGCAATTCCTTCGCGACCCATGCGGCCGGTGCGGCCCACGCGGTGGACGTAATCGTCGCAGAACTCGGGAATGTCGTAGTTGACGATGTGCGACACGCTCGACACGTCGATCCCGCGGCCCACCACGTCGGTCGCCACGAGGATTCGCGCGCTTCCGTCGCGAAACTGCCGCATCACACGGTCGCGGACGCTCTGTGCGAGGTCGCCGTGGATGCAGGCCACTTCGTCGGCCTGGAGGGACCGGCGGCGCGAGAGCTTTTCGTGAATCTTGTCGGTGCCCCGCTTGGTGCGGCAGAAGACGATCACCTGCCGCGGGTTCTCCCGTTCCAGCAGCCGCACGAGGAGGTCGAACTTCCGCGTCGGGTCGACCGTGAAGTAACGCTGCTCGATCGTCTCGACTGCCAGTTCGTTCGTCGAGAAGTCCATGATCTCGGGATCGCGCATGTACCGCGCGGCGATCTTCTGCACCGGCGGCGGCACGGTGGCCGACAGGAGCAGCGTCTGGCGGCTTTCCGGACAGCGGCGGAGGATCTTTTCGATATCCGGGCGAAACCCGATATCGAGCATCCGGTCGGCCTCGTCGAGCGTGACCATGTCGAGGGCCGAGAACGAGATCGTGCCCCTGCTCATGTGGTCGAGCACGCGGCCCGGCGTGCCCACGACCACCGCCGGATGCTTGGCGAGTTTGTCGATCTGCCCCTTGATCGGCTTGCCACCGTAGACGGCGACGCAATGAATCTTCGTGCCGTGGGCGAGTTTCTCGAACTCGTCCTTGACCTGCACGGCGAGTTCACGCGTGGGCACGAGCACGAGCGCCCGAGGCCCGCCGGCACGGCCCGGTTGCAGCATCCGCTCCAGGATCGGCAGCACGAACGATGCCGTCTTGCCGGTGCCCGTCCGGGCTTGGCCGAGCACGTCGACGCCGGCGATCGCCCGCGGGATCAATCCCGCCTGGACCGGCGTGGGCGTCGTGTAGCCCGCACGATCGACTGCGGCGAGTGTCGCCGCTGAGAGTCCCAGATTCTGAAAACTGTCCGCCGCCTGCGGAGCAGACGCCCCGCAAACCGGCTCGGCGGGAGCACCCGTCTCCGCCGGATGCCCTGCCCCGTTGTCCATGAACACTCGTTGCCTCGTTGCTTCCTCGAAACGTCGTCCGCATCGCTCCGCGGGGCGTCCTGATGCCCGCATCGGAAGGCGGGCATCAGCCATCGGCTGGTGCCCGCACAGCGGCTGGCGGCGTGTGAGAAAGCCGCCCCTGTCAATGGGTGAACGGTACCACGCCTCGCCCGTACCGGCAAACACCGCGAAAGCGATCGCCCCGGACGGGCAGGTTTTACCGGTCAAAAAGCTTCTTCAGCGCCCAGACCGTCGCCGCGCGACCGGCGCGGGCGATCGAACGCGTCAGCGGAATCCGCTTCGGACACACAGCCACGCAGTTCTGCGCGTTGCCGCACATCTGGATGCCCCCCTGCCGCGTCAGCGCCTCCATCCGCTCGTCGGCGATCATTCGGCCGGTCGGATGGGCGTTGAAAAGCACCGCCTGGCTGATCGCATGGGCCCCGACAAAACCAGTGTCGAATGCGGACTTCCTCCGCTTCTCGAAATCGGCCTCAGACTCGTCGTCGCGACGCACCGCCTCCACCTTCGTGTACTGCGGGCACGCCTCCAGGCAGCAGCCACAGCTCATGCACTCCGACAGCGGGTAGGCATCTTCCTGCTCCTCCGGAGAGATCCGCGGGCCGGGGCCAAGGTCGTAGGAGCCTTCCACGGGCACCCACGCCTTCACTTTTTCAAGCCCACGGAACAGCCGCCGTCGATCCACCACGAGGTCGCGGACCACCGGAAACTTCGACATCGGCCGCAGTTCGATCTCGTCGCCGCTCTCGGCCTGCAGCCGATCGACGAGCGCCGAGCAGGCCATCCGCGTGCGGCCGTTGATCAGCATCGTACAGGAGCCACAGACCTCTTCGAGGCAGTTGCAGTCCCAGGCGACGGGAGCCACCTTCCGGCCATCCTGTGACCGCGCCTGCGCTGCGATCTTCTGGAGAACGCTGATGACGTTCATGTTCGGCTCGTAGGAAACCTCGAACCGCTCCCAGTAGCTCTCGCCGCCGGCCACATCCTGCCGCAACACGCGAACCCGCACGACCGAACGAGCCGCGCCGTGGTCATCGCCGCCAGCCGCGTGCACGAGTTCCGCGGCTGAATCAGCTGCCTTGATCATTGGGTGTTCTCCCTCGAGTTTTCGCGTGTCATGCCCCGGCACCAACCGGCTGGCCCTTCCCCGCGGCCTGACCGGCCGCCTTCGCCGCCCGATCCTTCCAGGCTTCCTCGATCGCGTCGCCCCCGACGAGACCGTAGAGCCGCGGCCGGGGTGGGATCAGCGATGTGTCGATGTCCTGGTATGAAATCTCCGGATCGCCGTTCGGTCCGCAGGTGGCGATCGTTGATTTCAGCCACTTTCGCGTATTGGCCTCGAAGGCGTCGCACCACTGCTCGGCCTCGCGCCGCTTGCCCTCGGGATCGGTCGCCTTCAGACCCGGCATCGAGAAGGCCGGCTTGAAGTGGGCGCCGCGGCACTCGTCGCGGAGCAGTGCTCCCTTGAGGATCAGCTTTGCGATCGGGAACATGTCGCCGAGCGCTTTCGTGAACACCACGTTTTGGTTCGTCCAGTTGCCCGTGTCAGACACGGCGCACCGTTTCCACCGCTCGGCCATCCGGCAGGCCTCGTCGTAGGCGTGCGTGAGTTGATCGTTACGGCGAACGACCGTGGCCACGCGCGTCATCAGGTTGCCGAGCTCCTGGTGGAGCGCGTACGGGTTTTCGTCGCCCGCGGTCCGCGCGAGCAGTTCGCGATGGCGCTCCTCGTGGCGACGGATCTCCGCTTCAAACAGCCGGGTCTGATCGCCCGCCGCCGTCGCGGCCGCACCGCAAACGTTGACGAGCGTCGGGGCCACAAACAGGCCGCTGAAGATGCAGGAGAGGAGCGAGTTCGCACCCAGGCGGTTGGCGCCGTGATACTGGTAGTCGCATTCGCCGATTGCGTAGAGGCCGGGGAGGCTTGTCTGCTGGTTGCGGGGCGAGCCCTCTAGCAGGCCACCCGAGGCGCTCTTCTCGTAGTCCACCCACAATCCGCCCATCGAGTAGTGAACGGCAGGGAAGATCTTCATCGGTGTCACCCGAGGATCAACGCCCTGGAACTTCTCATAAATCTCGAGAATGCCACCGAGTTTGCGGTCGAGGGTCTCCTTCGGGATGTGCGTCAGATCGAGGTAGACGCAGAGCCGGTCCTTTTCGACGGAGAGGCCGTCGGTCGTGCAGATGTCGAAGATCTCGCGGGTGGCGATGTCGCGGGGTACGAGGTTGCCGTATTTCGGATACCGCTCCTCGAGAAAGTAGGACCGCTCGGCTTCGGGAATGCTTCGCGGATCGCGCTGGTCTTGCGGCTTCCGCGGCACCCACACCCGGCCCCCCTCACCGCGAGCGCTCTCGCTCATCAACCGCAGTTTGTCGGCGCCCGGGATGGCGGTGGGGTGCACCTGGATGAACTCGCCGTTTCCGTAGCAGGCCCCGGCCTGATAGGCGCGGCTCACGGCACTGCCCGTGCAGACCATCGACATCGTCGAGCGTCCGTAGATCAGTCCGTTGCCACCCGTGGCAAGCACCACCGCGTCGGCCGCAAAGGCCTTGAACTGCATGGTGACCAGATCCTGGCAGATCGCGCCGCGGCACCGACCGGCTTCGTCGAGCACGGGCCCCAGGAAGTCCCAGAACTCCCACTTCTTGACCTTTCCCTCCACCTCCCAGCGGCGGACCTGTTCGTCGAGCGCGTAGAGGAGTTGCTGGCCGGTCGTGGCGCCGGCGAAGGCGGTCCGTTTGTAGAGCGTGCCGCCGAACCGTCGCTGGTCACGAAAACCCTCCGACGTGCGGTTGAACGGCACGCCGAGCCGGTCCATCAAGTCGATGATCTTGGGGCCCCAGTCGGCCATCTCCTTGACGGGCGGCTGGTGCTGGAGGAAGTCACCCCCGTAGACGGTGTCGTCGAGGTGCTTCCACTCGCTGTCGCCCTGCTGCCGCGTGAGGGCGTTGACACTGTTGATGCCCCCCTGGGCGCAGACGCTGTGCGACCGTTTGACCGGCACGAGGCTGACGAGGTCGACATCGACCCCGAGTTCGGCAAGCCGCATGGTGGCCGCAAGGCCTGCAAGACCGCCGCCGACGACGAGAACCCTCGGTTGAGCCATGGGTAGAAATCCTGCGTGATGGATCAGTGGGTGGATGCGGGAATCGGTGCCGGGGCCACGGCACCACCGGGCACGGAGAGGGCTCGCTTCTGCTTTTCAGTCCAGACCTCGGCCGCCCGGGCCTTGGGCACGTCGAGCGAACGGAAGCCACCGAGCGCCCCGAGGCCGGCGGCCGCAAGTCCGAGACCGACGACGATGCTGACCACGTTGGCCCGCCGCATGGCAGCCGGGCTCGTCCACAGGCCCCAGGTGATGCCGAGCGTCCAGAGGCCATTGGAGAAATGGAACACCGTCGAGAGGATGCCGATGGTATAGAGAATGGAGGTCAGGGTTGGTTGCAGAGCCGTGGCGGCGGTGCTGGCTGCTTGGTGGGGGTCGAACTTCCCCCCGCCAAACGGCTTCCCCAGCCAGTGCAGCTGCATGAGGTGCCAGACGATGAAGGCGAAGGCGATCATGCCGGTCGCCCGCTGGAGCGTGTATCGGACGTTCCCCACGTAGGCATACGACCCCACATTCGGCAGGCCGTTGGCAATGATCACGAAACCGACCGCCGCGTGAAACAGCATCGGCAGGAAGATGAACGCCCACTCGATCGGCACCAGGAGCGGGCCGAGCGAATGGATCATGTCCACCCGCGACTGAAACGTGCGGCCGTCATCCCCGGCAAGGATGGAGGCATTGGTCAGCAGATGGACGGCCAGAAACGCGCCGACCGGAATCAGGCCGGCCAGCGAAAA
The DNA here is from genome assembly GCA_037133115.1 of Planctomycetota bacterium. Taxonomy (GTDB): domain Bacteria; phylum Planctomycetota; class Planctomycetia; order Pirellulales; family UBA1268; genus QWPN01. The sequence goes on along the minus strand of JBAXOU010000043.1, from coordinate 9,582 downwards.
CAGCCGATAGATGAGAAACTGGTGGCGTTCCAGGAACGACGGGGATGACTCGCTCACGATCGGCCTCAGGGAGCGGCACTGCCGCATTGGGGGGGCGGGGAGCAGGCCGCCGGATGGCGACGGTGCTGGCTCGTCAACCCGAAGGAGTATAGGTCTGCTCCGCCACGCGACAACGCCACGCGAGGATTTGGCGGCCGGATGGAGCGGTTTTATACTCGGATCTTGGTGCCTGTCGGCTACGGAGAGTGGCTGGTGACGCAGAGCGACGACGAACTGGCCGATCCAACCGCGACACGGCATCGTGAGCACGAGCTCGTCGAGCACCTTCCCGATGGGGTGGCGGTGCTCGATTCCGGAGGCAGCATCACCTGGGCCAATGAACGGCTCGAAGGCTGGTGCGGGCAGGGCGACCTCCGCGGCCGCGACTTTCTCAGTTCGCTGGCCGGCTGGGCGACCGAGCACCGACCGACGGAACTGAGTGATTTTCACGAGGCCCTGCTCGCCGGTCGGCCGCGATCCGCAATTCTCAAAACGACTGGCAACCGCTTCTTCGCCGTCCACGCCTCGGCGGCCTTCACTCCCGCAGACATCGCCTCCGGGCCACGGACCGTCGTCACCGTCCGCGATGTCACCCAGACGATCCTCGAGCAACAGAAGCGAGCGGCGATCCACGCGGCCGGGCAGACGCTTGCCGATCTGTCGCCGGTGGAACTCGCCGACATGACCGTGAGCGAGCGGATCGAGCTGCTCAAGAGCAACATCATCCACTACTCCAAAGACCTGCTGAAGTTCGACGTGCTCGAGATCCGGCTCCTCGACCGACAGACCGGGCGGCTCGAACCGCTGCTCGCCGAAGGCATGCAGCCCGAGGCCGAAGCGAGGATCCTGCACGCGAAGCCCGAGCACAACGGCGTCACCGGCTACGTGGCCGCCACCGGCCACGCCTACTGGTGCAGCGACACCACCAAGGACCCGCTCTACCTGGAGGGCTGTAAGGGAGCCAAGAGCTCGATCACCGTGCCGCTGATGCTCCACGATCAGGTGATCGGCACGTTCAACGTGGAGAGCCCTGAGCCCGGCGGGTTTGACGCCACCGACCTGCAGTTCCTGGAGATCTTTTCCCGTGACGTGGCCGCGGCCCTCAACACACTCGAACTCCTCGTCGCCGAGAAGGCGACGACAGCGGCGGAGAGCATCGAGGCGATTCACGGAGCCGTCGCCTTGCCGGTGGACGACATCCTCAACGACGCCGTGAGCGTCATCGAGAAGTACATCGGCCATGACGCCGACGTCGTGGAGCGGCTCCAGCGGATCCTGAAGAACGCCCGCGACATCAAGCAGGTGATCCAGAAGGTCGGCGAACAGATGGCCCCGAGTTCGGCCCACACGCAGCGGCGGCAGGGCGACCGCCGCCGGGCCCTGGTGGCCAAACGGATTCTCGTCGTCGATTCCGACGAGCAGGTGCGGCAAGCGGCCCACGCCCTGCTCGAACGTTCGGGCTGCACGGTGGAAACCGCCCGGGACGGCGGCGAGGCCGCGTCGATGGTGCGGGCCTGCCGCGGTGAAAGTTACGACGCGATCATCGCCGATATCCGTCTTCCCGACATGAGCGGCCACCAGCTCCTCCTGCGACTCCAGGAGATTCTCGACCCGGTGCCGCTGATCCTGATGACCGGTTTTGGCTACGACCCCGGCCACTCGATCGTGAAGGCACGGCAGGCCGGCATCGATCTGGTGCTCTTTAAGCCCTTCCGGATCGACCAACTCCTCGACACCGTCGAGAAGTCGATCATGCGCCGGCAGACCCCGCCCGTGGCTGCCGCCGACCCGTCAGGCCAGGCCTGACGATCCAGGGTGGCCCTACCACCCCCGAAATCACCCCGTTTGCCGGGTTTTTCCAGGGTGGACGTGGCCTTGACCCGCGGCGACGCACGCGGGTACTTCTCCCACCCCACGGATCGTTTCCCGCACAAGGAATCCGCGAATGTCACGCTGCCCCTCCCTGCGACCCGCGTTCGGCCCGCGCCGACCCGTGCCGGCCTGTCATGGCCGTCTCGTCGCCGTGGCAGCGGTCTTGCTCGCATGCGGGTGGGCACGCGCCGAGGATCTTCCGGTCCCTGACGAGGCCAAGCCGCTCGATGAAAAGGCGGCCCGCAGGGTGATCGAGGACGCGATCAGCCAGGCGGCCAATCCAGCCGCCGCGAGCCCGACCGCGAGGCCCGCCCCGACAAGCGCAGCCGCCGCCGACAGCCTGCTGGTGGCCCGCATCTCCGCCGAGGTGGCCGCCAAGCAGCTCGAGGCCAAGCGGCTCTCGCAGAAGTCGCCGGCGGATGCCCTCGACCTGCTCGACATCACCGCCAAGGGGCTCGACGACCAGACGTTGCCCGAGGAAACCAAGACCCAGATCCTCCGGAGGATCGAGCGGACCCGCCGCGACATCGAGGAAGCCACCGGCAAGCGGCGAAACGAACTCGCCATGGAGAAGCAGGCGAGCCAGGTCGAGGCCCAGGTCGACCGCGAGCGTTCGCAGAAGGTCGAGGTCGACCAGCGAATCGCCATGCTCATCGAGGAATACAACACGCTCGTGGACGAGCGGCGGTTCGCCGAGGCCGAAGCGATCGCCAAAAAGGCCGGCCAGCTCGCCCCCGACAACGCCGTGGTGCGGCAGCTGCTTGCCCAGAGCCGGATGATCCGTCGCCTCGACGCCCAGAAGTCGATCGATGGCGAGCGACAGGCAGGGTTTCTCGATGTCGCCGAGGACGTGGAGGCTTCGGGGACGCCGTTTGCCGGACCGATCAAGTTTCCTGAGACGAAGGATTGGCAGGACCTGACGAAGTCGCGGTCGCAGCGGCTCGCGGAAGGTCGCTCGCGGGCAACGGCGGCCGAGGTCGCCATTCACAAGAAGCTCGACATCCAGGTCAAGCCCGGCTACCGCGGCCAGCCGCTGTCCGTCGTGATCGACTCCCTGGCGAAGCAGGCCGACGTCGCGATTCATCTCGACATGGTCGGCCTTGATCAGGAGGCGGTCCGCAGCGACACCCCGGTCACCCTCTCCCTCGACCAGTCGATCTCGCTGAAGAGTGCGCTCAAGCTCCTGCTCGAGCCGCTCCACCTGAGCTACGTGGTCAGGGACGAGGTCCTGAAGGTCACGAGTCCGCGGCTCGTGAAGGGAGACGTCTACGCCATCACCTATCCCGTGGCCGACCTCGTGCTGCCGATCCCCAACTTTACGTCCGACGGCCTCGGCATCACCGGCGCCCTCCGCGACGGCTACAACCAGGTCGCCATGCGGAACAATCTTGCCGTGCAGGTCGGCCCGGCCCCCGCCGGCATCAATGCCGCTCGGGCGGGTGGCGACGGCACGCTCGATGCGAGCTCGCTCGCCCAGCTGCAACTGGGCGGCGGCGGCCCGCCGGTGACCGGCTCGACGCCGTCGATTCCGTTCGGTCCGCCGTCGGCGGGTGGCGGACAGCAGAACTTCCAGCCGCTCATCGACCTGATCCAGAGCACGGTCGCCCAGGAAACCTGGGACACGCAGGGAGGCCCGGGCGCGATCCGGCCGTTCGACACGAACCTGAGCCTCGTCGTCAGCCAGACTCAGGAGGTGCATGAGGAGATTGCAAACCTCCTCGAACAACTCCGTCGCCTTCAGGACCTCCAGGTGACGATCGAGGTCCGGTTCATCACGCTCGCCGACACGTTCTTCGAGCGGATCGGGGTCGACTTCGACTTCAATATCCAGACCGGCGTCAATGCCCCGCTCAACATGACTGCGATTCCGACGCAGAGCAACGGATCGGTGTCACCGTTCGCCGAGGGCATCAACGCTTCGCCCGGAGGCCGATCGCAGACGATCGGCCTCGACAACTCGGGAAATCCTGGCGTGGCTCTCTACAACTCAGGCGGTGTTGGGAACGCCGGTACCGGCGCGACCGGGGTGGGTGGTGTCGGCGGAACCGGGCTCGGCGGAACGGGGCTTGGCGGAACCGGCACAAGCACATCCAACGGCCGAAGCTTCTTCTCGATCCCCTTCCGCCAAAATAGCTTTGGCAGCGCCACCGTGCCGAGCCTCCCGGGCCTCCCCGACCCGGCCACGAGTGCCGCGAACTTTGGCTTCGCGATCCTCTCCGATATCGAGGCCTACTTCCTGATCCAGGCGGCCCAGGGTAACACGCGGTCCAACGTGATGCAGGCCCCGAAGGTCACGCTCTTCAACGGCCAGCAGGCCTTCGTGTCCGACACCCGCCAGCGGCCGTTCGTGACCGCGGTCGTCCCTGTCGTGGGCGACTTCGCAGCGGCTCAGCAACCGGTGATCACGGTGCTCAACGAGGGCACGGCGGTCAACGTGCAGGCGGTGGTATCGAACGACCGGCGGTTCGTCCGGCTCACGCTCGTGCCGTTCTTCTCGCAGATCGGCAAAGTCGAGCAGTTCCAGTTCGAAGGTTCGCGGTCCACGAAGTCGAAGACCAGCGACGAGAAGAGCGGCGCCGACGTCAAGGTGCCGGGTGCCGACGGCCTCATCGGCGTGACGAACGGAGTCGCCGCGAAGGGTGAACTCGAACTGCAGTCCAACGGCACCACGATCCAGCTGCCGGAGTTCCTCTTCACCACCGTGACCACGACGGTAAGCGTGCCCGACGGCGGCACCGTGCTGCTCGGCGGCATCAAGCGTCTCCGCGAGGGCCGCAACGAGTTCGGCGTGCCGATCCTCTCGAAGGTCCCCTACATCAACCGCCTCTTCAAGAACGTCGGCCTCGGCCGCACGACAGACAGCCTGATGCTGATGGTCACGCCGCGGATCATCATTCAGGAAGAAGAGGAAGAGAAGCTCCTGGGCACGACGCGGCCGTGACGAGCGTCGTGCGGTTTGCCATCGTGGCCGGAGCGATCCTCGGCGGTGTGTCGGTGGCTGGCGGAGCGTTTGGCGCCCACGGGCTGAAGGCCGTGCTCGAGGCCACCGGCCAGGCTGGCAACTGGGAAACCGCGGCGCGATACGGGCTCTTTCACGCGCTGGCGATGGTCGCGGTCGGATTGCTCGCGGCGGTACGCCCCGATGCCAGTGGGCTCGCCACCGCCGCCTGGTGCTTCCTGGTTGGCACGCTGATTTTCAGCGGATGCCTCGCCGCCCTCGCCCTCACGGGCGTAAAACTGCTCGGCGCGATCGTGCCGATCGGCGGCGTGCTCTTGATCGCCGGCTGGGCCCGGCTCGCACTCGCCGCGGCTCGGCTCGCGGGCTGACGACCCGGCGACTCTCAGCGGGCGGCTTCAAACTCCTGCTGGGCATCCCGCTGCTCGAGCGTGTTTTCGAACTCGGTCGCCTCGCGCTCCAGGCGACCATCGGTCTGCTCGGCGACATTTTCCCGTCTCGAGGCCCGCAGTTCGTCGCGGGCGTCCTGCCGAGAGTTGGCGCTGGGCGCAAAGGGATCGTCGGAGGCGGGAGCCGGCTCGGCGGCAGGCTCCGGCATCTCCTCGGTCCGCGGCTTCCAGCCGGGCTGCGGGGCGTCGGTGTTTGCCGGCGCCGGCACATCCTCGACGCGACCCTCGAAGGGATTCGCCTCGTCGACGCGGCGATCCACGATCGGCCTGCGGGAGCGGAGCACCTCGGGCGTGGCTCGTTCGACGTCGAGATAGCGGAGCTGACCGCGACGTCGGTCCTCCTGGATTTGGGCGACGCGGGCCCGCGACCGATGACGTTCCAGCTTGAGCCGGTCGCAGCCCTGCACCCGCTCGAGCGACTTCGCGACCGGCCACGCGCCGGTACCCTCAGCCTCGCGAGACGCGCCGGCGGAGAAATCGGCTTCGGCCTCGTCGGTGCGACCGAGCTTGAGGGCCGTGAGGCCACGGTAGTACCAGGCCCGCGGATCGATCGTGCCCCCCTCGATCGCCTGCGAGAGTTCGTCATAGGCCCGCTGGTAGTCGCCCGCGAAGTAGGAGTGGACGCCGCTGCCGTAGGCGGCCGCCAGCGGCAGGCTCTCAATGGTGGGAGCGGCCAACGCCGTCGCACCGTATACGGCCAGGCACGCGGCCACGAGTCCGCCCGTTCGCCACCGCCGCTCCATCCACGCTGCCATGATTTCGTTCCTCATCGATTCGGCCCCTGGCCCGCCACGGGGCCGATCCACCATCTCGGTCATCGGCCAATTCTAGCCTCGCGGACGGGCCGGCCCCGGCCGTGCCGGCACAACCGCCACCACCCCACCCCTCAGGCTGGCCGCAGGGTTTTCCCGTCCCCGACAAGGCCCCGGGCCGTGGCGTGGCGCCGGAACGTGGCTTCGTCGAGAAACGTGGCCGACCGGACGAGTTGCATCATCAGTGGATGCCCCGGCCAGCCGAACGCCCCCAGCAGCCGGTCGAACTCTGTCGGCGGACAGCTCCCCTTGAGGTCGACGAGCAACACCCGGCCGGCGCGTTCGTAGGCATTGCCGTCCACCTGCCACCAGGTCGGTGACGATCCGTCGCCGGTGCGGGAGCACGTCCACACAAACGAGCCATCCGGCTCCGCGTAGAGCCGCTCGATGGCAGCGAGCCGCTCGAACGCCGTATCGAAACCGATCGCCATCGGTGATGCGAGCGACTCCTTGGGCACATCGAGCGTGTTCCACGAGCCCCATGCGTCGGTGAGCGTCGGTCCCGCGGTGGCCTCCGAGGGCTGGGGTTGGAGCGTGATCTCGAAGGCGTAGAGTGGCGATGTCATGGGTGGGGCGGTCGAGGCGGTGCAACGGCCCCATCATGCCGCATCGACGATCCGGCTGCCATGCGCCGCGGACGGTTCCTCGGCACGGATCGCGACCACCGCCGCACGATGCTCGGCCGGAAGAATCGACTGCCACCGCGGCCAGCCCTCCGCCTCCAGGCAGGCCACCAGGTGCGGCACGGCCGGCTCACCGGCGTTGCGATTGGGCCCCAGGCAGACGACCGACGAGCCCATGCCGGTACCGCTCAGGTGACCCAGCACCAAGCCTGGCGAGCCTCGGGGCGGCTGGGGACGGAGGCGGTCGAGGCCGGTGGGAATGCCGCCCTCATCGGAGCAGGCATTCGTAAACCAGCCCGCGATCGCGTCCACGGCGTCGAACTCGACCTCACAGGTGGGCACCGAACGCCTCGCCTCGTGCCACCAGGCATCGACGCACCGCCGCCAGATCTCGGCGACGCCCCTGCCATCGATACTGGATACGTGGGCTGCCATCACCGCCGGGATTCCGATTGGGCCGACGGCGGCGAGACTGCGGACCAGTCGCGAGGCCCCGGCAAGAACCGGCTTGGCCGACGCCGCGAACCTCCCAACGAGGTCCACGGCAACACTCTCGGCGAGCGTCGGCGGGCGGTCCCGTGCCGGCAGTCGACCGCTGGCCGGCCTGCACGCCGGGTCGAGCTCGTGACCGTGGCGGATCGTCACCCGGCCGTCATCCCACCGACTTCCCACCGTCACCGGCTGCCGATCGCGCCGACCGCCCACAAAGTCGTCGACCGCCGCGTCTCGGTCGCCTGCCAGCAGCGTCACCCCCACGGGGATGTTGAGCTGCACGCGGCCCGGCCGGCCCCGAGCGGCCGCCGGCACGGGAAGACCCTGACGGGCCCAGTGGATCACCGCGCCGAGGAGTCGGCGGGCGGATTGAATCGACCGTCTCGCGACGCGGGCCGCCGTCTCCCGAGCCGCCGCGGTGCCGTGCCACGGCTTCAGGCCCGACTGCCACTCGGCTGACAACAGCCAGTCGAACGTGTCGCCCGCCAGGACGAGGTCGACTCGATCAATCGGGCGATAGGAGCCGTCGCTGCGAATGCCGGCACGAAGCGCGGCGCGGTGGATGGCGGACGACAGCGTGCCATGCCATGCGGCGGCAGCTGGCACGAGCGTGCCATCCCCGAGGGCCCAGTTTGACGTGACGACGAGCATCCCTGCCTCCGCAGCCAGTCATCGTCCGGCATCCGAGAGACGATTCACGCCAGACTGCGTGGTCGGAGCAGCCGTGCAAACCCGTCGAACCGCACCACCACCGGGTCAGGGTCGAGCATCAGCGCTCGAGAAAACTCGTCTGACAGCTCCGTTCGACCGTGCCGTCGAGGTCGGAGCTCGAGAGGATCGCCGAGGCTCGTCCGGTGCCGCCCGCAGGCAGCTTGTAGGTGATCTCAAACGACCGCTGGCCGCCGGGCGGGATTGGCTGGATCGGATCGAATGAAACCCGGGCGTCGTCGATCCGCACGCGGGACGCCGACCGATCCGAGTCGAGGCGAGCCTGGTCCGGCAGGATCAGGATGAGGTCGAGCCGGCCGGTCGGCTCGGTGCCGGCATTGGTGACGGTGCAGACCAGCGTCGTCGCATCACCCGGCCGCACCGGGTCGTCGAGATCGGCAAGTGACATCTTCAGGCCGGCCTCGGAGGGGGTGCGAATCCGCGGCCGCGGCGCGGTGGAACTGATCAGCGCGCAAGCCTCGTCGGCGATCATCACGGTGCCGCCGAGACCGCCAAGCACGGCCCGGATGCACGATCGCGTCGCTGGAGTGTCGCTGTAGGTGCCGGCCGGAGCCTTCGCCCGGAGGTTGATTTGCCGCTTGAGCTGGCCGCCCGGCTCGATGGCGGGAAGGTTCCACGACACCTTCGAGGCCACGAGGTTGTAGCCGTCCGACGCCTCGAGCGGCGTCATGTGGTCATCCCAGGAAAACTCGAGAGACGTTGGTGCCGACGCACCCGCGCCCTTGTTCTTCACGGTGGCGACGTACTCCACAACTCCGTCCGACAGCACCTCGGCCGGGCCGATGAGGTCGAGTTCGAGGGCGGGAGACGCGGGCAGCGTGACAGAGGTCGTCGCCGTGGCACGCGGCAGCGGCACGGGGGCGGGCGGGGCGATCGTGGCGGCGGCAAGCGGCGCGGCGGCAAGCGGCGCGGCGGCGAGTGGCGCGGCGGCGAGTGGGGGTACGGCCGCGACGGGCGCGGGTACCGCGACCGGAGGGGGCGCAACCGGAGCGGGCGCCACGACTGGCGGTGCCGCATACCGCGGGGCAGTGGCGGCGGCCACAGCGGGCTGCACCTCGACGCAATGCGTCGCACCACCGACGAAGACATGCGCCGGATCGAGGATCTCGACGCGGTGGCACTGGCGGCCCGGCTCGTCGAGCAGAAAATCGAGCGTGAGCCGCCGCGCCGTCCCCGGCATCAGGTCGATCGTGCCCTTCTGCTCAATCGGGCTGGTCGAGGCCTCGTGGTGGAATCCCTTGTCGAAGTAGTCGATGACGCGGAGGCCTTGCAAGGGCTTGCCGGATCGATTGACGAGTTCGACCTCGAAGCTTGTTCGCTCGCCCACCCGGCCCACGAGCGGCCCCGTGATCGAGACCAGCACCGGATCCTCCGCGCGGGCTGCGGCAGCGCACACGAGGACCGCGGCCACCGCCACGAACGAACGACTGCGAAGCGAGCACACCACCATCGGCACGTCTCCCGAGATAAGCCCGGTTTTCCCGGCTGGGAGAGGGTACCACGCCGCCGCGGCGAGCGCGAACGTCGAAAAAAGCCGGTTTTTGTCTCGGCTCGGCTGAAAGCCGCGGAGCAGAGATTTCCGAACGATGCCGGGATGTGCCGCAGGTTGA
>JBAXOU010000042.1:0-18335 GCA_037133115.1 Planctomycetota bacterium | reverse complement strand
TGATCGCGTCCTTGCAGCCGTAGGCACCCAGGTCGGGCCCCATGTCTTCGCCCACAATGAGCACGATGTTGGGCCGCAGAGGGTCTACCGGTGGCGTGGCTTCGGCATGCGCGACGGCGGGACCGCCCCACATCCGCACGAGCATGGCGGCAAGCATGAAAGCACGAAGGCACATCCTCACGGTTTCGCCATCACGCATAGGGACCTCTCGACAGGCGGCACGGGCCGCAGATGGAATAGGACACCCCTCCATGAGGATAGCCCCAACGGCGTTCGCGGCCGCGGAGCGCAGGCCGCATCAGCCCTTCTTCGGTCGTCATTCCGGCTTCCTCTTCGGCACCGTCTTACGTTTCGCCGCAGCGCCCGTACGCCATGGTTCCGCGGACCACGACTCGCTCATCAGCGGGTTGACGGTTGCAAACGTGCCATTGACCGGGCTATGCCTCGCTGCTTCGCAACCAACCGCCGGCTCACGGTCGGGGCGTCTGCTCTTCGAGCCACGGAGCGATCTTCTCCATCCAGACGGCTGCATGGGCTCGCAGCCCCGCGTTGCTGAAGTGCACTCCCTTGCCCCGGCCTCGGCTGCGGGCTTCAGAAACCGCACGGCCACGTGGCGCCCCTGCCCTGCGGTCGTAGTGCCGCACACCACCACGCTCCCCGACGCTGACTGTGGCGACCTCATGACTGGCAATCTCCGGCGCGTTGTCGCACTATAGTCTGCCACTCAGGAGACTCTCCATGTCCGGTGCCCGATCCTTCCGCCTGCTCGGCCAGAGCCTCTCGCTCACGGCCTTGGCATGCTCGTGGCCATTCCTGCCGTCGGCCACGGGAGCGGAGCCGCCCCGGCCCGCCCAGCGCGTCGCCGAGCGGGTGGGCTTCCTCGGGGCGCCGTGCCATCCGCATGTGGAGTGGAACGACGCCAACGTCGGCCGGATGAAGGAGCTGGGCTTCAACGTCATGCAGTTGAACATCGCCTGGGGGTATCGGCCGAACAACGAGCCGCTGAACCTCGAGGATGTGGTCGCCTTGCCGGACGGATTCGCCCCCACCCCCGGCGACAACGACCGCGCCGCCATCCGCACACCAGAGAAGATCGCCGCTCGGGCTGAAACGCTGCGACACAGGATCGCGCTGTGCCGAAAGTTCGGCATGAAGACGATCTTCCACTTCGGCGCTCCCAACGTACTCTACCCGCCCCTGGAGCCAGACGTCCTTCTCGATCAGTGCATTTCAGACGAGACCGTCACCGCCCGAACCGTCGCGCTCGTCAAGGCGTTTCATGAGGCGTTTCCCGGCGTCGACCACCTGCTCTGCTACACCTACGACCAGCATGCCTGGCTCTGCAGCGAGGCGGGGAACTGCCCGCGCTGCCGCGGCGTGCCGCTGCACGAACGAGTGACGCCCTTCGTCAACGCGATCGGCCGCACGTGGCAGTCGCTGCAACCGCAGGGCGTCGTGTACTGGGAGCCATGGGAGCTCTCCGCCGGGCAGACGTATCGGTGCGCCGAGCTGATCGATGCGTCGTGTGTCGGGCTGGCCCTGCACTCCAACATCGCCGAGGTGCAGGTGGCCCTCCCGGCGGACCGCTGGTTCCGAAACATGCTGACAAAGGCCGCCGAGCGGCAGATTCGAGTTCTGGCCGAGGTCTGGACCGGATCGCCCACCGAGGAGATGGAGCCCTATATCCACATCGCCGTACCCTTGGCGACGCTGCGGGCACTGCGGGCGGTCAATAACGCCGGCCCGCTGCAGGGCATCAAGGAGTACTACGGCAACGTGCCCGACAAGGAAGATCCGAACCTACGGATGACCGGGATCTTCTTCGCCAATCCTGACATCAGCGACACCGACGCGCTCGAGCAGCTCGCCCGCCCATACGCCGCGGCGGCCGAGGGCATGGTCAAGTTCTGGACGCTCTCGTCGGAGGCGATCGAGATGTATCCCTGGGATGTGTCGTGGCTGTCACGCGAGGTGGGCCGCAGCGACCCCGACCACCTGCTGACGGCCGCGGCGCTCAAGGGCGCAAGCTGGCAGACGCCGTCCTGGCAATCGAGCCGGCGAACGGCGTTTCTCCGCACCGACCACACGGCACCGCCGAACTTCTGGATGCGGGAAGACAACCAGCTTCGGTTCGAGCAGACAGCCGCCAAGCTGGAGGCGGCGCTTCTGGTCGCAGACACGCTCGACGGGAAGATTCCCGACGCCTACGCCGCGACATTTCGCGAAAATGTGAAGGAACTCCGGGGGCTTCGCCGGCGGGTGCTGGCCTACGCCTACCACCTCCGCGAAACCAACCTGGCCGACCTGCTTCGCGGCGACGCCAAGCAGGGCCTGCCCGTGAACCGGCGGACAGTCGACGAACTCCGGAGCCTGATGCTCGAGGATCAAGCCAACATGGAGAAACCCGCGCCGCTGGCGGCGGCGATCGCGATGCTCGACGCCGATCTCCCCAAGTTTCTCGAGACATATTTCCTGCCCACCGGACCGTCGGGCAAGAAAGAAGGCTGGACGATCACCTCCGAATAGGGGTGGCGGTCCGCCGGGACGATATATTCTAAAAGGGTCTTCGTTAGTTGCTCGACGCGAGTCTCGTCGGCGGCGGACACGGTGCGGCATGCAGACCACGATCTTCCTTCTGTGCCTGTGCGTCGTGGCGGCAGCGTCCGCGTCCGCCGCAGCAGCAGAGGGTGACGTGGAGTTCTTCGAGTCGCGGATCCGCCCGGTGCTCGTGGAGCGGTGCTACTCCTGCCACAACTCGGCCGAACAGGCCGATGGCGGGCTCACGGTCGATTCCCGTGCCGGCCTGCTTGCCGGCGGAGATTCGGGGCCCACCATCGTGCCCGGCGATCCCGACAGCAGCCACCTGATGAAGGTGCTGCGGCACGAGATCGAAGGCGTCAAGATGCCGAAAGACTCCGGCAAGCTCGACGGCGCCACACTCGCCGACTTCGCGACCTGGATCGCGGCCGGCGCCCCCGATCCGCGCGACGCGCCGCCATCGACTGAGGAACTCGCGACGGCCACCTCGTGGGAAACCGTCATGAACCGCCGCCGCGAGTGGTGGTCGTTTCAGCCGCTCGCCGACGGCACGCCTCCCACCATCGCCGACAACGACTGGTCGCAGCATCCGATCGACCTGCACATCCTGGCCGCTCTCCAGGAACAGGGGCTCGCGCCGGCCGCCGACGCCGCGGCCGGGCCGCTCGTACGACGGCTCTTCTTCACGGTCATCGGCCTGCCACCGACGGCCGAAGAGGCGACGCACTGGACGACGCGGGTGTCGGAGCCAGGAGGCGTCGAGTCGCTCGTCGATCACCTCCTTGCAAGTCCACACTTCGGCGAGCAGTGGGCCCGCCACTGGATGGACTGGATCCGCTATGCCGACACGCATGGCTCCGAGGGCGATCCGGAGATCGGCGGCACCTGGCACTATCGCAACTACCTGATCCGTGCGCTCAACGCCGACGTGCCCTTCGACCAGCTGCTGCGGGAGCACGTCGCCGGCGACCTGCTGCCCAATCCCCGGCTCGATCCCAGCGGCACCATCAACGAATCGGCGATCGGCCCAGCCCACTTCCGGATGGTATTTCACGGCTTCGGTCCGACCGACGCCCTCGACGAGAAGGTGCGGTTCACCGACGACCAGATCAATGCGTTTTCGAAGGCCTTCCTCGGGCTGACCGTGTCGTGCGCCCGCTGCCACGACCACAAGTTCGATCCGATCAGCCAGACCGACTACTACGCGCTGTTCGGCATCCTGAGTTCGTGCCGGCCGGGCCGCACGGAGTTCACGGCGGCCGACGTGCTGACGAAGCATCGCGAGGAGTTGCTCGCCCTCAAGCCAGAGATCCGTCGGCAGCTCGCGGAGCAGTGGCTCGCCGCGCTGCCGGCGCTGGCCGCGCGGATGGAAGCCGCCGACGCCCCCTGGCGAGCCGCCGAGGATGCCGCCCGCCTGCTGCATCCTCTCTACGCGGCGGAGAAAGCCCGCACGTCCGCCGACCCGTCTGTCGCCAGAAGCGAGGCCGAGATCGTCGCCGCGCAGCTGGAGGCGTGGTCCGCGTCCCGCGCGGAGCGGTCCGCACCGCCGCAGCGCGTGCCGCTGGCCGCGTGGGATCTCGCCGACACCGCCGACGTGGCGACGTGGTTTCAGCATGGCACCGGCCTCGCGGCCGCCGCGGCCGGCAGCCCCACCGACCGGGGCGCGGCGGGCGACTTCACCGTCGCTCCCAGTGGCCCGCAGGCCGTTGCGGGCATCTGGCCGGCCAGCATCAAGTCGCTCACGCTCTCGACGAAACACGGCGGCCGGTTCACCTCGCCGACCGTGCGGCTCGACAAGGAGTACGAACTCCGCGTGCTCGCGGCGGGCGATGACGGCGCCACGCTCCGGCCTGTGATCCAGTACTACCCGCGTTTGGGCACGGTGTACCCAATCCAAAAACTCTCCCGCGACTGGCGGTGGTACACGTTTGATCTCACCTATTGGAACGGTGACGACATCCACGTCGAACTGGCCACGGCCCGCGACATGCCGCTGCCGATCGGCATCAACGAGCGGTCGTGGTTTGCAGTCCGCAAGGCGGTGCTCGTGGAGAAAGAGCCGACGGCTGACACGGGCCCCACGGCCACACCGTCGGCGAAGTCGGAGATGACCACGTCGGCCCCCGTGCCCGACGAGAAACGCGACGCGATCCTCGACGAGTCGCTCGCATCGAAGCCGCAGTCGTTCGCCGACTGGCGGGGCTGCTACGTGCGGGCCATCGAGCGAGCCGTCCACGGCTGGAGCGCAGGCACGGCGAGCGATGCCCAGGCGTTGCTCCTCGACGCCTGCCTCGCGGAGGGCATCCTCGAGAACAACGTCGATCGACTCGCCATGGCGCGGCCGCTGATCGAGGCATACCGCCGGCTGGAAGCGGAGATCGTGCCGGCCGAGCGGGTGCCGGGCATGGCGGAGACCGTCGGCGGCGACCAGCCGCTCTTGCCCCGTGGCGACCACAAGAAGCCGGGTCAGCCCGTGCCCCGCGGCTTTCTCTCCGTGATCGATGCCACGCCCTACGAGGCGGCCGACAGCGGCCGGCTGAAACTCGCCGACGATCTCCTGCGGCCCGACAATCCGCTGACCAGGCGGGTGATCGTCAACCGCGTCTGGCACCACCTCTTCGGCCGCGGCTTGGCTGCCACTCCCGACAACCTCGGCCACCTCGGTCCGAAGCCAACGCATCCGGCGCTCCTCGATCACCTCGCACGCTCTTTTGAGTCGAATGGCTGGTCGTTGAAGACCCTGATTCGCTCCGTCCTCACGTCCCGTGTCTGGCGGCTCGACTCACAGGCCAGCGACCAGGCCCGCGCGGTCGATCCCGAGAATGCCCTGCTGTCGCACGCCTTCGTCCGCCGCCTGGAGGCGGAATCCGTCCGCGACAACCTGCTCGCCGTCTCGAATACGCTCGACCGCAACCTGCTGGGCGTGATGCACCCCGGCGACAGCCGCCGCCGCAGCGTGTACGTCCGCGTGGCCCGCAACGCGATGGATCCACTGCTGCGGGCCTTCGACTTCCCTGAGCCCGCTAGTTCCGTGGGCCGCCGCGACGTCACCAATGTGCCTGCCCAGACGCTCTATCTGCTCAACGACGGCCGCGTCACCGAACTCGCGCGTGCCTGGGCCGGCGGAATCCTGGCCGACACGTCGCTCGGGACCGACGACGAACGGCTCCAGCGGATGTTCGTCGCGGCGCTCGGCCGGCCGGCGTCGCTGGAGGAACTCTCCCGCACGCGGACGCTGCTCGAGAGCACCGAGCAGGAGACAGTCGCCCTTGCGGCCCGCCTGGCGGCGATCCGTGAGAAAGAGGACGTGCTGTCGCGAAGCATCGCCGACGTGCTCGCTCCGGCTCGCACCCGCTTCGTGGCAACGCATGCCCCCGAGAACGCTGGCGCCACGCCGCCAGAGCCGATGAGCCGCTGGGATTTCAGCAAGGGTCTCGAAGACACGGTCGGCGGGATGCCGGTCACCCTCCACGACGGTGCCAAACTCCGCAAGGGAGGGCTCGTGCTCAACGGCAAGGGCTATGCGGTCACGGCTCCGCTGACCCGCTCACTCCGCGAGAAGACGCTCGTCGCCTGGGTGAAACTCGCGTCTCTCGATCAGCGCGGGGGCGGCGTCATGTCGATCCAAACCGGTGGCGGCGCGACGTTTGACGCGATCGTCTATGCCGAGCAGGCGCCGGGCGAGTGGCTGGCGGGGAGCGACCAGTTCGTGCGGACGAAGCCGTTCGGGGGACCACGCGAAACGGAAACGGCGCGGCCCGTGCATCTGGCCGTGGCGTACCACGCCGACGGCACGGTCCGCGGCTACCGCAATGGCGAACCCTACGGCAATGCCTACGTGGCCGACGCCCGCGCCCCCGTGGAGTTTGTCGCCGGGCAGAGCGAGGTGTCATTTGGCGTGCGCCACCTGCCGGCGATGCCCGGCCGCATGCTGTCGGGCGTGATCCTTTCGGCCGCCCTCTACGACCAGCCGCTCGACGAGCAGAGTGTCCGCGCCCACTACCTCGTCACCATGGCCGAGACCGTTTCCGACGACGAACTTCTCGGCAGCCTCCCACCCGCCGACCAGCAGCGGGTCGAGGAGTGGCGAGCGCAGCTCCAGACGCGGCGTGACGAGGCGGCGGCGGTCACCGATTCCACAGGGGAGCCAGCACTTTCCGATCCGCGGCTGGCAGCGTGGACGGACGTTGGCCGGGCGATCTTTCTATTCAAGGAGTTCATCTACCTGCGGTAGCGGGTGGATGTCGGAGGCGGGTTTTCCCCGAAACGATCGATGTCGCGATTCATCAACCGACAGATGGCGAAAGCTCCCGCGGGGCTCACCGCGCGAGGCATCTCCCGACGAAAGCTGCTCGAGACCTGCTCGACGGGGTTTGGCGGCGTGGCGCTGGCGGCCCTGCTGGGCCAGGAAGGCCGTGCCGCGACCGCCATCGAAGGCCCACTCCTGCCCGCCAATGCGGCCCTGCGTCGGACGCACCATCAGGCCAGAGCGAAGAACGTGATCTTCTGCTTCATGTCGGGGGGTGTGTCGCAGGTCGATTCGTTCGACCCCAAGCCGCGACTGGCGGCCCACAACGGCAAGCCGATGCCGATGAAGGTGGAGCGGACGCAGTTCAACAACAACGGCAACATCATGGCCAGCCCCTTCGAGTTTCGGCCGTGGGGGGAGAGCGGCATCCCGGTGAGCACGATGTTTCCACACATCGGCGGCGTCGTAGACGAACTGGCCATCGTGCGGTCGATGACCACCACCGTCAACGAGCACGCGCAGGGCAACTACATCATGCACACCGGGTTTCCCTTCCTGGGATTCCCGAGCGCCGGGGCGTGGGCCTCCTACGGTCTGGGAAGTGACAACGCCGACATGCCCGGCTACGTCGTGCTCCAGAGCGGCAAGGCCGAGCCGCCGCACGGGGGCGTGGGCATGTACAGCAACGCCTTCCTGCCCGGCCAGCACCAGGCCTCGATCCTCAAGGCCGACGCCCCCGAGGCGATCGCCAACATCCGGCCGCGCGGCGCTGCGGCCGCCCAGCGGCGGCGGCTCGACTTCGTGGCTGGCTTCGACCGCGATTTTCTGGCCGAGGCCGACCGCGACGCCACGATCGAAGCGGCGATTCACAATGCCGAAACCGCCTTCCGCATGCAGGCGGAGGTGCCTACTCTCTGCGACATCTCGGGGGAGACCGCAGCCACGAAATCGGCGTATGGCCTCGACTCGAAGTCGCCCGGCACGGCTGACTACGGCCGCCAGTGCCTGCTGGCGCGACGGCTGGTGGAGCGGGGCGTGCGGTTTGTCGAACTCTCCTGCCTGGGCGGCAACGGCGGGGGATCGGCCAACCCCTGGGATCAGCACGGTGGCCTGCACACGGGGCACGCCGCGATGGCGGAGCAAGTCGATCAGCCGATCGCAGCGCTGATCGCCGACCTCCGGGCTCGGGGGCTGCTCGATTCGACGCTCGTGGTCTGGGCCGGTGAGTTTGGGCGGACGCCTTTCTCGCAGGGGGCCGATGGCCGCGACCACAATCCGTACGGGTTCAGTGTCTGGCTGGCCGGCGGCGGCGTGAAGGCGGGTACGATCCACGGCGCCACCGATGAGTTCGGCTATCACGCTGTGGAAAACATCTGCACCGTCTACGACCTCTGGGCCACGGTGCTGCACCTGCTCGGTGTCGACCACGAGGAACTGACCTACCGCTCCAGCGGCCGCGACTACCGCCTCACCGACGTCCATGGCCATCCGATCCGCGAGATCATCGCCTGAGCGGACCACTCCTACGGCTCACACTGCCCCCGTCCAAGCCCAACGCCGTAAGGCGTGGGACGAACCGCCACCAGACTCCGCATCCAGCGCGGTGCGCCCGCGGCCTCACGGCCGGTCGGCTTACACACCACCATCCCCAAATCGCCCCGCACGGTGGTCAACGATTGGATGCTCCCGGTAGTATTCCACGATCCCCTTCATTGTTCGCGATCTCTTCCTGGAGATTCCCCTGATGCCAGTCTCGCTGCGATTCCCCGCGCCGCTCCATGCTCGCGTTCGCGTATCGGCCATGCTGATCGGCACCGCGATGGCCGCCGGCGCAACCTCGCTCCCTCTTGAGTCAGCGCGTGCCGCCGATGAAAAAAACCCCGTCTACACCGATCCGGCGAAGGTGGACCGCGACTTCGCCATCCAGGGCGAGTATGCCGGCAGCATCGATGTGAATGGGCAGACGGCGCCGGTCGCTGCGCGGGTGATCGCGCTGGGCGACGGCACGTTTGACGTGGTGGCCTATCCGGGCGGGCTGCCCGGCCTTGGCTGGACGGGAACCGACCGCTTCACCGGCACCGCTGCTCGCACGGGCGACGCCGCGGACGCCCCGGTGAAGATCGAGGGGACTGACTGGACCGGAAGCCCGCGGACGGGCGTGATCAAGGACGGTGCGATCGTGGTCTTCCACGACGACGGAACGGAGTGGACGCGGCTCCCGAAGAAGCCGCGAACGAGCCCCACGCTCGGCCAAAAGCCGCCGGAGGGAGCGATCGTGATCTTTGACGGCCCAGGACCCGTGAACGAGGCCGAGACCCTCGTGGACAGCCACGTCACGGACGACGGCCTGTTGATGCAAGGCGTGACCACGAAGGAGACTTTCGGCGACGCGATCTGGCACATCGAGTTTCGCCTCCCCTACCAGCCGTTGGATCGCGGTCAGAACCGCGGCAACAGCGGGGCCTACGTGCAGGGCTGCTACGAGGTGCAGATGCTCGACAGCTTCGGCCTCGAGGGCAAAGACAACGAATGCGGCGGCCTCTATTCCATCGCGGCGCCGCTCGCCAATGCGGCCCTGCCCCCACTGGAGTGGCAGACCTACGACATCGATTTCACGGCGCCGAAGTTCGCCGACGGCAAGAAGGTGGCGAACGCCCGCATGACGGTCCGCCACAACGGGATCCTCGTGCAGGACGACGTCGAGGTGCCTGTGATCACGCCGGCGGGCCCGCAACCCGAGGAACGGCCCCGGGGTCCGCTACACCTCCAGGAACACGGCTGCCAGGTGCGATACCGCAACATCTGGGTGCGGCCCAAGTCGTGAGTGGGGACAGACAACTCCTGCTGCGTGGTCGGGGCCAGTCCTTCTGCGGGGGCGCCAGAAAGGCGCTGAAAAACGCGTTGCACAAAAATAAAACCCCGCGTATAGTAAAGGAGTCTTAGTTTTCTCGCGGGGTGGGTGCCGAGGCACGCTTCAGGAGGTGCTGACATGAGCCGTCGATTTTCGTTCGCGGGTTCGTTTTTCGTCCGGTCGCCGGTTCGCGGCCGCGGGTTTACGTTGGTCGAGTTGCTGGTGGTGATTGCCATCATCGGCACGCTCATCGGCCTCCTCCTTCCCGCGGTCCAATCAGCCCGTGGTTCGGCCCGGCGGATGCAGTGCATGAACAACCTGCGGACCCTCGGCCAGGGCCTGCTGACCTACGAGAACTCCCGCAAGAATTTTCCTCCCGGCGCCACGTCGAACGGCCGTTCAAAGCCCCTGACGGGCGCCTATTCGTGGGGAGCGCTCATCCTGCCGTTTATCGAGGAGTCGGCGTTGTATTCCGGCCTCAATCCCACCTCGGGTGGCCCGGCCAAAGACGCCACGAATCAGCCGCTGCTTGGGACAGCACTCAAGGCTTTCCGCTGCCCGGAAGACAGGGGACCGGAAACGTGGGACGTATCGCAGACAGGTAGCAATGGAGACTCTGGCGAGTACATCCTCAACGGGGGTCTGTCCAACTACGTCGCGGCGCACCGAGCTGTGTCGGCTTTTGGGAATGGCATATTCACGTCGGGCACGGACCCCAAGATTGGTGGCTTCTTCCTTGATTCCAAAACGAAGGTGAAAGACATCTCCGACGGAACGAGCAAGTCGATCGCCCTCAGCGAGCGGGTCTGGATGTATCCCGCCGGCTACATGCAGGGGTCGGTGGGGATTTACGCCGGCAACTGGGCCGGGGCAGGTGGCACCGTCAACGGTGACGCGAGCTGGGTTCAGCCGACGTCGTTCGCCCCGGCGCGGCCCATCAACGATCCCACCGCCAGCCGCACTCACCGCGCGTTGAGCAGCCTCCACCTCGGCGGAGGTGTCAATGCAGTCGCGTTCGACAGCTCGACTCGATTCATCTCCGACAACATCGACCACTTCATCAACCCAAGTGGCAACAAAGATCCAAACGATGCCGTGGACAGCGTGCTCGAGTACCTGATTGCGATCAAAGACGGCAACTCGGTCAGCTTCCCGTAGTCGTCCCAGCCGCAGCGGGCTCAAAACGCCCCGTGTCTCGGACGCCGCTCGCATGCGATCCTCCTGTCTCCGTCGGCTCTTCACCGCTCTGGCCTGTGTGATTGGTGCGTACGCTGCCTCGACCGCAACGAGGGCTGATGTGCCGGCGGCGTGCCGGCCCAACATCGTGGTCATCCTGGCCGATGACCTCGGCTGGGGGAGCCTCGCCTGCTGCGGGGCGGAAGGTCTGAAGACCCCGAACATCGACCGGCTCGCCCGCGAAGGCCGAAGGTTCACAAGCGCCTACGCCCCCGGGTCGGTCTGCTCGCCAACCCGCTACGGCCTTTTGACCGGGCGTTATTACTGGCGGACCAGCGTGAAGGACGGCGAGGTGCTCCGCCCCGACGGCCCGCTGCACATCGAGCCCGATCGCCCCACGCTCGCCTCGCTCTGCAAGGGCCAGGGCTACCGCACCGCGGCGTTCGGGAAGTGGCATCTCGGCCTGCAGGAGGGCGTGGCCACCATCGACTGGAACCGCCCGCTCGCGCCGGGCCCGCGAGCCGTGGGCTTCGACCACTTCTATGGGCTGGCAGCGAATCCAAACAACGGTCCCCACGGCTTCATCGAGAACGAGGAACTGCTCGGCCGTGTGCCCGGCGATTCCGTGGTCGTCACTCCCCAAGGCACCAGCGGGCTCGAGCAGCAGTTCGAGGTGGACCACATCATGGAAAACCTCACCGCGAAGGCCACCGACTGGATCGAAGCTAACCGCGAAGAGCCGTTCTTCGTCTACTTCGCCGCGAACGCGGTGCATGGTCCGATCGCCCCCAACCCGCGGTTCAACGCCAGCCGCTACGGCCCCTTCGGCGACTTCATCGAGGAACTCGACTGGAGCGTGGGCCAACTGCTCGACACGCTCGATCGGCTCGGGATCGCCGACGACACGCTCGTCGTGTTCACCAGCGACAATGGCGGCGTCGCCGATCCCGACAGCCGCAACGTCGCCGGCGCCATCGAGGCCGGTCTCGCGGTCAATGGACCGCTCCGGGCCGGCAAGCACAGCATCTACGAGGGGGGCTTTCGTGAGCCATTCCTCGTTCGCTGGCCCGGCCACGTGCCCGCGGGCACCGTGAGCGAACAGGTGATTGGGTTGGTGGACGTGTTCGCGACGCTGGCCGACATCCTCGGCGTCGGCCGGCCGCCGCGCGGCGCGGAAGACAGTGTCAGCGTGCTGCGGGCTTTCACGGAGGCCGAGCCCGGTCCGCCGGTCCGCGATCACGTGGTGATGCAGGGGGCCGACGCGACCTACGCCCTGCGAATGGGCGACTGGAAGCTGATCGAGCGGGTCGGGGCCCCGCCGTTCGAGCCGCGTCCGCGGAAGAAAGCCCCCAAGCACGCCCCCGACGCCCCGCGCCAGGATGAACTCTTCAACCTCCGCGACGACCCGAGCGAAAAGATGAACCGTGCCGCCGATCATCCCGATCGGGTCGCCGAGATGAAGCGGGTGCTTTCCGCAGTCCGCGACCGCGACGCCACCCGGCCGCCGAATGTGCTCGTGATCCTCGCCGACGATCTCGGCTACGGCGAACTCGGCTGTCAGGGCTACACCCGCGACGTCCCCACGCCCCACATCGACTCCCTCGCAGCCCACGGCGTGCGGTTCACCAGCGGGTATGTCAGTGGGCCTTACTGCAGCCCCACGCGGGCGGGCCTGCTCACGGGCCGCTACCAGCAACGGTTCGGGCACGAGTTCAACCCCGGTCCCGCCAGCCGCACGCCTCCCACGGTGGGCCTTCCCTTGTCGGAGCGAACGCTCGGCGACCACTTCCAGGCCGCGGGTTATGCGACTGGCTGGTTTGGCAAGTCGCACCTCGGCTACGCCCCGCCCTTCCATCCCTGCCGCCGAGGCTTTGGCGAGTTTTTCGGGTTCCTCGGTGGCATGCACGACTTCCTCGACGCGGCAAAAGATTCGACCAACCCGATCCTCCGCGGCACCACACCCGTCAGCCAGCTCGACTACACGACCGACGCGTTCGGCCGCGAGGCGGCCGAGTTCATCGGGCGAAACGCGGCGCAGCCCTGGCTCTGCTACCTGGCCTTCAACGCCGTTCATGCACCGCTGCAGGCAACACCCGAGCGGCTCGAACGGTTCGCCGCGATCGCCAACCCGAAGCGGCAGGCGTTCGCTGCGATGCTGTCGGCGATGGACGACGCCATCGGCACGGTGCTCGCCACAGTGCGGGAACGCGGGCTCGAGAACGACACCCTCATTGTGTTTCTCAGCGACAACGGCGGCCCCACGCCGTCGATCACCTCCGGCAACGGACCTCTCCGCGGGTTCAAGTCGCAGACGTGGGAGGGTGGGATTCGCGTGCCGTTCCTCATGCAGTGGAAGGGGCACATCCCCGCGGGCCTCGTCGAGGATCGGCCAGTGATCCAGCTCGACATCCTGCCCACGGCCCTGGCGGCCGCCGGCATCCCCCTGCCCGCCGACGCCGCGATCGACGGGGTGAACCTCCTGCCCTCGGTGACTGGGCAGAGCGACCGCGCCCCACACGACACGCTCTACTGGAGGTTTGGCCCCCAACTGGCGCTGCGGCAGGGCGACTGGAAGCTCGTGAAAGCCCCCGGTGGCGGTGTGGACGGTGAACCTCGCGACGGCCGGGCCGACGCCCGCGATGCCGAGCTCTACAACCTTCGCGATGACATCGGCGAGACGCGGAACCTGGCGACCACGCATCCGGAAAAAGTCCGCGAACTCGTCGCCGCATGGGAACGCATGGACGCCGAGATGATCGCTCCGCTGTGGTTCGATGGCGCCGCCGAGAGAGGCACCGCTTCACCATGACGGAACCGTCACACCACGATCGAAGACGAACGTTCCCCCTCCTACCGACACTTCCTTCTCCCATGCACCCGATGAGAATGCCCATGCCGCGAAGGCGCGTTGATTCGATGATCTTCCTGGCGGCCGTTCTGCACACGATCCTCCTCGCCGCGGCGGCGGTCGCCGCCGACGTCGACTACTTCACCGACAATGGCTTCGACAACTCCGTAAGCAACCTCCAGCATCCATGCGCCGAGCATGCCGACGGCAAAACCTTCGTCGCCTATCAGGGCCCACACGAAGACCCCTACGTCTGTGCCTACGACCACGCGACCGCCCGCTGGACCGGCCCCTTCAGGGCCGGCGTGAGCGCCCTCGGAGATGATCCTCAGCCGACCGACCGCAGCGAGGTGGACAATCACGGCCGGCCGGCACTCCTCGTGGATCACGACGGCTACGTGCACGTCGTGTTTGGGGGGCACGGCGGGTCGCCGCTGCTGGGCCGCAACGACTTCGGCACGCCCGGATCGGGGCGGCAGATGCACGCCGTCACGAAGCGGCCGGGCGACATCTCCGAGTGGGAGATCCTCGACAACATTCCCCCGTTCGGCACCTACAGCCAGTTCGTGAAGATGGACGACGGCGACATCTACCTCTTCTACCGGCACGGATCGCACTGCAGCGACTGGGTCTATCAGAAGTCGTCCGACAACTGCCGGACGTTCGCGCCGCCGGTCTCCGTCCTGAAGTTCAAGGCCCAGCGCGACGACCCCAACGTCCGCGACTCATGGTATGCGTGGTTCAACCGCGGCAAGGGCGACACGATCGTCTGCATGTACATCTACCACCCCTGCCTGGCGGTCGGCCACAACAAGCAGCGGCTGAACGTCTACCACATGAAGATGAACTGCGGCGACGGCACCTGGCAGAACGCCGCCGGCCGGGAGTTGCCCGTCCCGGTGACGAAGGAGGCGGCCGACGACCTGACGCTCATCCACAACTCCGGCGAGACGAAGGTCAACCACGGCGTGTGCCACGTGGACGAGACGGGCGCACCCCACATCTTCTACCGGCATTCGGCGGGATCGGTGCGATACACCCGCTGGCTCGGCAACGCCTGGCAGGAGCCGACGGCCGTCTCCACGAAGCCCGGCACCCAGGACGGCGACATGGTCGTCGAATCGCCCACCTCGATCCGCCTCCTGCTCGAAGGCCCTCGCGACGGAGGCGGCGGCGAGGTCTCCTGGTGGAAGTCGGCCGACGGCGGCCTGACCTGGGAGAAAGACGCGGTCGTGATCTCCGCGGCCGACAAGGGCTACCACGTCAGCGCCTTCGTGCACGCGGCCGCCCCCGATGCGCGGATCATCGTGGAGGAATACGACACGGCCCCGACCGATCTCTATCGGCGGCTCTTCCTCTGGGGCGACAAGGGCTTCATTCGCCGGCCCGAGGCCGAAGCTCGCGTCGCCCACCCGCTCCCAAATAACGCCGACCTACGATTCAAGACGCCTCTTGGTCCGCAGGGAACGGTGGCGTTTCGGCTGCGAACATCCGAGGCCTATCGCACCGGCCCGTCGGCACGGAAAGTCGCGTGCGAGTTGCTCGAACTCCCCGGCGTGGCCACGTGCGGCTTCGAGCAGTCGCCCACCGTCTGCTCGCTGCGGTGGCAGTGGGACAAGGCGGTGGCCGCGGAGGGCCTCGAGGTAGAGCTGCCGGCGCTGCCGGGGCCCGATGAGTACTTCGTGCAGTTCACCTGGGACGCCCCTGCGGGTCGATTCACCGGCTACGTCAACGGTACGCCGCTCCGCGTACCCGGCACGGCACTCCCGACGTGGACGCCGGTCGAGGCAACAGAAGCCCAGCTCGGCACGGGGCCGATCGCCGTCTCGCTCGCCTCCGCCGAACCGCGGTATCTCGAACCAGCCGAGGCGCTGGAGCGGGTGCCGGCGGCCCTCCGTGGCAGGCACGCCGAACTCTTCGGCGTCGTCGAAAACCCGCCGGCTCCGCTCGACGTGGACGACCGGCTTGGCAACGTGGCCTACGAGTCATCGCTCGCCGATGCCGCAGCAACGCCGGGCTGGCGGATGGAGGGGCCGGGCGCGGTCGCCTTTGACGATGGCTGGATGGTGATGTCGTCGCAGCGGCCCACCGGCCCCGAGGGTCACATCGTCCACTGGTGCCCGGCCGAGGTGCCCGACCGGTTCGTCGCCGACTGGGAGATCCAGCTGCGGTCGCCGCAGGGCTTGTGCATCGTGTTCTTCGCCGCGGCAGGCCAGCACGGGGAGGATATCTTCAGCCCCGAGCTGCCGAAGCGGACGGGCGCCTTCACGCAATACACCCGTGGCGCCATCGACTGCTACCACATCTCGTACGCCGCCAACACGCCCAACCAGCCCGGCCGCATCACCTCCAACATGCGGCGCAATGCCGGCTTCCACCTCGTGGCCAACGGGCCGCCCGGCATCGCGCCAGGGTCGCAGGAGGTTCACGGCGTGCGGCTGATCAAAGACGACGCCCACGTGCAACTTTCGGTGGATGGCCGGGTCATCATCGACTTCACGGATGACGGCCGGCAGTACGGTCCCGTGCTCGGTGACGGCCGGATCGGCTTTCGACAGATGCAGTGGACAACCGCCGGCTACCGCGGGCTTCGCATCCGTGGCCTCGTCGCACCAGCGCCCACCGGCGCCGAAAGCGCAAAAGTCCCGGCGGAGCGGCTTTCCGACACCCAGCGATGACGGTGGAAATAACCCCCATTTCCTAATCATAGTTTAGTCTACAATGTATACGTCGTCTCCGCGGTGGATTCGTTCCCGCTACTCCTCGTCTCACCATCGGCACACATGCTCATGCCCGTCACCAGCACGAATCGGGTCGAGTCCAAACTCCTCCGCCGAATCAACGAACGGCGCCTCCTGGAGGTGATCCAGCAAAAGGGCCCGTTGTCGCGAGCCGCGCTCGCCCGCGTGTCGGGACTGACCGCCCCAACGGTCTCGAAGGCCGTCGATTCGCTGCTCACGCGAGGCTTTATCGAGGAGATCGACCCTCCGGAACAGCTGCTCGGACGGCCTGGCAAGCTCGTGCGGATGGCGGTCGAGTCCGCCGCTGTCATTGGCATTTCCATCGATACGCACGTGTGCTGCGTGGTGTCTGCCGGATTTGACGGCGTGGTGACGGAAGCGCGGACAAGGCGGTTCGCCACTCCCACCGACTACGATGCCCTGATCGACGCCCTCGAATCGCATTGCCACGAACTGCTCGACGTCATCCCAGGCCGGGTGCATGGCATCGGCGTCTGCGCGCCCGGGCTCGTCAACGACCGGCTCGGGGAAATTGTCTTCTCCCCCAACCTCCATGTGCTCGACAAACGAAATCCCGCCCGGGATCTGGAGGCGCGGCTGGCCGTGAAGGCCATTCTCTTCCAGGAGATCGATGGGCTCTGCCTCAGCGAGTCGATGTACGGTGTGGCCCGCTCACTCAACGACTTCGCCCTGCTCGACGTCAGCATCGGCTTGGGGATGGGGGTGATGTGCTCCGGGCGTCTGCTCGGCGGCCGCAGCGGCATGGCAGGCGAGTTGGGGCACATCACGGTCAACCCGAATGGGGTCCGCTGTGGCTGCGGAAACCATGGCTGCCTCGAGACGCTGGCCACCGACGCAGCGCTCGTGCGACTCATCTCGGAAAAAGACGGCATCTCCCGGTCGTTCAACGAGGTAGCTACGGCTCTCGACGAACGGCCTGCGGAGTACGAGCACGAGGTCAGCACGGCCAGCGAATATCTCGCGATCGCGATTGCCGCGGTGATCAACGTGTGCAACCCCACGATGCTCTTCGTCCACGGCACCCTGCTGGTGACCAACGAAGAGCGGTTCGCCAGGGTGCTCGAGCTGGTGAAGAATCGGACGCTCACCGCGTCGCTGGCCGAATGCACGATCGTGCCCACCAAGTCGAGCAAGCGGCAAGCCGCCATTGCCGGCATCGTGCACCATCTCACCAGCGAGTGGGCCCCGGCAATTCCATAGCCGGCGGCGTCGGGCCGTGTTCCCATCCCACGGGTCGTGATAGACTCTCCTTCGACAGGGGGATTCGCACCCCCTTGCTCCGGGAGACAACTCCGTTCGAGAGTTCCGGGGCTTCACCTCGCCAAGGAGCACCAGCCATGAGCCCGCGTCGTCAGATCCTCCGAAGCCTCGTCGTCGCTTCCGTCTCGCTCACCGCCGTGGCAACCTTCACGGGCATCTCGCTCGCGGCCACGCACCTCTGGGAATGCAACTACTGCCACCAGCAGTATCAGGGCGACCACCCACCGGCGTTCGCGAAGTGCCCCGCCAAGGACATGAAGCAAAACCACTGGTGGATCAAGAAGAGCTGAGTTCGCCGCGTCCAACGTGATGTGTCCGCGGCCTTACGGCCGGTCGGCTCTCACTGCCCCCGTCTAAGCCCAACGCCGTAAGGCGTGGGACGAACCGCAATCAGGCACCGCGTCTCATACGGGTCACACTTGATCCTCGCGCGTTGGAGGGCCACCGCAACCGGGGACGATGCGAAGCGGGAAGACACACAGGTTGACAACCTGTGCTACGAGAGGCAGCGAGGAGCGGCCCGTACCCGGGAGTCAGCATCGAGCGCGCGAAGGCCTGGAAGGCCGAAGCAAGCGTCCGGCGACGTGGTATGGGCAGCCCCGAGCCTCGCGCACGCTCGAAAATCACCGGTGAAACGCCTCACTCGCCGTC